>JAHCJK010000003.1 GCA_026184295.1 Planctomycetota bacterium
AACCGCCCAGGTCCACGTCGGTCAGGCCGTTGGTGCCGCGCGCTTCGTTCGCGTCGGTCTCGTTGGCCGTCTCGGCGTGCTCCGCGACTTCCACTTCCTCGTGGGTCACGACGGCCGGTTCGGGCGTGACTTCCGTCATTTCCACCGGCACGGGGTTCTTGAATACGTCGCGCGGAAGCTGCTGCTTGATCTCTTCGGGTTCCGGGCGCTTTTCCAGGTTGGTGACGATCACGACTTCCTTCTCGCCGGAACGGAGCAGCGCCATGCCGATCAGCGTCAGCATAAGAAGGAGCAGCGCGTGAAAGGCCCCGGAGATCATCCACCACGGCGCGGCGCCCAGGCGGTCCTGGATCCGGTCGAACCACGGGCGCGTGGGCGCTTCGGCCAGGTCCTCGTCGGCCTTCATCACCGGCAGGCTGCCGGTGGTGATGTGGGTCATGCGCTGGCCGGTCTCGGCGCCGAATTCGGGCGGAAGGACGCCGGGCCCCAGCGTCGTGCGCGCGAAGGCCTGCAACTGCGCGAAGCGCTTGAGCGCCGTGCGGCAGGACGGGCAGTGCTGCAGGTGCGCATCCACCGCCCCGCGTTCGCCCGAAGGCAGCGTGCTTTCGACGTACGGCGGGATGCGCGGCGCGATCTCTTCGCAGTGCGTGATCACGGTCATGGCGGCGGCACTCCTCAGGAAGGGTCTCGCGGATCGGGGGCGGGCGCTTCGAGCTTGTCCTGCATGCGCCCGAAGAGCGCCACGGAGGCTTCGTAGAAGCGGCGCCAGACGGTCGTCGTCGGAAGTTGCAGGCGCGCGGCGATCTCATCGTACGAAAGGTGTTCCCAGTAGCGCAGCACCACGATGCTGCGCTGGTCCTCGGGCAGGGCCTCGATGGCCTTGGCGAGCGACTCGCGCATCTCGATCAGGCTGAAGCCGCCGGTGGTGAACGTGCGGCCGGGGCGCGGCGCCTGCCGGCCGCGGCGGCGTTTGCGCAAGTGGTCCATGGCATTGGCCCTGTTGATGGAGCGAAGCCACGCGCCCAGCGAACGCGCCTCGGCGATGCGCTCCCGGCTTCGAAAGGCTTCGCAGAAGGTTTCCTGGACCACGTCCTCGGCGTCTTCCAGGCTGCCCAGCATGGCCAGGGCCTGGTTGACCAGTTCGCCGCGGTACTGCTCGACGATCTCCCAGAGTTCGTCGGGGAGGTCCGGGGTAGGCGACATGCGGGCCCCATGAATGATCTGCAATGCCGAAGTCGTCGCGGCCATGACGCTGGTCTCCACCTTCCCGTCGCGCGGCGGGCAGCCGCTTTTCCAGAAATCGAAGATATTTTCGCGTGGGCCGGAGAAACCCGGCGCTTACCAGGATAAAAGCGCGCAACCCGGCATATGTTTGGTTCGCGGCGGTATTTAGCCAAGTTGCACCTGAGCAATCCATCGGGACTCGCGCGGCACGTCGGGCAGGCTAGGATGAAGAGCCTTGCTTCGAACCGGTAAACGGGGTGCAGGCTTCAACCTGGAGGACTACGCATGCGACTGGTCAGTTACGGCCCGCTGGGCCAGGAACGTCTGGGGGCCTTGATCGAAAACGGCGCGCGCATCGTGGATTTGAACCGCGCGGACGCCACGCTGCCGAGCGAGATGCTGGCCTTTCTGCGCGGCGATTTTTGGGCAAGAACGAAGGCTCTCCTGGCCGATACCTCCAAGATAGCCCCGCAGGCCGTCGTGAACCGTGCCGGGGTGCGCCTGGGCGCTCCCGTGCCGCGTCCGGGCCTGATCGTCTGCATCGGCCTGAACTACAAGGACCATGCGGACGAACAGGGGCATGCGTATCCGCCCGCGCCGCTGCTCTTTTGCAAAGGCCCGATGGCGGCGTGCGGGCCCGAAGACGACGTGGTGTACCCGGAGGGCGTGGAGCAACTGGACTACGAGGTCGAGCTCGGCGTGATCATCGGCAAAACGGCCAAGAAGGTTTCGGCCGCGGATGCCGGGAACTACATCGCCGGGTACTGCGTCTTCCACGACGTCTCGGCCCGCTGTGCCCAGTTCGGCGACAAGCAATGGTTCCGCGGCAAGTCCTTCGACACCTTCGCGCCCTTCGGACCGGCGCTGGTCACCCCCGACGAGGCGGGCGAGGCCGGAAGCCTGAACCTTTCGTGCAAGGTGAACGGCGAGGTGCGGCAGCATTCGAACACGAACAAACTGATTCATCCGATTCCGAAGCTGGTGGAGTACATCACCCGCGGCATCACGCTCCAGCCGGGCGACGTCATCGCGACGGGCACACCTTCGGGGGTCGGGGTCTTCTTCAAGCCGCCGAAGCTGCTTAAGCGCGGCGACACAGTGGAACTGGAAGTGCAGGGGCTGGGCAAGCTGGTCAACAAGATCGCCTGAGCGCATCGGCCGTCGCCTTTGCGCCCCTGCGATCCCAACAGGCGGCGCAAAGGGGGCGGTCCATGAACCACAACCACAACAAGCGAAGCTGGCTGCGGCGCGGCGGGTTTTCCGCCGGCGTGGCGGCCTTTTTCATCCTGAGCGGCTGCCGTTCGGGCAACAAGGAAAGCGCGGCGATCCCCGCCGAGAACGTGGCGCCCGCGCAGGCCGAAGCCCGCCGCCCGGCCGTGGAGCCGATCACGCTCGTCGGCCCGCGCAGCCAGGAAGACATGGAAGAATGCTTCGCGATCCCCAAAAACGTGACCTTTAACCCCGCCAGCGTCCCGGCGCCGAAGGACAACGCGCCCGTGGCGCACGCCGGCCCCGTGGCCGTGGGCGCCGGCTGGGACGTGAAGCTGGCCCGCGACTGGAGGTACATCGTGATCCACCACTCGGCCAGCCCGACCGGCTCCGCCGCGAGCTTCGACCGCGCGCACAAGGCCCGCGGCTGGGACGGCCTCGGCTACGATTTCGTGATCGGCAACGGGCAGGGTTCGGGCGACGGCCAGGTGGAAGTCGGCTACCGCTGGTCGCAGCAGCTCCGCGGCGCGCACGCCGGCAACATCGACTACAACGAACACGGCATCGGCATCTGCCTGGTGGGCAACTTCGAGTTCGAACGCCCCACGGCCAAGCAGATGGAAAGCCTGCGCAACCTGGTCCGCTTCCTGCAGTCGAAGACGGGCATCCCGGCCGCGAGCATCATCGGCCACGACCACGTGCCCGGCAAAGACACGCAGTGCCCCGGACGCCTCTTCAACATGGCCGGTTTCCGCGCGAGCATGAACAACGGCAAGGAAGTGGCCGCGGACACGCGCCCCGTCCCGATGAGCACTGCCAAGCCGGCCGCCGCGGCCACCAAGCGCGCGATCATGCCGTAAGCGGCGGAATCCATTCGACCGAAAGAGCCGGTGGCGAACCCACCGGCTTTTTTGTTGCCCGGGGCCGGGCATGCGGCGCTTCCGCCACGCGGTTGATGTTCCGCGGTTCCGGCCGCGGCGTCGGCTGCGGGTGCAGCGAGAGCCGTAAATGGTGGAGCCCCAGCAGCACCACGAAGAGCATCACCGCGGCCACGAAGGCGCCCACGACCTCCCGCCCGGTACAGCGGAAGTCGGGCCACGCGCCCATCAGCACGCCCAGGCTCACCAAAGGCAGCGCGAGCATCACGCGCAGCGTCACCAGCGAGAGCAGCGTCGCCACCGCGTAGCCCGCCACGGCGCCGAAGAGGATCGAGGGCCCGTGGAAGCGGAAGCGCCGCCCGGCTTCGAGGTACAGCGAGAGGAACATCAGGTCGGTGAAGGTGGGCGCGTACGAGGCCTGCGCGACCGCGGGCGGCCAGGCCAGGCGCAGCAGCTTGAGCGGGTGGCCGGCGGAGACGGTATCGGGCACGCGCATCAGGTTCAGCCAGGCGTCGCCGGCCGAGGCGCAGAGCACCACCATCAGCAGGTGGCTCGGCTTGGTCAGCCCGCGCGCAAAGAGCGTTCCCCACAGGGCCGCGGCCAGCAGCGAAGCCTGAAGAAGCCCCAGGTCCTGCGCCGAACCGGTCCAGGGCTTGCCGTGCAGCTTCAGGTTCGTCGCGACGGGGTCCGGCAGGAGCAGCAGCGCCGCGACCGAGGCCGCCACCGCGCCGAAAAAGAGCAAAAGGTTGCGCGTCCGCGCTCCTTGAATCAGGCCCGCGACGAAGGCCGTAAGCAGAAACGCGCCCAGACGCGGGATGATGGCCAGTTCCGGGCCGGAGTTCGCGTCGCCTACCATCCAGGGCGGGGCCATCAATCCGTACGCGACGGCGATGAAGGCCAGGGCAAGGATCAGACGGCCCAGGATTTCGCGGCGCGCGGCGGGCGGCGGCGTGGGCAGCGGTCGAGGCGCGGAAAGGGCCATGCGTCTACCTTCGCGCGGCCGGGCGGCGCGCGCAAGTCCATCGTCTTACGTGGGAGGGGCTACGCCAGGTGCGGGTTCGGCGCGGGCTGGTTGCCGTTGCCGTCGCTCAGCGCGTGGTGGTTCCCGTTGCCATTGCCGTTTCCGTTCTTTTCCTTCTCGGCGGATTCGGCGGCTTTTTCGGCCAGAATCTGGACCAGAATATCGACGAGTTCCGGGTCGAACTGCGTGCCGCGGCCCTTATGCAGTTCCTCGAGGACGCGTTCGGGCGGCATCGGTTCCTTGTAGGTGCGGCGGCTGGCCATCGTGTCGTACGCGTCGGCGATGCAGATGATGCGCCCCCACAGCGGAATCTGGTCGGACTTCAACCCCGCGGGATAGCCTCGGCCGTCCCAGCGTTCGTGATGGTGCGTGATCGCGGGAAGCAGGTCGTGCATCAGGTCCAGCGACGAGAGCAGGTCGCGCGCGATCGTGGGATGCTGCTTCATGATCGCAAACTCTTCGTCCGTCAGGCGCGACGGCTTGTTGAGAATCTCTTCGGGGATGCCGATCTTCCCGAAGTCGTGGAAGACCGCCGCGAGCCCCAGGCGAATCAAATCTTCCTCCGTCAGCCCGCGGCGCCGCCCGATCATGCGCGACCAGATCGCCACCGAGTGGCTGTGGAAGCGCGTGTACGGGTCCTTGTTCTCCAGAATCTTGACCATCACGGTCATGATGTTCAGGAAGATGCGCTGCGTGCGCTGGTCGTTCTCGTCGATGAGGGTGTTGATGCGGTAGGCCGTGATCGCGGTCTCGACCTTAAGCTCCAGCCCTTCCTCGCCGCAGTCGCCTACCGAGACGAAGTCGTGGACGCCCAGATCCAGGATGCGCGCGCGCGCGTCGGCGTCCATCCGTTCCATCGTGGCGAGCACCGGGCCTTGGAAGAAGCCGCGGATCAGGCGCAGGTTTTCCCAACTGAATTCGGAGTTCGGCTGCACGCCGAAGACCACGAGGTCGGCCTTGCGCCCGCGCGCGTTGTTCAAGTGATCGAAGAGGAGCGAGGGCTGCGCGGGATAGGAGTTCACCAGCCCGAAGCCCGCGCGGCGCAGCACGCGCTCGTGGAATTCGCGCCACGCCGGCGCGTCGTCGAGGACGACGAGCTCGGTCTCGGAACGAATGATCTCCTCGAGATGGGTCACCGCACGAACTCCCATGTTGGCACGTAAGACAACTATATCCTAACCTCGCGTGACCTCGCAAGGCTGGCCGCCAAAAGGACCTGTGAAAGTACGGAATGCGGCACGAGTGCGCATGAGTCCCCGCTTGTACGTCGTGATCGCCCTTTACGGAACTGCAACATAACGCAATGCGAGAAAAGATGTTGGGTAATTTCGCGGGACGTCGGACCCACCCTTGGCGCGGCTCACTCGGTTGAGCTTGCTCGATTCGGCCATCTTCCCAGGAGATGTACCTCGAATCCGGGGTTTCGGGAAGCTGCGGGCCTTCGGCGGCAGCTATGCGATGAACCTGCCTGGAGGGTCTTCATGCGCACCGGCATTCTGTCCGTCCTCGTCGTCCTGTTCATACTTCAACACGCGCACGCGGCCGAGCCCGCGCTTTGGGTCGAGTCGCCCGGCACGATGATCCTGCCCGACCGCGTGCCCGGGGGCGGCGGAGCCATCGAACGCACCGGCGTGCGCAACGAGTACGTCTGCGCGCAGCTCGCGCTGCGGGCCGCCGAGTCCCTTAATGGCCCCCTGCATTTCGAATGGACCGCGCTGAAAGGCCCGGCGGGCGAGATCGCCAAGGAGCACGTGCGGCTCTTCCGCGCCGCGGATATCTCCGTGACGCACGGCGATAAGGTGGACGAGCAGAAAGACCCGCGGCGCATCCGACGCATGGGCGCCTACCCCGACGCGCTCGTCCCGCTGGTCAAGCGCGACGGGACCTCGGTCGCCAACGCGATCGCGCTCGAGAAGGACCGCACCGCCGCCTTCTGGGTGGACATCTTCCTCCCCGCGGGCGCCAAGCCCGGCACGTACGAGGGCGCCATCGCGCTGAAGGGCGAGGGCGTGAACCGGACCGTGCCCGTCAAGATCACCGTGCTGAACCTCGAGATTCCCGCCGACGCGACGCTGCCGTCGCTCTTCGACCTGCGCTTCCATCCGCACGTGAAGGAGCACATGGACGCCTACGTCGAGGAAGCGCTCGCGCACCGCGTCCAGCCGTTCAATTACCACTACGAGGACTTCGCGTTCAATTCGGGCTTCGGGTTCGAGTTTCTCGACAAGCTGAACCCCGGCGGGCGCGGCTTCGCCTGCGTCTACCTGTGGGACAGCCGCCCGCCCGCGCCGGCTCGGGCCACGCAGATCGTCGAGAACCTGAAGAAGATCACCGCGCACCTGAAGGAGAAGAAACTCTTCGAGAAGAGCTACCTGTACCTGAAGGACGAACCGAGCGGCGAAGAGATCAAGGCCGCCGAGGCCGTCGCCAAGCTGGTGCTCGACGCGCTGCCCGAATGGAAAGGCAAACTGCTCTGCACGCTGAACACCGAAGGCACGGGCCTCGACGCGCTGCTCACCCATCACGTTCGCGCGCTGAAGATTTACGGGCCGTGGTACATGCAGATCAATCCGCCGGGCGGGCGCGAGGCCTGGGACAAGCGCCGCGCCGAGGGCCAGCAGCTCTGGTTCTACGTCAGCAACGCGCAGGGCTTCCCCTTCCCCACCTTCGACGTTCACACCGCCAACATGGGCTTCGAGCCGCGCGTGCTCGGCTGGGGCTACTGGTACGAAAAGGCCGGCGGGCACCTGTACTGGGATCTGCTCTACGAGCCGAAATGGACGCTCAACGAACGCTTCCCGCCCGGCGACGGGCAGTTGATCTACCCCGGCGACTTCTCGCTCGCCGGCGCGCCGGCGTGGGTGCAGGTCAAGGACCTCGAAGGCCCCGTGGTCTCGCGGCGCCTGAAGATGCAGCGCGAAGGCCTGGAAGAATGGGAACTCCTGCGCATGGCCGAAGCGAAGGCCGGGCGCGCGAAGGTGCAGGCGATCGTCGAGAAGGTCTACACCTGCCTCGGCCGCCGCACCTGGGCCCCCGACGCCTACGATCCCAAGCAGCCGATGTGGAGCTACGACGAGGCCGCGTGGGACCAGGCGCGCGAGCAGGTTTTGGGGTTGCTGAAGTAAACGGCAGGTTTCGCGCCAAGACGCTAAGACGCCAAGCACGGCACGAACTACGGAAGGTGGCCTTTACCAAAACGTCTGCCTGCGGCGTTAGAAGTTCAGCTTGGCGCGCACGCTGCTGCCGGCCTTGTCGCCCGTGGGCAGGTCCAGCGTGGCCTCGGCGGATTTTCCTTCTTGTTCGAAGCGGACCTTCAGCGCGCCGGTCTCGTGCGCGGGACTCCCGCCCGTGACCTGCCAGCCGCCTTCGGCTTCCTGGCAGAGCAGCGCGCAGGGGCGGTCCACGCTCAGGGTCAGCGCGCCGGCCTTGAGGCTGCCCTTCTCGAAAAAGACGGCCTGGATCAGCTTCTGGCCTGCGTGGCGCACGGCCAGGCAGGCGGGCGTGGTGGAAAGAGCCTCGATCCCGGGCTTTTCGGCGAAGCGCGCGGCCGCGGCGGCATCGAGGCCCGGCGCGACGAAGTACGCGTAGCCGGCGTCCTTGGGTTCCTTGCCGTGGCGCAGGGCCAGCAGGAAGACCTTCTTGGTCACCGGGTCTGCGCCGAGCGACGTGCTGATGCGCTTCCAATCGCCTTTCCGATCGCCGCAGCGCACGCTCAGGTCGCACGCCTGCGGAAAGACGTACGCGACGCCGTCGTGGAAGACCCACGCGGGACCTTGGACGTCCTGCGCTTCGCCGGTCAGCGCCTTGCCGTTGCAGGCCGCTTCGCCCTGGGCCAGGCACTGGTTCACGGTCGTGCGAATCTCGCCCGCGGGTTTGCCCTGCGTGATCCCCGCGCCCAGGCAGGCCACGGCGTCGTCGAAGAAGAACCAGGCCTTGCGCGCGGCCAGTTCGCCGGACTTCTGCATGAGTCCAAAGGCGCCGCTGCGCCCGTCGCTGGCTCCGCCGGCGAACGGCGTCCCGATGTTCTTCTGCTTGATGGCGGGCGCCAGGCCGTGGTCGGCGGTCACGCCGGGCAAGCTGGCCCAGTCCCAGACGGGAAAGATGTCGCGGTACTCCTCGCCCGAGCGCATCAGGTAAAAGACGCCCTCGAAGAGATGCCCGCCGAGCTGGTTCTCGCCGTTGACCAGTTCGGTGCCGATCAGGCGCGCCGAGGCCGCCCGCACCGAGGCGTACCAGTCCTTGCGCGGGTGCGTCATGTAATCCGAACGCCAGAAGAGCCGGTTGCCTTCGAGCGCCGCCGCGCCGGGCTTGCCTTCCATGCGGTCGGCGAAGGCGAGAAAGGCGGGCTTGTCGGGCGTCTCCAGCGAGGCCAGGTGCCGGCAGGTGGCCAGGAGGGCCTTCGCGCTGTGGCCCGGGCGGACGAGTTCGCGGCCGATGGCGCTGTAGTCGAAGTTCGCGCCGCGCGTCATCCACTGCTGGCCTTCGAGCATGTAGCGGCTGAGCAGCTCGATCTTTTCCTTGGAGAAGGCGAAAGGCGTGCCCGCAATCAACGCGGCGATGCGCGCGCCGTCGCCCACGTACGCCAGGCCGTAGCCGCCGTTGTAGAGCTGCGCGCCGTGCTGGTGAAAGCTGTAATCGATTTGCACGCCCTCGCCCGAGGAGATGCGAATCTCCTTGGCGATCGCGTCCACGGCCGCGCGGACCACCGCCGCGTCGCCGCTCAGGCAGCCCCGCGCGAGCGTGATGTTCGCGACCCAGATCAGGTTCGCGCCGGTCATGCCCAGCTTGGCGCGCTTCTGGACCTCGAAGCTGGCGTTGCGCGTCTTCTCGTCCAGGGCCTCCTCGAGCAGCAGGTGAATCTCGTAGACGCTGCGCGGCGCGCCGATCTGGTTCCACCACCAATTGGAACTCTGCGGGTCTTTCTCGAACCAGGCCGCGAAGGCCGTGCGCGCGGCGGCCAGGGTCTCGGCGTCGCCCTTCAGCGGGGAATCGGGATGGCGCGCGGCCAGCGCCAGCGTTCGCACGCGCGAAAGGTGCTCGGCGGCGCGCCAGCGGGCCGGATCTTTGCTCGCGTAATCGATGTCTTTCCAGAGCCCGCCGGCCTGGAGCGAGGCGCGCGCCTCGCGGGCGCGCTCGGCGGACGGCGGGGACTCCAGGAGTCCGGCCAGCATCCGCGCCTTGACCGTCTCCAGCGCCTTACGCGTCTCGGGGTCCATCGGGGCGGGTTCCTCGCCGCCGCGCGCGCCGGCGGACAGCAGACCAAGGGCGAGCATCAAGGCGCAGCAACGCGCCGGGAAAAGCCGAGGCATCCTACGGTATACACCGTGGTTCCGCGGCAAAGGTCAGGTGCGCAAAAGAACACAGGCCGCACGCGCAGCGCGCGGCGGCCTGTGGCCCTGGATCGGACGGCTGCGAAACTCAGTTCGCGGCGGTCTTGGCGGCGTTGAGCGCCTTTTCGTAGTTGGGATGTTCGGTGACTTCCTTGACGTACTCCACGTACTTGACCTTGTCGTCCGCGCCGACGACGAAGATCGCGCGCGAGTGGATCTGCAGTTCCTTGATCAGCACGCCGTACGCTTCGCCGAAGGACTTCGAGCGGTGGTCGCTCAGCACCTGAAGCTTGTCGATGCCGGCGGTCGTGCAGAAGCGCTTCTGCGCGAACGGCAGGTCGAGGCTGAGGGTCAGCACCGCCACCTTGCCGGGCAGATTCGCGGCCGCTTCGTTGAACTTGCGGGTCTGCGCGTCGCAGACGGGCGTATCGAGCGAGGGGACGACCGAAATCAGACGGACCTTGCCCGCGGAGCTCTTCAGCGTCACTTCGGCGAGGCCGCCGTCGATCACCTTGAAGTCCGGCGCGGCGTCGCCGACCTTGATTTCCGGGCCGACCAGGGTCAACGGGCCGCCCTTGAACGTCACCGCACCACTGCGTTCCTGCGCCATGCTTCTTCTCCTTGTACCGTGCGCGGTCTAGCAACCGCTCTGCTGAGAAAACCTGCCAATCCCACCACTCTTCGTACACATGGGCCGCCGAAAACGCGCCGGCGGAAGGCCGGAGCCGAGGCAACCGATGGGTTTTTCTAAGGTTGGGACAACACTGCCGCCTAGAATGACCGAGCCCCCGTGCGGGGTCAAGCGACAACTTTGCCCGCCCCGCAAGCGTTCCGTAACACGTATCTAACCATGCAGTTGCATCCAGAATTCGGCTCCGAATCTGCGCTTCCGAAGCGTGGTTCGCAGCCTAATATGGCCACCGACCAGCCACCGCCTTTCGACCTGTCGGAGCACCATGGCCGAACCGCCTGCAACCCTGCGCCGCGAACTGGGCCTCTTCGGCGCCACCATGATGGGGCTCGGCTCCATCGTGGGCACGGGCGTCTTCGTGAGCATCGGGATCGCGGCCGGTTCGGCGGGGCCCGCGGTGGTGCTCGCCATCGCGCTCGCGGCCTTCGTCGCCACCTGCAACGCGCTCAGCAGCGCGCAACTGGCCGCCAGCCATCCCGTCAGCGGCGGGACGTACGAGTACGGCTACCTGTACCTCCGCCCAAGCCTCGGGTTCACCGCCGGCTGGATGTTCCTCTGCGCCAAGTCGGCCTCGGCGGCCACGGCGGCGCTGGGCTTCGCGGGGTACTTTCTCTCCACGGCGGGCCTGGGAGAAAGCCTGCGCGTCCCGCTGGCGCTCGGCACCGCGGCGGCCTTCACCGCCGTCGTCTTCTTCGGCATCAAGCGCTCGAACGCGCTCAACACGGCCATCGTTTCGGTGACGCTGCTGGCGCTCGCCGCGCTGGTGCTCTGCGCGCTGCCCGCGGTGCTCAAGGCCGGCGCGGCGCCCTGGACGCCCTTCTTCGATGCCTGGCCCGATACCCCCGGCGGGAACCTCGGCGGGTTCCTGCAGGCCACCGCGCTGATGTTCGTCGCCTTCACCGGCTACGGGCGCATCGCCACGCTGGGCGAAGAAGTCCACGAGCCGCGCCGCACGATCCCGCGCGCGATCGTCGTTACGGTGATTGTCTCCTCGCTCCTTTATATGGCCGTGGGCGCCGCGGGCATCGGAGCCGCGGGCGCGCGGCCCCTCGCGCAGGCCGTCATCGACCAGGGCGCGCCGCTCGAGGCCGTGGCCCACGGCCTGGGCAGCGGCTGGCTGCCCGCGCTGGTGGCCGTCGGCGCGATGACCGCGATGCTCGGCGTGCTCCTCAACCTGATCCTGGGGCTCTCGCGCGTGCTCCTGGCCATGGGACGCCGCCGGGACATGCCTTCGGCCCTGGCGAAGGTGCACGAACGCCACGCCACCCCGCACGTCGCGGTGCTCGTGGTCGGCGTGATCGTGCTGGGGCTGGTCTGCATCGGCAACCTGCGGACCACGTGGTCCTTCAGCGCCTTCACCGTGCTGATCTACTCCGCGCTGACGAACCTCTGCGCCCTGCGCATGCCGCCGGAAAAACGCCTCTACCCGCGCGCGCTGGCCTGGTGCGGGTTGGGCTCGTGCCTTTTCCTGGCCTTCTGGGTCGATTGGCAGGTCTGGCTCGCGGGCCTGGGGCTGATGATCTTCGGCTGGTGGTGGCACACGGTCGCGCGCGTCGCGGCGCGGCGGCTGGCCGCGGACGCAGGCCGGCAGGCTTAGTGATAACGTATTCCCGATAGCTGAAAGCGGTTGACTGAAACTTGTACGGGGCGATACTCCGCGCGGGCCTTCGGGATTATTTGAGAGCATTCGTTCCAACCACCAACCTAGGGAGGGGTGAACCATGCCATCGAATCGTGGCGTTGCGTACGTGGGGCCGGGCAAGGTCGAGATTCAGTCCATCGACTTTCCCAAGCTGGAACTGAAGGAACAGAAGCGGAAGTGCGAGCACGGCGTCATTCTCAAGGTCGTCTGCACGAACATCTGCGGCAGCGACCAGCACATGGTCCGCGGCCGCACCACCGCGCCGTCCGGCCTGATCCTCGGGCACGAGATCACCGGCGAGGTGCTCGAAGCCGGGCGCGACGTGGAGTACATCAAGAAGGGCGACATCGTCAGCGTGCCCTTCAACATCGCCTGCGGGCGCTGCCGCAACTGCAAGGAAGGCAAGACCGGCATCTGTCTGAACGTGAACCCCGCGCGCCCCGGCGCCGCGTACGGCTACGTGGACATGGGCGGCTGGGTCGGCGGGCAGGCCGAGTACGTCATGGTGCCCTACGCCGACTTCAACCTGCTCAAGCTCGCCGGGTCCGGAAAGGCCGACAAGGGCCTGCCGGAAAAGGGCGTGGTGATGGAGAAGATCAAGGACCTGGCGCTGCTGAGCGACATCTTCCCCACCGGTTTCCACGGCGCGTACAGCGCGGGCGTGGGCCCCGGCAGCACGGTGTACATCGCGGGCGCGGGCCCCGTCGGCCTGGCGTGCGCGGCCTCGGCGCAGTTGCTGGGCGCGTCGGTGGTGATCGTGGGCGACCTGAACGCCGACCGCCTGAAGCAAGCCAAGAAGTTCGGCTGCGAGACGGTGGACGTGAGCAAGAGCGCCTCGGTTTCGGACCAGATCGAACAGATCCTGGGCATCCCCGAAGTGGACTGCGCGGTGGACTGCGTGGGCTTCGAAGCGCGCGGCCACGGCAAGGACGCGGCCAAGGAAGCGCCCGCGACGGTGCTGAACACGGTGATGACGGTTGTCCGCGCCGGCGGCAACATCGGCATCCCCGGCCTGTACGTGACCGGCGACCCGGGCGCGGTGGACGAACCCGCCAAGGTCGGCAGCCTGTCCATCCGCATCGGCCTGGGCTGGGCCAAGAGCTGCTGCTTCACCACCGGCCAGTGCCCGGTGATGAAGTACAACCGCAACCTGATGATGGCGATCCTGCACGACAAGATTCAGATCGCCAAGGCCGTGAACGTGCAGATGATCTCGCTCGACGAGGCCCCGAAGGGTTACCTGGACTTCGACAAGGGCGCCGCGAAGAAGTTCATCATCGATCCGCACAAGACCGTCGCGTAGCTCGCGCCGGTCGTTCGATGGCTCTGCCGCCGCCCGCCTTCGCGCGGGCGGCGGTTTTTTAACGGCAGGGGTCAGGATTCAGGGGTCAGGGAACAGGGGTGGTGCGGCTTCGCCGCCCTCTCCTTAAAGGGCACAGGCCGACGCCAAGGGCGAAGTGCGGGAGGGGAATTCGCGCGGGGGCCATGAAAACCTAACCGGTCTGGCGTAGAGAGCTTGATCCAACCGCGGGCGGGCCTAGGCTCCCGGCGGGTGCCAACCACATGCGGAGAAGAACATGTCCACGATGCGTGTCGTGCAGGTTGCGAAGGCCGGCGGTCCCCTCGAACTTGTGGAACGCCCCATCCCCGAGCCCGGCCCGGGGCAGGTGCGGGTGAAGGTCCAGTCCTGCGGCATCTGCCACAGCGACTCGATCGTGAAGGAAGGGCTCTTCCCCAACATCGTTTACCCGCGCGTGCCCGGCCACGAAGTCGTCGGCGTCGTGGACGTGGCCGGCCCGGGCGTCACCGCCTGGCGGCCGGGGCAGCGCGTCGGCGCGGGCTGGCACGGCGGGATGTGCGGGGTCTGCGGCCACTGCCGGCGGGGCGATTTTTTCGCCTGCGAGACCGGGCAGGTCACGGGGCTCACCTTCGACGGCGGCTACGGCGAATACATGATCGCGCCGGCCTCCGCGCTGGCGCTGGTGCCGGGGGAACTCTCGCCTGCGGAGGCTTCGCCGCTGATGTGCGCGGGGATCACGACCTTCAACGCGCTGCGCAACAGCGGCGCGCGGCCGGGCGACCTCGTGGCCGTGCTGGGCATCGGCGGCCTGGGGCACCTGGGCGTGCAGTACGCGGCGAAGATGGGCTTCAAGACCGTCGCGATCGCGCGCGGCAAGGACAAGGAACCGCTCGCGAAGCAGCTCGGCGCGTGGCACTACATCGACAGCCAGGCGCAGGACCCCGCGGAGGAACTGACCCGCATGGGCGGCGCGAAGGCGGTCGTCGCGACCGTGACGGCGGGCGACGCGATGAAGGCGGCGCTGGGCGGCCTGGGGGTGAACGGCAACTTCATGCTGATCGGCGCGACGACGAGCCTGGAGGTGAACCCGATCTTCCTGCTCAGCGGGCGGCGCGCGGTGACGGGCTGGTACTCCGGCACGGCCATCGACAGCGAGGACACCCTGGTCTTCAGCGCGCGCACGGGCGTGCGTTCGATGAACGAGGTCTATCCGCTGGAGCGCGCGGCCGAGGCGTACGAGCGCATGATGAGCGGCAAGGCGCGCTTCCGCGTCGTGCTGACGATGGAGTAAGCGGCTACTTCTTGGCTTCCTTGCGGGCCTTGGCGACCAGGTCTTCGATCTGCGCCGAGGTCGTGAATTCCTTGAAGCGCCCCGTCTTCGGGTCCACCTGCTGAACCTGGTAGACGGGCGCGGCCGGGTTGGCGCGGTTCTCGCTGACCGTCCAGAGGGCCGAGCCGTCGGACGAAGCCGAGACCTGGTTCCCGTCGGCCGTGTTGAGCGCGAACGGCGCGCCCAGCGGCCGCGCCGGAGCGGGCCCGGGCGTCCAGACCAGGAGCTGGCAGACGCCCTGCGGCGAGCGCGAAAGCAGGATCAGATCCTTGCCGCCGGGCGCGGGGGCCATGCCCGCCAGCCGATCGTCCCCGACCGGCTTGTACTTCTCCACCGAGCCCGCGCCCTTCGTATAGGCGTACACTTCATGCATGACGCAGGTGAACATCCGCGCGCCCAGCGCCACGGGGTTGGACTCCATGCAGCCGCCGTGGGGAATCTTCTGGCCTTTCAGGGTGAACTCGCCGGTGGGCTCGTTGCGCCGGAAACCCACGAGTTCCTCGCGGACGCCGTCGGGCTTCAGCACCACCAGGCCCATCTGGCCGTTCTCGCAGGCCACCGCGATCACCCGGCCGGCCGCGGCGTCGTAGCGCCACTCGTTGAAATCCCCGTTGCGGGCGATGGCCTTGGCCTGGCCGCCTTCGGCCGGCAGGGCGTAGATCGAACGCCGCATGGCCACGATCGCCTTCTGGCCCGTGCCCGCGTTGCTGGAGATGCAGGTGCGGCCGTCCGGCAGGCACGCCGGGTCTTCGCGGGTCTCCTTGTCGAACAGGATCGTCTTGCCGTCGGCGGTCAGCGCGGCGTAGCGAGGCGCCGCGTCGTAATTGGGAAAGCGAACGACGGCATCGGCGGGCAGATCGCAGAGTTTGACGGCCTTGCGTTCGGCCAGATCGACCTTGTAGACGGAATCGATCTTCATTTTCTCGCCGTAGAAGAGCAGCGCGACCTGGTGCTCCGGATCGACGTGGATCGTGCGCGAGAGCTTCAGCCAGCCGCCGCCGGAGGCTGGTTCGGACGCCGGCGCGTTCGCGGGCGTGGAAGGCTCCTCGGCCCGCAGGCCCGCCGTCAGGGCGAGCACCGCGAGCATTGCACCATACGCACGGATCTTCATCGGATCGGGTCCTCCAGGTTGCTTGTAGGACGTGCCCGGCGGCGCGTCCGGGACAGCCTTTCCGAGGCCAATAACCCGATGGCGGCGCACGGCTTTTCGCTATAATCGAAGGCCAGTTCAGGCGGAGGGAGCCCGCACGATGGCCGCGCTGAAGATCGACGCCGACGCGCTCTTTCGAGCCGTCGTATCGCACGATTACAAGCTGATGGGCTATTACCTGGACCTGCGCACCGGCGAGGTGCGCTCGCAGACGCTCTCGCCCGACCAGGTCAAGGACGTCCCGCGCGGGCCCTCGGTCAAACCGCTCCCGGCCTTCGGCCACGACATCAACGAACGCAAAGGCGACGCGCCGTTCGGACCGCCGCCGGTGGCCGCCGGGAAAAAACCGGACCTCTTCAAGGACGACGGCCCCAAGAAGAACGACTTCGAAGGCGGCTTCTGGAAGCGCGACGGCGGAAAGAAGCTCGATCCGTTCGGCGACGGCGGCTACCGCAAGGAGAGCGCCACGAAGAAACTCGCGGAACTTTTCGGCGAGAAAAAGGACGGCGCACCGCTGAAGGCCGATCCCTTTGCGCCCAAGGGCGGAAGCCCCGCGCCCAAGGCGTCCACGCCCGCCCCCGCCCCGTTCGAACCGGCCCCGGCGCCGATCAACGAGGCCGAACCGCTGCAGCGGATTCCGCCCGCGAGCGAAGAGCAGATGACGGAGTGGATGCGTTACTTCGCGAAGGACTGCGGCGACCCCGAGATTCGCGAGAAGCTGCTGGCCGCGCTCGGCGGCGCCAAGCCGCTCGCGGGCTACGAACGCGTGCTGCGCAACTACCAGCGCATGAACCAGCAGTGGGACCGCTACCTGTACAAGCAGGCGCTGCATTATGCCGCGGCCTGGCTGAAGGACCTGCCGATCCAGTGGGAGATCGTCGAACCGAACGAGCCCGCCCGCCCCGTCTGACGCCGCATTTCCTGCGGCATGCCGAGAGCCAAGTGCTTTGCATCTGGCCGGAAATTTGCGACAACTCTATCTGGGCGCGCCAACTCGTTCGGGCTTCAACGGCACGTATCGCGAGGTGTTCATGGTTCAGCACGCTGCACTAAATTCGTGGGTCAAAGAATGCGAGCGCCTGCTCAAACCCGAGCGCGTCGTCTGGTGCGACGGATCGGAGGCCGAACACGAGCGCATGGTCCGCGAGATGCTCGATTCGAAGACCCTGCTGCCGCTCAACCCGAAATCGTATCCCCATTGTTACCTCCACCGATCCGTTCCGAACGACGTTGCGCGCGTCGAGGGTTGCACCTTCATTTGTTCGTCCAAAAAGGAAGACGCCGGCCCCACCAACAACTGGATGGCGCCCGCGGAAGCGAAAGACAAGGTCCGGCCGATCTTTGAAGGCAGCATGCGCGGCCGAACGATGTACGTCGTGCCTTACCTGATGGGCCCGGCCGCCTCGCCCTTCGCGAAGGTCGGCGTCGAGATCACCGATTCGCCGTACGTCGTCGCCAACATGCGCATCATGACGCGCATGGGCGCCGTCGCGCTGGAACACCTCGGCTCCGGCGGCGACTTCGTCCCGGGGATGCATTCGACCGCGGATTTGAACCCCGACCGCCGCTTCATCCTGCACTTCCCCGACGAGAACCTGATTTGGAGCGTGGGCTCGGGCTACGGCGGCAACGCGCTGCTGGGCAAGAAGTGCTTCGCGCTGCGCCTGGCGAGCGTGCTCGCGCGCCGCGAAGGCTGGATGGCCGAGCACATGCTCATCATGGGCGTCGAAGACCCCCAGGGCGAGGTGACGTACGTCGCGGCGGCCTTTCCCAGCGCGTGCGGCAAGACCAACCTGGCGATGCTCGTCCCGCCGGCCTCGCTGCCGGGCTACAAGATCTGGACCGTCGGCGACGACATCGCGTGGCTGCGCGTGGGCGAAGACGGCCGCCTTTGGGCGATCAACCCCGAGGCCGGGTTCTTCGGCGTCGCGCCGGGCACGAACACGCATTCGAACCCCAACGCGATGCGCTCGCTCGAGCGCAACACGATCTTCACCAACGTGGCGCTGACGCCCTCGAACGAGCCGTGGTGGGAAGGCATGGATGGCCCCGCGCCCCCGGGCACCCTCGACTGGCAGGGGCGCCCGTACGATCCGGCCTCGGGACAGAAGGCCGCGCATCCCAACGCGCGCTTTACCGCGCCCGCGCGGCAGTGCCCGATCGTCAGCAAACACTGGGAAGACCCGAAAGGCGTGCCGATCTCGGCCATCATCTTCGGCGGCCGGCGCAGCCGCGTCGGGCCGCTGGTCTACGAAGGGTTCAACTGGCAGCACGGGACCTTCATGGGCGCCTCGATGACCAGCGAGACCACGGCGGCCGCCGCCGGCGCGGTGGGCGTGGTGCGCCGCGACCCCATGGCCATGCTGCCGTTCTGCGGCTACAACATGGGCGACTATTTCCAGCATTGGCTCGACATGGGCAAGGCGATCCCCAGGCCGCCGCGCATCTTCCACGTCAACTGGTTCCGCAAGAGCGCCGGGGGCAACTTCCTCTGGCCGGGCTTCGGCGAAAACCTGCGCGTGCTCAAGTGGATCATCGGGCGGGTCAAGGGCGAGGCGCTGGCCGTGGAGACCGCGCTCGGCTTCATGCCCACCGTCGAGGACCTGGACCTGGAAGGCCTGGACATCGGCTTCGCCAAGGGCCGCGCGCTGCTGAGCGTCGATTACGACGCGTGGCGCGAGGAGATTCCGGGGCTGAACGAGTTCCTCAACAAGTTCGGTTCGAAACTGCCGGCGGGCATCCACGACGAAGGCAAGGCGCTGGCCAAGCGCCTGGGGCCGGAAGTGGCGAACTGGGTGATCTAACGCACTTAGGCTAAAGATCGCAGCCCGGACCCGTAAGTACGTAGCATGGGACCCGTGTGGAGCTATCTGATTAGCTGGGCGATTCTAGGCGTCCCGTTCATCTTCTGTCTCTTGAAATCACACAAGAATGAGGCGCAGATTCTTCCCGACTGCGTGGCCATCGTCCTCGGCGTCATGCTCCTTCTTTATGCGGGCATTGCGATACCCTCCTACGGACCTCCACACCGAGCCGTGATCTTCGTACTTTTCCTACTTCTACCTGCACCGATGATTTTCCTGTGCCTCCGCAAGATACTGCGGAAGGGCCTCACCTTTCTTCGAAGATAGGGTGTGAAACCCATTGCCATTGCTGCCGTTGTATGAAAATTGATCGCGTGAAAATTCTCTTTAGCAAGATTCCTGTTCCAATCTATAGAGCCTGCGATACGGTTGTGCGTTCGCCGTCCCCAGGAAAGGAGGTGCGCCGTGGAAGACTACCTCATGCAACACCCTGTTGCGCCGCGCACGCTTCCTTTCGCGATCCGGAACTAACCGAGTTCTTCTCCCGGTTTCCGATGCGTTGAAGGACCGCCGCGCGCGGCGCGTGGACCTTCGTCACGCACTCGGAGAACGGACCTCATGTCCTTTGCCACTCTCGAAGCGCCCGGGCGCGTTCCGTGCCCGGAGACCGCCGTGGACCGGCTGCACGCGCGCGTCGAACGCATGGCGCGCCATTACGCCGGACGCAGCGGCGAAGACGCCGACGATCTGATCCAGGAGGCCTGGCTGGGCCTGCTGGAAGGCCTGCGCGCCACCGATCCGCGCATCGGCGATCCGTACCAGTACCTGCTCCGCCGCGCCAAGTGGCGCGTGCTCGACGCCCTGAAACGCGCGCGCGTGCGGCGAGCCACCGCGCTCGGCGAAGACCTGGAGCCGGTCTTGGACGATTGCGGCCGGGCGCGGACGCCCACCGACGACCCGGCCGACGGCGTCTCCTCGCAGGAGTTCTCGCGCGAACTCAGCGGCACGCAGCGCGCGATCCTGGGCTGCCTGATGGACGGGCTTACCTGGCGCGAAGCCGGCGCGCGGCTGGGCTGTTCGTCGGCGAACGTCTGCTACCACGTGCGCGAAATCCGCCGGCGCTACGAACGCTGGAGCAATTCCGCGGCCGCCGTTTAGCACCGCGCCCGCGGCGTTCTACATAGAGACCGTGGCGCAATGGTGCGCCGACGAAAGGAGGTGACCGGTGTTTAAGGTTTACTTCACCCTCGGAGCAGGGTGCCGGTAGCAAGCTGCCGGAAAAGCTCCGCGGGCCGCCGGGATGGCGTCGAAGGAGCCGGCGGCCCGCGTCTTTTTCAGGTTAGGAATTATTTCGCGAGTTTCTCGAGCGCCTTCTGGTTCAGCACGTCCATCCCGCCGAGCGGAATCGTGAGCGGGAAGCTGGGCACGGCCTTGTCGAGCTCGGCCAGGTCGATGCGGCGGGTATCGACGAAGAGATCGGGAAAGGACTCGAGGCCGTTCTTCTTCAGGTAGGCGATGGCCAGGTCCGGCAGCGGGACCTTCTGCGCCAGCACGTCTTTGCTCACCATCATCGGCAGGTCGAGCACGAACGCCTTGCCGCCGGCCTCGCAGTTCAGCTTCAGGCGAAAGCCGGTGGTCAGGCCCTTGGGCGTCTCGTCCACGATGCTGACGATGGTAAGTTCCATGCCGCGCCCCTTCCCGCCTGCCGGAGGACGCCCGCCGTTATAGCCGTCCTCGCCTCCGGAGCAATGGGGCGCCTTGCGTTTCCGTTTCGGCTACGGGAGCAGCCACAGGCAGGCCATCGCCACCAGCGTGGGCAGGAGGGCGGTGAGGGCCAAGCGCAGCGGGCTGATGCCGTCGGGCTGGAAGCGTTCCTGCAGGATCGAGAAGCCCGCGGGGTTCGGGGCGTTGGCGATCACGGTCAGGCCGCCGCCGGCCACCGCGCCGGCCACCAGCGCGTACTTGAAGGCGTCGGTGACGTTGTCCACCTGCGAGCCGAGAAATGTCAGGGCCGCGTTGTCGGTGAAGGCCGTGAGCGCCGTCGCGCCCAGGAAGAGCGCCGTGGGTTCGAGGGAGCGGATGACCGAGTCGAGCCACCACTTCTGGAAGCCGCCCAGCACGACCAGGCCGGCGAGGAAGAAGCCGACGAGCAGGCTCTCGCGCAGCTTGAGCGGTTCCTGCCAGCGCTTGGTGATCGCCGTCAGGCCCAGGAAGTAGAGGAAGAAGCCCAGGAAGATCTTGGGGTGGTGCGAGGTCAGCACGACCAAGGCGAGGAAGACCAGGTGGGCCGCGATCACCCAGATGGGGATGGGCTGGTCCTTGGGCGCGTTCTCGGGCTCGGACAGGTACTTCAATTCCTTGCGCAGGATCATCGTGGCCGCGAAGGCGTTGATCACGACCGCCAGCGCCGACTTCCAGCCGAAGTGCACGAGCATGAAGCCGATGTCCCACTTCCAGGTCCCCGCGACCATCAGCACCGGCGGCGCGGCGAAGGGCGTCATGGTTCCGCCGATGGAGACGTTCACGAACAGCACCGCGAGCGTGATGTACATGAAGCGCCCGCTCATCTGGCGGTCGTAGTAGCGGCGCTTCAGGATCATCGCGGTCACCGTCATCGCGGCGGGTTCGGTGATGAAGCTGCCCAGCAGCGGCCCGACCACGAGGCAGGTCAGGTAGATCGCGATCTCGCGGTGGAACGGGATCAGCTTCGCCAGGCCGAAGATCGAGCCGCGCGCGAAGCGGATCACCGGGGCCGTCGCGGCCACGGTCATGATCGCGAAGACGAAGGCGGGCTCGGTGAAGTTCTGGTGGTCCAGGTGCTCGATCGCCTCGTGCCAGCCGTTCAAAAAAGCGAAGACGATGACCAGGACGCCGGCCCAGAAGCCGAAGACCGCCTCGACTTCGCCCAGCAGGTGGAAGACGCTCGCCCCGACCGAGTCCTCCGGGAACTTGTGGGAGATGTGCAGGAAGCGGCTGCAAAGGAAGGTGTGGACGATCGCGATGGCAAACAACGACGTCGCGACGATCTCGATGGTCGTGGGTTGCATGAGCCTCCGGGTGAGCGCATGACGCTGCCAGATGGCGGCCCGACCATCCACGTGCCTGCATCGCCTTGCGCGACGCACCCTTCAGAGCCCGTCCCTTGCATGACCGGCCCGGCCCCCGTGGGGCGGAACCCTGATACCTGAGGCACGCCCGGGCTGCAAGTCGGGTTTGGCCGGAATCCACGGAAACTCGTGCCAGCGCTTTACTTCGAGTGCCCATGCCCTTACAAAACAACGCCCATGGAGATCCTCAAGGGCATCCCCGTCTCCCCCGGCGTGTACATCGGCGAGGCCTTTCTGCTCGTCGGGGAGGAAGTCCGTATCCCCGAACGATTTGTGCCCGCGGAGAAGATGGACAGCGAGGCCAAGCGCTTCGACGATGCCTGCGCCAAGGTCGGCACCCAGCTCGACGCGATCCGCGGCGATACCGAGTCGCAACTCGGGCCGAATTTCGCCGCGATCCTTTCGGTCCAGACGCAGCTTTTGCGCGATCCCTCGCTGCGCCAGCGCATCCTCGACAAGATTCGCAAGGACCATTACTCGGCCGAATACGCCGTCGCCAAGACCCTGCGCGACCTGGCCAAAGTGATCGCGGCCAGCGACAGCCCGGTGATCGCCCAGCGCGCCTCCGACATCTTCGACCTCGAAAAACGCCTGCTCAACGACCTGCTGGGCGAACAGCGCGAGGACCTGGGGCACTTGCAACGCCCCGTGGCCCTGATCGCCCACGACCTCGGCCCGTCCCAGACCGCGGCGCTCGACCGCACCAAGGTCCGCGCGTTCGCGACGGACGTCGGCGGGCGCACCAGCCATACGGCGATCCTGGCGCGCGCGCACGAAATCCCCGCCGTCGTCGGCCTGGAGACGATCACCACCGACGTCGCGGGCGGCGAGACCGTGATCATCGACGGCAACCGCGGGATCGTGATCCTGCGCCCCGACGAGCGCACGCTCGCGCGCTACCGCAAGATTCAGCAGGAGTTCGAGGCCTTCGAGGCCACGCTGATCAAGGACAAGGACCTGCCCTCCGTCACGCAGGACGGGCGCGAGATCCACGTCCTCGGCAACATCGAATTCCCCGAAGAAGTCCGCGGCGTGCTCCAGCACGGCGCGCAGGGCGTCGGCCTTTTCCGCACGGAGTTCCTGTACCTGAAGAGCGGCGTGATGCCGGACGAGAACGACCATTTCGAGGCGTACCGCAAGAGCGTATCGAAGCTGAACGGCCGGCCGCTGACCGTCCGCACGCTGGACCTCGGCGCCGACAAGATCGACCGCAACCAGGCCTACAGCGAGCCGAACCCGTTCCTGGGCCTGCGCTCGATCCGCCTCTCGATGAAGCGCCCGGAGAATTTCCGCACGCAGGTGCGCGCGATCCTGCGCTCGAGCACCCTGGGCAAAGTGCGCCTGCTGCTGCCGATGATCACCGCCATCGACGAACTGCGCTGGGCCAAGGGCGTCGTCGAGGAAGTGAAGGCCGAACTGGCGGGCAAGAAAGTCCCCTTCGACGAGAAGATCCCCGTCGGCATCATGGTCGAAGTGCCCTCGGCCGCGCTCCAGGCGCAGGCCATGGCGCGCGAATGCGACTTCCTCTCCATCGGCACCAACGACCTGGTCCAGTACACGCTGGCCGTGGACCGCGGCAACGAACACGTCGCGCACCTGTATACGCCCGCGCACCCGGCCGTGATCCAGTTGATCAAGCGCGTCGTGGACGCGGGCCTGGAATTCGACAAGCCCGTCGGCATGTGCGGCGAAATGGCCGGCGAACCGGTCTACACCATCCTGCTCCTGGGCCTGGGCCTCAGCGAACTCTCCGTCGCGCCGCCTTCGATCCCCAGCATCAAGCGCATCATCCGCACGCTGAAGTACTCCGACTGCCAGTCCGGCGCGCAGGAAGTCCTGAAGATGGACGACGCCAACCAGGTTCTCGATTACCTGAAGGAACTCGCGCGCAAACTGCTCCCCTCCGACATCCGCTTCGGCGGCATTTAACGCCTCTATTCACCGCGGAGACGCGGAGCACGCAGAGAACAGCTCAAGCCAGACGAATGAAATGCTGCACGGCGAAGCCGATCCAGCCCTGCCCCCTGTGCCCTGATCCCTATCCCCTGCCGTTCCGTTGCACCCGTGCTCGAATTCCGCGCTAACGCCCTCTTGACCAAAATCGAACTTTTCGCGAAAGTGGACGCTTCGTGGCCGCGCTGGGAGCGCGCGAGGCCGCGCACGCGAGGAACCTCCATGATCGAGAAGTGCCTGATCGGCATCCGGGACGACACGCTGGGCGCTTCGTGGCAGGAAGCTTTCGCCGATGCCAAATCCGTCGGCGCCGAATGCCTGGAACTCGACGTGCCCGCGACGTGGCGCGACTACCCCATCTACAGCACCAGCGGACGCAAGAAGCTCAAGGAGCTTGAGGCCGCCAGCGGCGTGAAGCTGGTCTCCATCTGCCTCGGCGCGTTCTGGAAGCTCTCGCCGTCCTGCCCCGACGCGAACGTGCGCGGCCAGGCCGAAGCGCTGCTCGCCGAGACGATGCTGGCCTGCGACGCCTACGGCGTCCCGCACATCCTCGTGCCCTTTACCGACTGGAAGGGCGAGCCGCCGCTGCACTACAACGACCAGAAGCAGGGCTGGGTGAAGGTGCTGACCTCGCTGAAGGACCGCATCGGCAAGGCCAAGACGAAAGTCGGCTTCGAACTCTGCGCGCGCGACTTCGCGCATTCCGTCCAGCACGGCCTGGAAATCCTCGCCGCTTCGAACACGCCGGCCGGCGCGGGCATCTACTACGACACCGCCAACGGTTCCGGGCGCGGGCACCTGGCCGAACAGGACATCCCCAAGCTCGCCGGCACCAAGCGCCTCGCCGCCGTGCACATCAAGGACACGGGCGGAAGCCACCTGGGCGAAGGCAAGGTCAACTGGCCGGAAGTGAAGAAGGCGCTCGAGGCCGCGCAGTATGCGGGCCCCTTCGTGCTCGAAACGCCCGGCGGCGACGACATGATGGCATCGGCAAAGAAGAACCTGGATTTCGCGAAGAAGCTCTTCCGGGGCTGACGGATCAGCGAAGAAACTCTTCCGCTGCTGACGAACCAGGCAGGAACCGCTCTTATCCTTCCAGATTGCGACCTACAGACGGTCAGTAAGCTCGGTCTCATCGTCCCAGCATAGCTCGTCTGGCTGTTAGCCCCGCAAAGCGGGGCTTTGTTCGAGCGAAGCGAGCATAACCCCCGGCTTCAGCCGGGGGCGTGAGCGCGCGTATGCGGGCGCTACCCCCGTTCACGGGGGTTCCCAATTTGGCAGGAGGCTTCAGCCATGGCACGGAATTATTACGCAGAACTTTTCTACCATATTGTATGGCGCACAAAACGCAGCGAGGCGCGCATAGTCCCGGAAATAGAAGCGCGCGTGCACGCGGCCATTGATGGAGCGCATCGAACCGTCGGCCTGAAGGCCCGGCGGGATTGTGGCAACCCCCGTAAACGGGGGTATTCCATTTGAAGTGCCGCTCACTCCCCCGGCTAAAGCCGGGGGCTATACTCGCTTCGCTCGAAAAAAGCCCCGCTTCGCGGGGCTCAACCATTCGACCGATGACAATGTCCGAGGAGTTCCTACCTGTGGCGTGAACGCTTACCGTTCCGACATCTGCGGGCTCGGATTATCAGTTGTACTCCATCGTATAACCTTCCGGCGAGTTCATGTACCACTTCACCCCGGTCCAGAGGATCACGGCAAGGGCCTCGCCCACGATCAGCCCGACGAAGTAGCGTTTCCACGAGAGGTACGTGCGCTGGCCGCCGTACTTCAGGATCAGGAACTTGAAGAGCCAGCCGAGGAAATACGAGAACCACATGCGGTGGAGCGGCCAGGTGCCCATCCACATCACGTAGCCGATCGGGTGCGGCCACCAGAAAAGGCGCGTGCGCAGGAACAGGAAGACGCCCATCGCCAGCGCGCCCACGATCAGCCAGCCGAGGCGAATGCCGTCGGTGCGCGCGACGGTGGGGATTTCCGGCTCGGGAATCTCCTTGCCTTCCAGGGCGAACTTCTTCTGCTTCTCCTCCCACGCGTTGATCTGCGCCATCTTGTTCGCGAGGTTCTTGAATTCGCCCTGCGCGTGCGCGTCGTACGCCCAGCCGAAGGGCTTCGCGCCGCCCGGCGCGTTGTAGCAGGTCGAGTAGTACGACCAGAACGAGATGCCGAAGGTCAGCACCAGCGCGGCGGCCAGTCCTAAAAAAAGCGGGCGCTGGCGCATGCGCGTCAGCGATCCGAGATGCAGCGCGCCGACGACGTTGATCATGGGATTGCTGCGGTACCAGTCGAACGCGAAGACGCGGCTCCACATGCTCAGCAGCAGGAAGTTCTGCGCGCCCATGCCCACGGGCGTAAAGACCGAGGCGAGCTGTTCCGCGGGGTTCCCGTACATCTGCAGCCAGAAGACGCCGCCTTCGCAGACCAGCCGGGTCACGCCCGTCACCGAGCAGAGCAGGATGCAGACGGCGATCACCGACCACCCGAGGCTCACGCCCGCCCACATCAGCCAGGCCACCGACCCGATCATGCAGGAGACGAGCATCAGCCAGATCACGCGCGGCGAGACGTGCGCTTCGTCGTCGAAGGGTTCCAGGCCCAGCGCCTGGCGGAGGGACTGCAGCATCCCCGCGCGCGCCATGAAAAAGCCCACGAACACCATCATGAAGCACGCGCCGACGCCCTGCGCCGTAAAGATGCTGGCCGCGCCCTCCGTCCCGCCGAAATACCAGGCGCTGGTCCCCAGCCCGAACCACGCGACCGCGATAATGACGCCGAGCTTGAAGACGACTTCGTAGAAGAACCAGAGGCTGAACGAGACCTCCAGCGAGACCAGGTACATGATCCCGATCACGCTGGGATAGATGATGAAATAATTCGGATGCGTGTAGCGGAAGGGCGTCTCGGTCAGGTAGGTGCCGTCGATGTGGGTGATGCGCAGCGGTATCTGCGCGATGATGCCGGGGAAGAAATCCCCCATGCCGTTGTACAGATGCAGCAGCAGCGTGGTCATGATGCCCAGCCAGGCCACCGTATCGGCAAGAAACGGCTCCTGCCCGTCGGCTTCCGCGTGCGGCAGGCCGCTCATCATGATCTCGGGCACCTGCGCGAGCGGGAACGGAATCCGTTCGCGGCGGCTCCAGTGCTGCTGCAGGAGCGCGCCGAGCGCCAGGAACATCCCCAGGACGAGCACCAGCGCCAGGCACCAGCGCAGGTAGGGCATCGCGAGCAGGCTCCACGGGGTATCCTGCCCCGGCGGCACGCCCGTAAAGAACCACTGCACCGGCCGCGGGTCCAGGGAGTTCGGGTCGATGGGGTCGCGCGGGGCCAGGCCTTCGGGGATCAGCGGGTGGAGCAGCGTGGCCCAGTTGTTCTCCGGCGTGGCGTAAAAGAACCCGCCCATCTGCTCGACGCTCATGTAGACCATGAAGCCGTACGTCGGGAGCGGGTTGATGAGCATGGTCATGGCGAAGATCAGCGCCAGGTCCTGCCGCGAAAGCGCCAGCCTTTTCCGGAACTGCGCCAGGCCCATGTTGAAGAGAAGAATGAAGCCGAAGAGGAAGAAAATGGAGGTCGGCGGCAGCAGGTTCATCGAATACTTCGTGCTGCGGATCACGAGATCGATGTAGGGGAGCAGCCAGGCGATCAGCGCCACGCAGACGAGGCCCATCACCCAGCCGCGCGCCGAAGGCGTGGAATCGTCCTGGCCCAGCACCGGACCCGAGACGGCACCGCTTTCCAGGCGCGGGCCGAGTCGGTATTCACGCTTGCTCAAATACTTCCCTCGCGAACGCCGCGCCTGCGAAACACGCAGGGTACCGACCGGATTGAGGTTAAGGCTGCAATGTAGTATTCGTACACCGCTCGCGTCAAACTACATTGCAAAATAGCAAGAAGCCCGGGCCTCTGAATATTTTCCGAAGAAAAAATGGAAATACCGCCCAGCCCCTTCTACCTTCACCTAGGTTGAACGTCGCCACGGAGACCGACATGCGAAAGGCCCTTTTCGCCGCCCTGCTGTGCCTCGCCGCGGCGCGCGCGCACGCGGATACGATCACGCTCAAGGACGGGACGGTGGTGGAAGGCGCCATCGTGGAGGAGAACGACGTCTCGATCGTGGTAAAGCTGAAGTTCGGGAAGGTCACTTACAAGCGCGACGAGATCAAGGAAATCGTCCGGGCGGCGGCGGTCTCCAACCCCGGCGACCTGCGCGACGTGATCAAACTGAGGAACGGCGAGACCCAGCATGGCCTGATCGTCAGCGAGAACGAAAAGGAAGTGACCGTGGACCTGGTGATGAGCGGCAAGACGGTCACCAAGACGATGTTCGCGCGCATGACGTACCGGCGCGGCGAGATCGACGAGATCAAGGCCATCACGCCCGAGCAGCGCGCGGCGGTGCGCGCGTATTTCGAACGCACCGAATCCCAGGCCAAGGAAGACACGCTCAACGAGCAGATGATCCAGATTCAGCCGCACCAATGGCCCAGCAAGGACCCGGAAAAGAAGATTCCCTGCAAGAAGGTCGAACTCGAAAACTTCACCATCGAGTCCAACACGAGCGATGAATTCCTGCGCAAGGTCGCCTTCCGCCTCGGCAAGGTCTTCGGGGCGTACCGGCAGCACTTCGGCATCGAGCGCAACCAGGACGTGAAGGTGCGCGTGGTCATCTTCAATTCGATGGCCGAATACCAGGCGGCGATCGGCGGGCAGATCATGAATCCCGCCTTCTACGCGCCGGATTTGAAGCTGATCTCCGCCGGCTGCGACGTGGCGCAGTACGAGGACATGATCAAGGAAATCCGCGCCCACTACGCGCGCCTCGACCGGGAACTGGAGGAGTGGAAGAAAAAGATCGACGCCGCCCGCGCGGACATCCAGGGCCAGGTGAGCCGCTACTACGAGGCCGCCAACCGCGGCGGCAAGGGCATCACGCCGCAGGACAAGGCGCTGCTCGACGCCATCCAGGGCGAAAAGACGCGCCTGCAGCTCTACCTCGGGCAGCTCGAAAAGCACGCCAACGAAGTCCAGGACCAGATTTTCGCTTTGAACCGGCGCAACGACATCGTCTTCCAGCAGGCCACCGGGGCCATGTTCGCCACGCTGTACCACGAAGGCTTTCACGCCTTCCTCGACAACTACCTCTTCCCCGACGATCTGCGCAAGAGCGTCCCGCTGTGGCTGAACGAGGGCCTCGCCCAGTACTTCGAGGCCGCGCGCATCGAGAACAACCGCTTCATCCTCGGCCAGGAAGACCGCGCCAAGATGGCGATGCTCCGCACCTGGAACAAGGCCAACGAACTGGTGCCGCTGGCCAGCCTGGCCGTGGCGGAATCGAAGGAGTTCCTCGTCAAGGACCTCTCGAACGTCGAGAATTCCACCAAGCATTACCTGCAGGCCTGGGCGCTGACGCACTTGCTCGGCGAGGCCGGCCGGCTGAACATGCCCACGCTGCGCGGCTACGTGCAGGCGCTGAAGGACGGCAAGCCGCCGCTGCATGCCCTGCCGCTGCTGACCGGCATGAGCAACGAACAGTTGCAGACCAAGTGGGAAGAGAAACTGAAGTACGCCCACGAGCGGAACGCCCCGCCCGCCGCGCCTTGACCGGCCTCTATTTCTCGCCGTCCTTGGCCGGACCTTTTTCGCTCTTTTCGGCAGACTTGGCTTCCGCGGCGGCTTTACGCCACGGCTTCGCGCGGACGTACGCGCCGGCGGCTTCCCAGGTGAAGGCCTGGAAGAGGTGCTGCAGCGAAGCGTGGTGGTCGCGCACGAAATCGGTCACCACCGCGGGGAGGGGTTGCTTGAACTCGTGATAGAAGGAGAGAAAGACCGCACCCTCTTTCAGGCGGTCCGGCTTGCCGGAAGCCGCCGCGAGCGCCACGCCGACGAGCCGGTCGTTCAGGTAGCGCGCCATGTCGTCGTGGCTCTCTTCGCGCCAGGCCTCGAACTTTTCCTTCAGCTTCTTCGCGCGCGCCTGGTAGTCGGCTTCGGAAAGGAAGGTGCGCACCGCCTCGCGGGCGACGCGCGCGGCATCGTTGGGATCGTTCTGGACGGTCTTGAGTTCGAAGGCGGCGGGCTTCTCGGTTTCGGCGGGCGCCTCGGCGCACGCGGCCGACGTGGCGGCCAGCAGGCAGGCGGCCGGCCACGCGAGCACGCGGGTGCGGATCGGGCGTCGCATGCCTTCACTATCCCCCATTTCGCGCCGGTTCGCAACGGGTCAGACTTCCTGGACGCCGCGCGCGCCCGAAGGTACACCTGCTTACGCATGAATCATCGGGAGCGCGCGAACCGGCATGGCTGAAGCAGGAAAGGGCGTGGTGTACCTGGCGGGCGCGGGCCCGGGCGATCCCGGCCTGCTGACCGTCCGCTGCCGCGACCTGCTCGCTTCGTGCGAGGTGCTCGTCTACGACGCGCTGGTCTCGCCCGAGATCATGGCGCTGGCCAACCCCGCGGCCGAGAAAATCTACGTCGGCAAGCGCGGCAACCGCCACGAAGTCGAACAACCCGACATCAACGCAATTCTGGAAACCCACGCGCGCGCCGGCCGCAAGGTCCTGCGCCTGAAGGGCGGCGACCCGTACCTTTTTGGGCGCGGCGCGGAGGAGGCTCAGCATCTGCTCGCGCGCGGCGTGAAGGTGGACGTGATCCCCGGCGTGACCGCGGGCATCGCCGCGCCGGCCTACGCCGGGATTCCCGTGACGCACCGCGAATTTTCGAGCGCCGTCGCGTTCGTGACCGGGCACGAGGACCCGACCAAGCCCGAGAGCGCGCTCGACTGGGCCGCGCTGGCGAAGGTCGGGACGCTCTGCTTTTACATGGGCGTGAAGAACCTCGGGCGCATCGCCTCCGAGCTTTCCAAATACATGCCCGCGACGACGCCCGCGGCGGTGATCCAGTGGGGCACCACGCCGCGCCAGCGCACCGTCGGCGGCACGCTGGCCGACATCGAAGCCAAAGTCCGCGCCGCCGGCCTGGAAGCCCCCGCGCTGACCGTGGTGGGCAAGGTCTGCGCGCTGCGCGAGGAACTCGCCTTCTTCGAACAGCGCCCGCTCTTCGGCCGGCGCATCGTCGTCACGCGCGCGCGCGAACAGGCCAGCGACCTGGCGCAGACCCTGGCGGACCTCGGCGCGGAAGTGCTCACGCTGCCGGTGATCAAGATCGCGCCGCCCGACGATCCCCGAGCGCTCGCCGCGGCCGCGAAGCAGCTCGACAAGTTCGACTGGGTGGTGCTGACGAGCGTCAACGGCGTGGACGCGCTCTTCGACGAACTGGCCCGCCAGGGCCGCGACGCGCGCGCCTTCGGCCCGTGCAAGGCGGCCAGCGTCGGACCCGCGACGACCGCGCGCCTGGCCGAGAAGGGCATCCGCGCCGACCTGCAGCCGCCGAAGTACGTCGCCGAAGAGATCGTCGCGAGCCTGGATGCGCGGGGCGCGCTGGCCCCCGGCGCCAAGGCCCCGCGGATGCTGCTCCCGCGCGCGGACATCGCCCGCAGCACGCTGCCCGAACAGTTGCGCGAGCGCGGCTGCGACGTGACGGAAGTGATCGCGTACCGGACCGTCCTCGAGACCGCGGGCAAGGAATACGTGCTGGATGAACTCGCCGCCGGGCGCGTGGATGCCGTGACCTTTACCAGCGCCTCGACGGTGCGGAACTTCGCGCAGGTGCTCGGCCCCGAGCGCCTGAAGGCCGCGTTGGCCTCCGCGCGCCTGAAGTGCCTCTCCATCGGGCCCGTCACCAGCGCGGCGATGAACGAAGCCGGCATACCGCTGGGCGGGGAAGCTGCCGAGCACGACATTCCGGGCTTGGTGCGGCTGATCCAGTCGCTCGTGTAGGGTCATTCACCGAAACTTGCAGGAAGCAGCCTCGCTGGGGTGGCCAAGGTCGCCTGGACGGGCACAGGTGGCCGGGTGGCCCGGACGTCACACGTCCGGGGCGCGAAGCGCATGGAAGCACCCCACTGCGCGTACGAAGTGTCCGATGAGGATTGCTTGATTCGGGAAGCAGTCTGCGAAGTGGGAAGCTTCTGCCCGCTGCGCGGCCCGGACGTGTGACGTCCGGGCCACCCTTTCGACGCCACCATTCAGGCTCGCCTCGCGCTATTTCCTGTAGTGCTCCACCACGCGCTTGACGGTTCCTTCCACGTCGTTCGCGTCGAAGGCGACGCCGGCCTTCTGGCAGAGCGTGCTCAGCACGTCGCCGCCCTGCATGCCGTAGAGCAGTTCGCGGGGTTCGACGCCGAGGTCGCGAATCTTGACCATCCATTCGCGGCCCTTGACCTTGTGGGTGTCGCTGAGCGTGAAGCGCAGCGCGTTCAGTCCGTAGGACTCGCCGATGTTCGCGTCGTCGATGAAGCGGTCGTACTGCGCCTGCGTCAGTTCGGGCTTGGATAGCGGCGGACGCCAGCCGTCGTGGAAGATGAGATCGCACGCGCCCGAAAGCCCCGCGGCGCCGGCGGCCTCGCTCTGCGGCTCGGCGGCCTCGTCGTGGAACTGGACGAGCAGCACACCGGTCTCCATGTTCGCGCGCACGGCCAGGCGCGAAAGGTCGGCCGCCGTGGCTTCGGCGCGGAGCACGCGCGCGGTGACGCCCCAGCGCTGCGCGCCGCCGCGGTCGGTCAGGTCGAACCAGGCGCAGGGGCCTTCGCCCTGATCGACGTACACCGGCGAGGTGTCCGCGCGGTTCGCGTGCCAGATGCGGTAGTGCAGCCCCGGCCCGGCCTGGATGCCGGCCTCGCGCCAGAGCGGCCAGTGCGGCAGCTTCTCGCGCCCTTCCATGGCCGAGAGCCAGCTCGGGATCTTCTCGTCGTTCTGGTCCAGGCGGCAGCGTTCGAGGCGGAAGCGCCCCGGCGCGGTGCTCATGACCGCCGTCCCCTTCCCGCTCAGCTTGCACGGAATCTTCAGGCCCCAGCTCGCCACCCGGCCCGAACCCTGCGGCACCTGGCAGGCGGCTTCGACGCGCACGGAGGCGACGCCGTCGGCCTGCGCGGGCGCGAGCTTGAAGACGAGCGTCGCGGGTCCGGCCTTGGCCGTCGCGATCACGCCGCCGTGGGCCCCGGCGCCGATGCCGGTGACTTCGGCGCGCAGTGTCTCGAGCTTGCCGTTGTCCAGCATCACGTAGCCTTCGATGGGCGCGGCGAGCGGGTGCGCGCCGCCGACCTCCATGTCGTCGGCGAGCGCCTTCTGCGCCGGCCACGTCACGCCGCCGCCCGAAAGGTCGCCGGGTTTCTCGCCGGGCTTCAGCGCCAGGAGTTCCTTCGCGGCGGGCACGCGTTCGCCGGCCGCCTGCGCGCCGCCGGGCTTGTACCAGTCGGCGGGCGGCAGCGCGGGCGCCGGAGGCGAGCCCGCGGCGGCTTTGGGCCATTCCAGGTTGCCGGGGCCGACGAGGACGCCGAGGCCCGTGGGCACATCGCGGTACAGGTTGGCGGGGAATTCGGGCGTGCGGAAGCCCCCGTGCCCGGGCCAGTCCTTCGCGGGAAGTTCGGCCAGACCGCGGCCTTCGGAGGCGGCTTCCTTCTTGAGCATCTCCTCGAGCTTGGCCTTCAGCGCCTCGTCTTTCGAGAAACGCGCGCCCATCGCGATCGCATAGGCAAAGGTCGTGGCGTTCTTGTCCTTCGCGCCCTGGCGGGCAAGTTCCACGACGCGGTCCTGGAAGGCCTTGTCGCCGGAGAGATCGGCGTATTCGCCCGCGGCGTTGAAGAGCCCGAAGCTGGGGCCGTAGCCGAGGCCCTTGCCTTCCTTGGGCGGCACGAGGCCGCTCAGGTCGAGAATCTTGCGGCAGGCGTCGAGGTATTTCTTGTCGCCGGTGGTCTCGTACTTCCACAGGAGCGCGTTGGAGGCCGAGCCCTGGCCGTCGGAGCCGCCGCTGTTGCAGAGCCGCGAGCCTTCACCCGAGGCGTAGCGGAACGAGGCATCGGCGACGAGGTCCAGGCCGTCGGCCATCACGCCGTCGCCGGTAAGCAGGTGCTGGATGCGCTGGCCGACCGGATACGATCCGCGCATGCCGACGTACGGGCAGCCGAAGGGCTGGACGTTGTGGCGGTGCGAGGCGCCCGTGGCCGTCCACCAGCCCTTGCAGTTTTCGAGATGCTGGACGGTGTGGACCATGTTCGTGTCGTAGTTGATGCGCCCAAAGGCCTCGCCCGCGTCGAAGTAGCGGCGGTCGAGCGTGCGCAGGAACTGGAGCATCAGCACGTGGCCGAAGCGCCCCGCGCCGTCGTTGAGCGCCCAGCCCCAGCGGCCGTAATCGTTGTCCCAGCGGTCGTGGCGGTGCACTTCGCCGAAGCGCGACTGGAAGAACCCGTAGACCAGCTTGCCGTGCCAGCGGTACAGGTCCTGGCAATAAAGATAGTAGTCGGCGCGGCGGGTGATCTCGGCATCCAGCGCGGCGTAGGCGCCCGTCTCCTGCTTCGGCGCGATGGGACCCAGGGCCTCGGTCTTCGCGTACCAACCCGGCGGAGCGACCAGCAGCGCGCGCTCGGAAAGTTCCTTCACCGCCGCGGGGGCCGGGCCCGGCTGCGCGGCCGAACCGAAATGCATCGCGAAGTCGTGGCTCTTGGCCATGCCGCGCGCGGCGTACTTGGCGAAGCGCAGCAGGTCGTCCGGGTTGCGCAGGTCGCCGCTTTCGCCCACGGCCCATTCGCGCGCGTAGCGGCGCAGGTCCCACGCGCCCGCGGCCCGCGGCCAGAAATCGATCCAGGCCGAGCCGTTCTCCTGCGTGATCGCGCAGGGGCGGTGCTGCCAGCCCTGCCGAATCAGCGCGAAGCCCCCCTGCACGGGCGCCCAGCAGAGGCGCGACGGCTCGGGCGCGACCTTCATCGCGCCGGGCACGCCGCGCAGTTCCACGCCGGGCTCCAGCACCAGCGTGCCGCTCGTGCCGGCGCAGCCGGGCCATTCGATGCCCCAGCGCTGGATGAAATCGCAGTCGGGTTCGCCCGAAAAGATGATCTGGTGCTGCCCCGTCACGATCGCGGAACCGCGGTAAAAACTCAGGCGCATCGAGAACGGCATCCGCCCGGCGGGCTCGCGGTCCTTCACTTCCTTGGGCAGCGTCGCGCCGAAACTCGGCAGCAGGAGGAACCCGCGCACGAGCACCGTCGCGCGCACCGGTCCGGGAGCCTCGACCGAAATCGATTCGATCTGCACGGCGCCGGTCTCGCGCTTGGCCTCCGGATCGGCGCAGAGGAAGCGGTTGAAGGGAAAGGCCCGGCCGCTGGTCCCGTCGTCGATGCGCGACGTCTCCACCACCAGGCGCGCGGGCTTGCCCGCCGCGACGACGGTCTTGCCGCCGATCGCCAGTTCGTCCACGACGCCCTGGCCGTTCTTGTTGATGGAGGCCGTCACGCCGCCGCCGGTGACGCGCGCGTCCGCGCCGTTCAGCGCCACGGCCATCGGGTCGTTGACCGCCGCGCGCGCGACGCCCGCGCCGTATTCCAGCATCAGGTTCTGCCCTTCTTTGGGCGTCAGCACCGCGTCGATGAGCGCCCACTTCACGCTCCCGTCGGGCCAGACCGCGTGCTTCGCGACCTGGCAGGGAATCTCCTTCTTGTCCGCGCCGAGCAGCCGCACGTGTTCGACCGAATCGAGCGCGCCCTTGGGGAACGGGATGCCGCCCGTCACCGGCACGGCTTCGCCGCCGTCGGTCACTTCGACGCGCAGCGGCACCTGTTCGGCCGCCCACGCATGGGTGAGGACTAGGGCCAGGAGGACGGCGGCGGCGGTTCGCATGGGGAATCCCCGGATCGCATGAGAGGTCGGCGGCCGGTGGCCGCCCGTACCTGTTTACCCCCGCGCCGCCCCGCGCGCGACGGCATTGCTTTGCATTACGCGAGATTCGTGCGCGCGAGGCGGGATCGGGGTCCCGAACCGGCGCGCGTGCGCTATGTCATGGAGCAGGATCGCCCCGGCGCGCGGGCCGTCAAGAGCGACGCGCGGGGCACGACGCCATTCATCCCGGAGGCACGCATGCCGACGCTTTCGCTGGAACCCGCCGGACTGGCCCGCCTGGACAAGGAATGGGCTGCGCACGTGCGCGCGCACGCGGCCGAGCAGCACCCGATCCACACCGCCACGCTGCTCCCGCTCGAACGTCTGGCGGTTGCGCCCAGAATCCCGGCCGCGCCGCTGGGTCTCGACGATCCCGCGTGGGAGCAGGCCGCCGACGCCGGACCTTTCTTCCACGAACGCGAGGAGGAAGGTTTCGCGCCCGGCACCGAGGCGCGGCTGGCGTTCGACGAGACGCACCTTTATGTACGCTTCGAATGCGCGGGCGCGCCCGGACGGACGGCGTTCGAGACCCACTGGTACAACGCCGACACCGTGGAACTCTTCCTCGATCCCGCGCACGACCACCGCGGGTACTTCCAGTTCGCGATCACCGCGGGCGGGCACCGCGCCGCCGGGCGCGCCACGCGCCCGCTGGACAGCATGCGCTGGGAAAACAAGCGCAAGGCCGAAGCGGTTCCCGACGAAGCCTGGCGCGGCGAAGTTCAGATCACGCGCGAGGGCTGGCGCGCGCAGTTCGCGATCCCGCTGGAACTGCTGGGACGCGCGCCCGGCGACCGCCGGCCGCTGGGCCTGAACCTCGGGCGCGGCATCCGCAAGGACGGCTGGTCGTACCTGCTCTGGAATGCCACCGGCGCCGGCCCGCACGCGCCCTGGGGCTTCGGGCAGTTGGTCCTGGGCGAATGCCCCGCCGTCCACGCCGAACAGATCGACCTGGGCGAACTGCGGCTCTGGCAGAACCGCGGGACGCTGTGGCTGCGCAACCTCTCCGGTCAAACGCTGGGCGCGAACCTGACCGTGCGCGTGGCCAACGGCGAACACGAAGAGGAAGCGTTCTTCACCGGGTTCTCGAAAGTGCCTCTGGAGGCCGCGTCCGAGCGCCAGCGGTTGGACTTCGCCTTCCCGTTCAACCCGGAGGACTACCGCTGGCAGCACCTGCATCTGGACCTGCGCGACGAGGCCGGCGCGTCCCTGTGGAGCGCGGCGTACCGCTTCGGGCGCGGGCAGGGCTGGCTCCTGCAACTCGACGACCGCCGCGACGGTCCTCCCTGCCCTTCCCCGGCGCCGGGCGAGATCGACTTCATGCGCAAGAAGCGGGCGTTTATCATGCGCCGGCTGCCGCGCTTCGTCCGCCTGTCCACCGCGCAGGGCGCGCCGAGCGATTTCACGCTTCAGGCCGAGGACGGCTCGGTCGCGTTCAACCTCATGCGCCCGGGCGAACTGCGGCGCATCGCGGAGTTCGTCTACGCGCGCTTCGAGAACGACGTGGACCGGCTGCTCGGGGCGCTGTTCTTCGTCCATCAGCCGGCGGTGATGACCTACGCGAACAGGCCGAGCGAACTCGCGGGCTCGCTCGGGGCGCTATCGGTGCTGCGCATGGGCTGCGGGCAGTGCTGCTGCTTCGCCGCGGCGCTGTGCGGCGTGGTCGAAAGGATGCCGTGCGAGGAGACCGGGCGGACGTACCGGGCGACGCGCGTCTGCGTGCCGGGGCACGTCACCACCGTGGTCGAATACCGCGGCAAGCGCGTGCACCTGGACCCCTCGCTGGGGCGCTTCTACTACCTGCGCGACGACCGGACGCTGGCCTCGATGGAGGATTTGCTCGCCGATCCCTCGCTGGCCGCGCGCGCGGGCCGGCATCTCGATGCTTTCCACCGCAAGGCGGCGCTGAACCCCGAGGCGCCGACGTACTACCCGCCCGAGCGCGGCGTCTGGCCGCACGGCGCGCCCGCCGAGTAGGCGCGCGCCGCAATGGTCTGGACAGGCGCGGCGAAAAAGAGCAAACTCGCGTGGGACGCGGGTGAGCGGCGCCGGGCAAGGGAGCGTACGACCATGCAAAAGGTGTTGCTGCTGGGCGCCGGCAAGATCGGCGGGGCCATCGCGAAATTTCTTTCGCACAGCGGCGGCTACGACGTGGCCGTCGGCGACGTGGACCAGGGCGCGCTCGACCGCATCTCCGCGAGCGCCAAGGTCAAGACCGTCAAGCTGAACGTCTCCGACTCCGCGGCGCTCAAGGCCGCGATGAAGGACCGCCAGGCGGTGGTCTCGGCCTGTTCCTACGACGCCAACAAGGCCATCGCCGAAGCCGCGCTCGCCAGCGGCGTGAGCTACTTCGACCTGACCGAGGACGTCGCGACGACGAAGGCGATCAAGGACTTCGCCGCGCGCGCCAAAGACGGCCAGATCTTCATGCCCCAGTGCGGGCTCGCGCCGGGCTTCATCTGCATCGTCGCGCACGAACTCTCGCTCGGCTTCGAACGCCTGGACGAAGTGCGCATGCGCGTCGGCGCGCTGCCCAAGTTCCCGTCCAACGCGATGAAGTACAACCTCACCTGGTCCACCGACGGGCTGATCAACGAATACTGCAACCTGTGCGAAGCGATCCACGAGGGCCGCCAGATCGACATCCTGCCGCTCGAAGGCCTCGAACACTTCTCGCTCGACGGGATCGACTACGAAGCCTTCAACACCTCCGGCGGCCTGGGCACGCTCTGCGAATCGCTCAGCGGCAAGGTGCGCATGCTCAATTACAAGACCGTGCGCTACACCGGGCACCGCGACCTGATGACCTTTCTCGTCAACGGCCTGCGCCTGTCCGAACGCCGCCCGATCCTGAAGGACATCCTCGAAAAGTCCGTCCCGATCACGCTGCAGGACGTGGTGCTGATCTTCTGCACCGTCACCGGCTGGCGCGGCGGATACCTCGAACAGGTGACGGACGCGCGCAAGATATACCACGGCGAGATGTTCGGCGAACACTGGAGCGCGATCCAACTCACCACGTCCGCGGCGCTGTGCGCCGTGCTGGACCTGCACGCCGAAGGCAAGCTGCCGACGAAGGGCTTCGTGAAGCAGGAGCAGGTCCGCATGGCCGACTTTCTGGCCAACCGCTTCGGGAAACATTACAGCGCCCCGGCCTCGTGACGTTCCGGGCTTGCAATCCCAGCGCAACCAACGATCAATTAAGGCATTACAGGAACCCGGACGGACTCCGCGGCGGGCGCATTTTTCCCCCCGTCCAGGACGTAACGGCGGCGGCATTCCGGCCATAGGTTGACGGAAGGAACGCATGAGCGCGCAGCGGGACGAGCGGTTCGCCGAGATGCTGGAGACGACGCAGGCGCACGTCCGCGCGTACATCGCGGGCCTGGGCGTGCCGCCGGTGGACGTGGACGACCTTGCGCAGGAGGTGTACCTGGAAGTCTACCGCAACATGGAGGCCATCCCCGCGGACCTGGAACCGATCCGCTGGCTGAAGGGCATCGCGCGCAACCTCTGCATGAACCACTTCCGGCGCGAGACGCGCCGCAAGCTGAAGACCCAGTTGGAGTCGTTGATCGAACACCTGGACCGCACGCCCGCGACCTTCGACGACGTGGAAGCGATGCAGGAAGCGCTGCGCGCGCTGGACGGCTGCATGGAACAGCTTTCGGAGAAGAACCGCGAGATGATCCGGATGCGCTACCGCGACGGCAGGACGTCCGAATCGATCGCCGAAGCCTTTGCCACCACCGCGGAGGCCGTGCGCATCACGCTCTTCCGGCTGCGCGGCAAACTGAAGGAATGCGTCACGCGGCGCCTGGAGCCCCACGGATGAGCGTGAGCGACGGCCTGCTCGCGCGGTTTCTGGAAGACCGCGAGAGCCTGAGCGAGACGGAATTCGACGCGCTGCTGGCGGCGCTGAAGGCCGACGCGGCGCTCTCGAAGGCCCTCAAGGACCTGCTCGTCATTGACGGGCTCTGCGCGCAGACGCTGGCGCCCGACCGCCGCGGCTTCAAGGCGCAGGTGGCCCAGCGCCTGCGCGACCTGGAACGCGGCCGCGCGCTCGAAGCCGGCGACGTGGTCAAACGCTTTCACGCCCGCCCCGCGCCGCGCCGGCTGGCCCGCTGGGGCGCGCTGGCCGCCGCGGCCTGCGCGGTGTCGCCACGCTCTGGCTGGTCAGTGCAGCCTTCGTCGCCGCTCGACGAACGCGCCGCGCGCCCGATCGTCCGGCAACAACGCCGGGCGTGACGCTCCGGCGCGCGGGCTCCGAACTGCCCGCGGGTTCCGCCGCGCCCGTGCTGAGCGGCGACACGATCGTGAATCCCACCGAATCCCCCGCGGAGCTTGCGCTGCACGGGGAGGACTCGCGCATCGCGCTCAAGCCCGACTCGAGCCTGACGCTGACCCGCGCCGAGGACGGCGCGCGCGTGGAACTGCTGCGCGGCGCGCTGCACGCCCGCCTGGCTCCGCAGGACCCGCGCCGCCCGGTGCGCTTCGTCACGCCCTACGGCGAAGCGCAGGTGATCGGCACCGAACTGAACCTGGAACTTCGCGCCGGCGACGCGCGCCTGGAAGTGCGGCACGGCCTCGTGCGCGTGACCCGCAAGGAGGACGGCGAGACCATCGTCGTCGCGGCCGGCCAGGCGGCGAACGTCGGGCCCGGGCGCGAACTCGTCGCGCTGGCCATCGCCGGGCCCGCGCCGGGCGAGGCGGAGCCTTCCACGGAAGGCGTCCCGCCGGGCTACACGGCTTCGCCCTGGCGTTCGATCTTCGACGGCCGGACGCTGAACGGCTGGCAGCAGGACAAAGGCCGCTGGATCGTCGAGGACGGCGCGCTGGTCGCGACGACCGAGCAGAGCCTCGAACAGGCCGCGCTGATGCATGCGGAGGACTTCGCCGACTTCGAGCTGCGCTTCTCGTATTTCGTGGAAGGCAATGCCTATCTGGAATTCCGCGACCGCGTCTCGGAGCTGGGCAGTTTCCAGTATTCGGCGCGGGAGAAGAATCACACGAAGTGGCGCGCCTGCCGCATCCGCATCGCGGGCCGCGCCGGCGCCGCGGAGATCGACGGGAAAACCGTGCCGTACGAAGCCGCCGGCGACATCTCGCAGCCCGGGAAGATCCGCTTTTACGTCCAGAACCGGGGGACCGGCATCGTGACGCGCCTGCGGGTGAAGGACGTGGAGGTGCGCACGCTCAGCCGCAGGGCGGAAGAGTAGCGCTATGCGCCCGGCGGCGTCCGCGGCGGCGGTTCGTTCAGCACCATCCAGTAGACCTGCAAATGCCCCACCGCCTGGACGAACTCGCTGAAGTTCACCGGCTTCTGAATGTAACTGTTCGCGCCCTGGTCGTACCCCAACTGCAAGTCTTCCTGCTCCTTGCTGGACGTCAGGATCACGACGGAGACCAGGCGCGTGCGCGGGTCGGCCCGGATGCGCCGCAGCACCTCATGCCCGTCGATCCGGGGGAGGTGCAGGTCGAGCAGGATCAGGGTCGGCAGCGCATGCTCCGACTGCGCGTACTCGCCCTGGTGGAAAAGGTAGTCCAGCGCCTCCTGGCCGTCGCGGACGACCACCACTTTGTTGGTGACCTTGCTTTTCGAGAGCGCGCGCAGGGTCAGCAGCTCGTCGTCGGGGTTGTCCTCCACCAGGAGGATGGTTTTGTCCGTCATGACGGGTTCTCCTGCCGAGCGAAGGTGAAATAGAACGTCGCGCCCTGGCCGACGGCGGATTCGGCCCAGATTTTTCCGCCGTGCCGCAGCACGATCCGCTGCACGGTGGCCAGGCCCACGCCGGTGCCGGGAAACTCGCTCTCGCGGTGGAGCCGGTGGAAGACCGAGAAGAGTTTCGTCGCGTGGGCCATGTCGAAGCCCGCGCCGTTGTCGCGCACGAAAAAGGCGTGGTCGCCGTCGATCTGCGCCTGGCCGAACTCGATGCGCGCGTCCCCGCGCTTGCCCGTGAACTTCCACGCGTTGCCCAGCAGATTGTCGAGCACGATGCGGATCAGCCCCGGATCCCCGAACGCGGGCAGCGGCGCGGCCATGACGAGTTCCACCTTCCGGCCGGGCTGCTGCTGCTGCAGGTCGCCGAAAATCTCCGCCGCCACCGGGCGCATGTCCACCTGCGTGGGCCGCAGGGCGCTGCGGGTGACGCGCGAGAGGTTCAGCATGTCGTCCAGGAGGTGCCCCATGCGCCGGGTCGCGCCGCATACGCGGTCCAGGTAGCCCTTCCCGGTATCGTCGAGGCTGCCGGAATAGTCTTCGAGCAGCACCTGGCTGAAACCGTGAATGCTGCGGAGCGGCGCGCGCAGGTCGTGCGCCACCGAATAGGAGAACGACTCGAGTTCCTTGTTGGCCTCTTCCAGGTCGCGGGTGCGCTCCTTCACGCGCTGTTCCAACTGGTTGCGCGCCTCTTCCAGGGCCTCGTCGCGCGCCTGAATCTGCGCGAGCATCTCGTTGAATTTTTCCACCAGCAGCCCGGTCTCGTCGCCGCCGTGCTTGCGCGCGCGCAGCGAGTAATCCTTCTTTTCCGAGACCTGCCGCGCGATCTCGGCGAGTTCCACCAGCGGCGCCGAAAACGGCTTTTGCAGGAGCGACGAGAGCACCAGCGCCAGCAGCGCCATCAGCGCCACCACGCCCGCGAAGGTCCACGCGTACGCGGCGGTCCAGTCGCGCAACTGGGAATAGTCGGAGCGCACGTAAATCGTCCCGATGCGTTCGCCTTTCAAAAGCACGGGGCCGTAGTACTCCAGGTGCCCGCCCTTCGCGATGCCGTCCTCGCGCGGCTTCCCGGGCGCGCCCTCGGCCACCCCCGGCGCACGTGTAGGACGCGACAGAGCTTTCCGTCCGGCTGTAAAGGGGTCAGGCGGCTTCCACCGAGGGCTTTTCGGAAAAGGAGGAGAGCGTGTCCTCGGCCGCCCGCGCGTCGTCGAAGGTGAGCGCCGCGGTGGTGTTCATCGCGGCCGCGCGCGCCAGCGAGCCCAGGTCGCGTTCCATCAGCTCTTCCATCGCGTCGTGTTCATAGCCGAACAGGATCAACCCGGAGACCAGGATGGCCGTGACGCTGACCGCCATGATCGTCGTGACCAGTTTCCATTTGATGGAGAGGTCGCGCAGGCGCATCGTCACTCGCCTTTCGCATTCACGATCTTCGCAAGGCGCAGCAGTTGCGCGGCGATCTTCAGGCCCGACTTCTTCGCCGCGTCCGGGTTGATGTCGAAGGCGACCTTCTGATCGCGCAGCACGAACCGCACCATGCCGCCGGCCTCGATGAAGGCGTCCTGTTCGCCCACGGTCAGCGTCGGCGTGCCCGCCAGCGCCTTCATGGCCTTCTCGAGCGACTCGCCTTTCAAGCCGACGAAAAGCACGTGCGCCTCGCGCGCTTCCGAAGCGTCCTTGTATTTCCGGACGATGACCCGGTGCCCGTCCACCTCGCGGTCCGCGGCGGTGTTTTCCAGCGCCGGCCCGAACGGATTGTCGCCCAGCGTGCCGAGCACCAGGGGCGTCTTCTTGTCCGGAAACGCGGCCTTGGGCCATTCGACGAATTTGGCGAAATTGAGCATGCAGCCGGCCTTGACCCGGTACTCGAGCGAGTCTTCGGCGCGGGCGAACGGGCTGGCGCTCAGCGCGAACAGCAGAAGGATGCTCGTGACGGCCCGCATGATTTGTTCGGCACGCTCCTAAAACTTCATCGTGAACTTTACATACAAGTTGCGCTCGATCCTCGATCCGCCCGGCCCGTATTGTTCCCGGTCCGGCTGAAGAAAATTCTGGGCGCCGATGCTCAGGTCCAGGTTCTTCGTCGGAGCCCACCCCAGGCGCGCGTCCAGCCGCGTATAGCTCGGAACCTCCGACGCCTTAAGTTTATCATAAAAATAGACCGCCGCGTCGAATTGCAGATTGTGCGGCAAGTCGATGAAGGACCGGACGAAGAACTGGTGCTGGGGCGTCAGCCCTTCGGGAAATTCGGCGTCCTTGGCGAAGGCATTGCTGTCCTTGTGCATCAGAATCTTGACGAACGAGTACCCCGCCCCGAAGCGGATCGCGTCCGTCGGGTTCCAGTTGGCCGCGAACTCCCCGCCGTAGGTCTCGCCGCGCATGTCCGCCTGCTGGATCACCGGCACGGTGATGTGCAGCGGCGCGGGCCGCGGTTCGGGAAAGAACGCGCCCGGCTCGTTCGAACGCAGGTGGTGATACTGGTTGAAGAACCCCGCCGCGTCGATCGAGAAGCGCTTGTGGAGCTGCGCGCGGTACCCCAGCTCGTACGAGAACTCCGTCTCGGACGGGATGTCCTTGTTCGGGAAGAGCGCCGCGACGATCGGCGGCAGGAAGAAGAAAGGCCGCGAGGCCTGCAGGTTCGCGCGCAGGTCGGTCTCCGTCGGCGCGGAGGTGCGCACCGAACGCGAGGCCGACGACCACACGGTGTGGCCTTGAGCGGCATGCCAGACCGCCTTCACGCTCGGCTGGAATTCCCAGCCCGTGTAATCGTTGTGCTCCACCTTGGTCCCAACCGTCAGGTAGAACTTGTCCTTCAGCACCGTCATCTCGTCCTGCACGAACCCGCTCAGCAGGTCCGTGTGGCGGTTCTTGGGCCGGAAGACGACCGAAAAGGTGTCGTTGAGGTCCTGCTTCACGAAGCGGTAGCCCGCGCCGTAGACGATCTCGTGCCCCTTCAGCTTCAGATGGTGGTTGAAATCCAGGTCGAAGGTGTGCATCCGCTGGTCCAGCTTCAGTTCTTCGCGGTCGGTCAGGTCGTAATAAAGCTGCAGGGAGGTCTGCGAGGTCTCCGAGAACGTATGCCCCCAGCGGACGAGCAGGTCGCCGCCGGCCATGCTGGCGTCCTTGGTGTGCGCGACCATGTACGGCGGCGCCAACTGCGCGAGCACCTGCTTTTCCTCGTGCATGCCCTTGTAGTAGTCGCCTGAGACGATTACCGCGTCCTTGCTCGACGCCTTGATGTCGAAGCGCACGCCGCCGCGCGCGACGTCCCAGCCGTCGTGCGCGGCCAGCCGGTCGCCCGCGCGGGTCAGTTCGTCGCGCTTCGAATACTTCACGAAAAAGCGGTACGTGGCCGCCTCGCCGATCTTGCCCCCGTAACGTACCGAATCGATGGTCGTCTCCTGCGTGCCGGCCGAGACCGCCGCCAGGACGCCCTGCGTGTCCTTCGAGTGCTTGGTGATGATGTTGATCACGCCGTTCACCGCGTTCGCGCCCCAGACGGTCGCCCCGGGCCCGCGGATCACTTCGATGCGCTCGATGTCCTCGAGCATCGTGTCCTGCACGTCCCAGTAGACGCCGGCGTAAAGCGGCGAATAAACGCTGCGCCCGTCGATCAGCACCAGCAGCTTGTTCGCCAGCCCGCTCTGAAAACCCCGGATGCTGATCGCATACGTGTGCGCGTCGATCTGCGCGACGTTCACGCCCGGAGCCAGCCGCAGCGCGTCCGCGATGCTGGTAACGCCCGCGCGGCGGATGTCTTCGCCCGTGATCACGGTCACGGCGGACGCCGTGTCCGAGATGCGTTCTTCCTTTTTCGAGACGGAGGTGACCTTGATGTTCAGGAGTTCCTCGATGGAGAGGTCCCCGAGGTCGCGCGAATCCGCGCGCGGTTTCTCCTCGACCAGCCTTGCTTCTTCGGCCTGCAGCGCGGCCGAGATCGAGCAGAGTCCAAGCAGAACCGTCCACCACCGAGCCGGCAATCCCATACCGCGGCCTCCGTCACAAGGAACAGTACGTATTGGAGTTAAATATCCAAAGGAATCTTACTTTACGGGTTGGAAGGCGACAATTCAAATTCGGCTCGCCTTTTCGGCCCGTAACTGTTTCAAAAATTTCAACTTAGGTGTCCGAGGTCAAAGGTGCACCTTGTACAACTTCCGGGTGTTTGCTATCCTTCTATTGTCTACTTATGCCCCTTTGCACCCACGCTGTCTGCGATACAGGAGCACGCATGTCCAAGCCCGGACCGATCGGCGCCCAAGAAGATCCGCTGAACTACCAGATCTCGCCGGAGTTCGCGCAGATCATCGATCGCAGCAAGGCCTACCTCCAGAACTGGGCCAAGCTCAACCATGCCAACTGGAACATGGGCCAGGAAAAGACGTACGCGATGGACCAGGACTCGGGCATCCTGAGCTTTCTCTTTGAGAATGGAACCGAGGCGCGGTGCCCGTTTCAGGCGATCGGATCCTTCGACGAGGAGAGCAGGACCTGGGCGTGGGCCTGGGCCAACCCATCGATCGGCCCGCATCTGTTGATCGACGCGAAGAAGACCTGCGGCTTCGGCAAGAAGCACAACTTCGAGATGCTTACCGAACCTTACTGGCTTTCCGATCTACGCTGGGCCTGGCGCATGACCGCGGTGGCCGCGAGCGGCTGCCGTGCCGAAGGCGCCTTCTGCGCCCAAATGGGCCCGCTGAATATGTTCCTGACCTTCCGCAACGTGGAGATTCTTAACCCGTAGGTTCGGACTTCTCCAAGCATCCCGCGCGCCGTGGCCGCTCAGGACAGCAGCGGCGTCAGCACCTTGATCAGCGTGTCGGCCATCTTCCGGAAGCCCAGGTCGTTGGGATGCGTCCCGTCCACGGTCGCCTCGTCCTCGTCGGTGAAGAGTTCCCGCGCGTACACGTAATGCAGCCCCGGCACGCCCGACGCCTGCAGCCGCGCGAAGCCTTCCTGCTGCGCCGCGTTCGAGAGGGTGCAGCGATCCCGGCGGTGCGTGACCAGGAAGCCGTCCTGATAGGTGATGCTATCCACGATCACGATGGGCACGTCCGGATGCGACGCGCGGAGCTTGCGCACGGCGGGCTCGAAGCGTTCGCGCACCTGCGCCGCGACCATGTTGGGCAGACAGTCGAGCACGAAGATGCGGGCGTCGAGTTCGTTCACCAAGTCCACCACTTCGGGTTCCATCGCCGCGCTGCCCGAGAGACCCAGATTGACGACCGGGTAGTCGAAGTGCCGTTCCACCAGCGCCACGTGGTTCGTGCCCGGGCGGCAGGCCGCGCTGCCGTGGTTGATGGAAGTCCCGTAAAAGACGACGGGCTTTTCGGTGCGCGGCGCGGAAGGCCGCAGCACGGCGTCCCGGGGGATGCCCAGTTCCAACTTGGTCATGCCCCGCCCCAGCGGCAGATACATCAGGTACGAACGCAGGTCGCGCGGGATGCGCCCGTTCATGATCTTGTGCGCGCCGCTCTCGCCGGCCTGTTTGGCGATGCCCAGCCACCGCCAGCGCCCACCGTGATTCACGTACAGACTCGGCGAATTGAACGTGGACTGGTTAAGGTTCATCTTGCCGTCGTAATCGACGCTGCGCACGAACATGAATTCCGCGTCGGTCTCGAAGCGCAACGAAAGCCCCGCACAGGCCAGCGACTGCCGCCAAGGCTTCTCCGGAATCCGGCCCTCCGCGCGCCGCGGGAAGCGCTCGTAGCGTTTGGACTCCTCCACCCAACCCTTCCCCGCCAGCGTAAGCCGCTCCGCGTCGTACCACAGGAATTCGTTCGGGCCGTCCCACTCCACGTCCTTCATGTCCATCGGCACCGCGCAAGACGGATCGATCGCCGGTAACGGCATGGCAGGTCCTTTCCGTACCACTGGTTTGAGAGCAGACAGGTTCCGCGAAATTCGGCGAAGGAAGCATAGCCCGCGGATGACCGAACGCCTAGGGACGAAGGCGCGCGACCACCGGGTTCTGCCTTGGGACTCGAATCATACGCAGGACGCAACGCGTGCGAGAAAAATCATAAAAGCCACCTCCCGGGATCGAACCGGGGACCTACGGTTTACAAAACCGTTGCTCTACCGGCTGAGCTAAGGTGGCGCGCGGCGCTTCCTACGAAGATTAATGGAAAAAGGTAGCGCAGGCAATAGCGCCGTTCGCCGCGGTATAAAGCCCCCGTGCGTGGGCCTCGCGGGCGTAGCGCGGGAGGTTCGGTCGCGGACATGGGCCGTGCGACGCGGGCCGCGGGCCGTGGACGGCCTCCGGCGTTACGGCGCTTTGGCGGTGGTGATCGCCAGGACCACGGGGACGCCGCGGCGCTGTTCGCCGTACACGACATCGATGCTCTTGATCTCGACATCGGGGCGCGGGTTGTTCCACTGCATCGAGTACGCCACGGCGTGCTGGTCGGTGCCCTCGTACGGCGCGGTCCAGCCCAGTTGCGCGCCGGGCAGCGCGGCGGGCGTCTTCTGCCGGTAGTCGTGAATATCGATCTCGGCGTAGACGGGCACGCCGGCGGTCTGGCCGTCGGCATAGGTAACGACGTAGCGCAGCATCTCGTACTTCTTGTCTTCCTTCAGGTCCTTGGGATTGCGGCGCTGGTCCAGCCGCGCGGTGTGCAGGAAGAAGACCGCGTCGGCCTTGCGGCCCACGGGAATGTCCTTCACTTCTTCCGGCGGCTTGTTGGGGATGTTCTTGCCGCCGAGCATGATCACCGTCGGCACCTGCGACGTGGCGAAGTCGTAGACCTGGTAGGTCACGCCCGCGAACTTCTGCCGGCCGGTGGGCAGATCCTTGAACGTGAAGCGCTTGTCGCCGAACCAGCCGCGGTCGTCGCGGTACTGCGTGCCGAACTTCGAGATGTCCACGGGCTGGCAGTCCAGGTTCGAACCGGCGACGACGGTCTTCGCGCCGCCGAAGGGCGCCTGCAGGTTGCGCAGGAGCGCCGCGAGGATGTTGCGCTTCTTGGCCGCGTTTTCCGGGACGGCCTCGCGTTCGAGGAAGGCGACGTTGCAGAGCAGGATGCCGCCGCTGCCCTTCGCGTAGGAAAGCATCCCGCCGATGTTCAGCAGCGGCTTCACGCGCGCGTAGAAATCGTCCGAACGCTTCGCCTTGATGCGCAGGTTGTCCACGCCGAGCACTTCGGCGCGGCCGACCTTGGCCCATTCGGCCAGGTTCAGCGTCAGCGCCTTGCCTTTGCGCGCGGGTTCTACCGCGAAGGTCTGCGGTTCGTTGTTGGGCTCGGTCTTGAAGGACACGGCGTGTTCGCGGTCGCCGTCGAAGATCAGGTCCAGCTTCGTGACGATGTGGTACATCGCGTTGCCGGTCCATTCGATCTCGACGATCTCTTCTTCCACGGGCCACGTGAGCGTGAATTCGTGCGGCGAGCCCTTGCCGAGGGGGATGGAGAAGATGTACTTCCAACTGTCGGCCGAGACGAACCCGTTGACCATGTTCAGCGGGTTGTGGTCGTTCTCCGGGTTTTCCTCGTCGTACTTGAAATACTTCGGATCGGGAAAGGCCGCGAAGGGCGCGATGTCGTCGTAGTCGAGGACGTAGGAAAACTCGTCGGAGGCCAGGTAGACGTCGCGCGTCCATGTATTGATGCGCTTGCCGGACTGCATCACGATGTCGGCGGTCGTCAGGCCCGCGGTGAGCGGGTGCTTGGAGGCCGGGAAGGTGACGCGTTCCATCCGGAACGGACGGATCAGGTGGTTGACGCCGACGACCTTGTTGTAGTCCGCCAGGCTTTCGGGCGTGAGGCCGTTCAGGACGATCCAGCCGCCGCCGGCACAGTAGGCATCCACCTTGGCCTGGTTTTCGGCGAGCGTCTTAAGATTCGCGGGCGAGGCGTTCAGCACCGCGATCTTGTTTTCGCCGAGGACGTCCAGCGGCCCGGGCGCTTCGGTGAACTTCATGCCGATGCCCTTGAGCGCCGCCGCGAAATCGGGCGCGTTCTGCACGCAGGCCGCGACGGAACGCACCTGCAGCTTGTAACCGGCCGCGTATTCGAGCAGGTTCAGGAAAAGTTTGCGCGGGACGGCGCCGCCTGGGAGTTTTTCGCCCACCGTCAGTTGCGTGACGCAGAGCAGCCCCTCGCCCACGGGCATTTCCAGCAACGCGGTGTTCTGGAGCTTCTGGTGGCACTGCACGAGCGACTTGCCGCCGTGCGAGGGTTTGCCGTACGCATTGCGGTAGACGATGTGCTCCGGGCCCCAGGTGTAAAAGTCCTTCTGATCAAGCCCGCGCGCGACCGGATGGTTGAGGTCTTCGAGGAAGGCGGTGCGGCCTTCGTTCTGTTCCACGTCCACGTCGGCGGGCAGCGCCAGGTAGCGCAGCGGATGCTGTTGTTCGAGCACCACGACGCGCCGGCCGGCTACGGCCCAGCCCTGCAGCGCGCTGGATGCGCAATCGATCGGCGTCAGCGCGTCCTTGCCGACGACCAGTACCTGCCCGGCATCGGGAAGGGACTTCAGATCCGTGAGCGCCGTAAAGGGCTGCTTGAGGTCCTTGAGGAAGGCCGCGGCGTTGCCCTGCGGGTCGTAGACGAGCAGGTCCTTTTCGCCCAGCTTGGCGAGCGCAGGGTAATCCGCGAGCTTGGCCTCGGGCAGCACCGAGACCGCCTTCACGTCGCGGAAGACTTCCTGGCCCTTCACCTTCAGCGTCAGGGTCCAGGTGCCTTCGGTGCGCTTCGCGACCTCGGGCATCGCCAGTTCCACCGCGAACGCTTCGCTGCCGCCCGGCGCGATCTTGAAGGTCTTCGCTTCGCCTTCGGTCTTCGTGCCGCCGGCGTCCAGGGTCCAACGGAACTCGATGGGTTCGTCGAAGCGCGTGTCGTTGAAGACCTTCATCGAGCGCGCAATCTTCTTGCCCGACGTGAACGTCCAGTCCCACTGCCGGCAGAAGACCGCGACGGGCGCGTTGGAATTGTACTGGTCGAGCGCCTCGTGCTGGCCCATCCAGAAGTGCCACGCGCCGTAGCCCGCCCAGCGGTAGCCCTCCGTCAGATTTCGGTAGATGATGCCGGCTGCTCGGCGCGACTGCGCCTTGCCCTGGAAGGTTTCTTCGCCGCCGAAATAGGAGTATTCGAACGGGTTGATGCCGTTCGCGAAGTAGTCTTCGCCGATAAAGCGCGGGCGCTTGAGGTCCCAGTGCCAGCGGCCGCGGCCGCCGCCGTCTTCGTGGTCTTCGTACGCGAGATCGGGGTAGTTCCCGAAGCCCGAGCGCCCGCCGAAGACGTAGTGGTCGCCGTGCACCGGCAGGGTGTTGGCCTTCGTCGCGCCGCCGCCGTCCACCATGGTAAAGCGCGTGGGATCGGCCTTCAGGACCGCCTCGCTGGTCTTCGTGATCTCGGCTTCGAAGTGGTCCATCAGGCCGCCGTACAGGTTGATGCAGTTGATGTAGAGGTACTCGTTCTCGATCGACCAGACCATCACCGAGGGATGGTTGCGTTCGCCCAGCACGCGCGCGACCTGCTGGTCGCGCCAGTTGCGCATCAGGTCCATCTTGATCGGCGATTCTTTCGCCAGGTCGGGATCTTTCTCGATGGCCATGTAGCCGATGGCCTCGCCGTCCAGCGTGCCGCTGCGCCGCACCACGACGCCTTCGCGGTCGAAGAAGTCCAGCGCGGCTTCGGGCGCGAGCCCCTGCCAGCGCGTGCCCCAGAAGCGCATCACCCGCTGGTTGGATTTGCGGTAGAACGCGATCCAGTCCTCGGGGCTCTTGGCGGTAAAGCAATCGGCCCAGCCGTGCCAGACGAGGCCGTTGAGCTTGAAGTCCTTCCCTTCGCTCGTCCATTCGCGGAAGCCGAACGTGGTCTCCGAAATGTCCGCGACCTTGCCGCCGACCTTGACCGTCGCGCGCAGCTTGTACAGGTTCGGTTCGTCGGGCCACCAGAGCTTCGGGTTCTCCCAGGGCTCGGTAAGCGTAAGGGTCTGACTTGCTTCGGCGGTCTCAAACGCTTTCGCCGCGAAGGTCTTCTCGACCGCGCCGGTCTTTGCATTCACGGCCTCGCAGACGATCTCGCCCGCGGCCTTGGCGCCCTCCGATCCTTTTAAGGTGATTTCGAGCGCGATCTGCTTTTTCGCCACGGAGGTATTGGGGAAAACATCGTCGGCGTAGACCGGGCCGGCGGCGGTGAAGACCGGAGCGAGCAGCATGCCGGACTGGAAGTGGTGCCAGATGGGATAGGCGAGTTCCTGGAATCCGCCTTCGGTCCGGTCGAGCGGGATGTTGAACTTCTTGCGCAGCTTCATCGGATCGTTCGGGTTCGTGGAATACCCGTACCACGCGTCGCGCATGCCGACCCAGACCTCGTTCGCTTGCCCGGCCTTGACGCCTTTGGTCACGTCGATGCGGAAGCGCGCGAACGGATTCTTGTTGAAGCCGCAGTAGACGCCGTTCACGTAGACCGTGGTGTTGAGGTTGTTCTCGGGGAATTCGAGATAAAAGGAGCGCCCCGCGGCTTCGGCGGGCACGTTTACCTTCGTGCGGTACCAGAAGCGGTGGCAGAAGACGAGATCGGGGCGGAGCTTGTTCTTGTCGCCGGGGACCTGGATGGCCGACCAGAACGGATGCTTGGGGAACTCCTGGATCGGCTGCGCGACGTCCGGACCCGGCAGGTCCTCGTCGAAACGGCAGATTTCCCACGCACCGCTCAGTTCCACCGACGAACGCAGGCCTTCGCCTTTGGGCGCGGGCAGCGCGAAGACGTTCGCGGCGGCCTTGCGGTCGGCTTCGGTCGCGGCGTCTTCGCCGGGCTTACGCAGACCGTTCGGATAAAACGGACCGTCGGAAATGCACACGGCGTCGAGCGCGAAGAGGATACGCGCGGTCTTCTTCTTGTCGTCCTGCGTCTTGAGCAGCCGGAACTCGAGCTTGTGGTCGCCCGCGGCGAGCTTTTCCATTCCCAGTTTCAGCCAGGCGACCTCGCACCAGACGTCCACTTCGTACAGGTCGGTGGTCAGGACATCGGGGTCCACGCGCTTCCAGGGCTGCGCGTCGATGCGCCATTCGAACGGCGAACGGACGAACTCGAAGCCGATGCGCGCCCAGATTTCCTTCTCGCCGTCCTTAGCGGCCTTGAACGCGTAGGCCAGCAGCGCGCCGTCGTCCGGCAGCTTCTCCACTTCCTCGGGCGGCAGGCTGACGTGCGCCCAGGATTCGCCCGAGAGAAACTCCTTCTTGCCCCAGCCGCCCAGCTTGGGCGACACCGTGGACGACGCGGGCTGTTCGCCTTCGATCCACACAAAGCCCGGCGCGTCTTCCGCGCTCAGGATGGAATGCGTCAGAACCGCCGTGGCGGCAACTACAGCCAGCCATGCCTTTGCATGTAGTAGGCGCATGTAAACAGTCTCCCCGTCACCCGTTCGTTACTCCTTAAGATACACTTGGTTCGGCGATCTGTCACAAAATGTAATTTACTTGGCCATAGGTGTTTCGAATTATGTGTGACACGGGGATTGACAATGTGTGACAGTATGTTACAGTTCGAACGATCACGAATCCGAGGTCCGGCATGCTCCTTCAAGAACGTCACCGCTGGCTGATCGAGACCGTGCGCAAGCAGGGTTCGCTCTCCGTTTCGGAAGCGGCCCGGGCGCTGAAAGTCACGCGCATGACGGTCTACCGCGACCTGAGCGACCTCGACGCGCAGGGCGCGCTGCGCAAGGTCTACGGCGGTGCCGTGGCGCTGCACCGCCCGACCGACGGCAACGGTTTCTGGGCGCAGTCCTTCGAGGAACGCCGGCCGAAGGAGCCGGACCGCAAGACGGCGATCTCGCGGCATCTGGCGCGGCTGCTGGAAGGTTCGCACACGCTGGCGATGGACGCGAGTTCCACGGTCTTCGCGCTCGCGCACGAACTCCCCGGATTCAACGACTCGCGCAGCCTTTTCGTGGTCACCGGCGGCGTGCCGCTCTTTCACGAACTGATGAACCGCGGCGGGCGCGTGCGCATCGCGCTGCACGGCGGCGAACCTCATCCGCGCACGGGCTCGCTGGTCGGCCCGCTGGCGCTGGCGTCTTTAAAGGTGATGCGCTTCGACTGGGCGGTCGTCTCGGCCGTGGGCATGATGGAAGACGAAGGCGTCGTGTACGACTCCACGCCCGAGGAAGCCGAGATCAAGCGGGCCTACATGGCGCAGGCGCGCCGCAAGGTTCTCGCCATCGACACCACCAAGCTCAACCGGTCCGCGCCGTACCGGCTCGCGGATCTTTCCGAATTCGATGCATGGGTGAACGAAGAGGGAATCCACTGGACCAGCCGGAAAGCCACGCGCGCGCGCAGCGCCCGCGGCGCCGCCCGGACGGCCTAACGCGACGAGGGGAGCGAGCACATGGATACGTGGCGAGAAGAATGGAAGCTGCTTGAACGCAAACTGCAGAACCGCGGGCTCGACGTGGGCGCGATCCGCAAGCGCATCGCGGGGTTCCGCTGCGAGACGCCGTCGTGGGGCTACGGCCCGAGCGGGACGCGCTTCGGCGTCTTCCCGCAGTCCGGCGAGGCCCGCACGATCTGGGAAAAGCTCGAGGACGCCGCCGAGTGCCACCGCCTGACCAAGATCTGCCCGACGGTCGCCGTGCACATCCCGTGGGACAAGGCGAGCGACTGGGGCAAGGTGCAGGCCTTCGCCGAGGAACGCGGCGTGAAGATCGGCGCCGTGAACCCGAACGTCTTCCAGGACCATGAATACAAGTACGGTTCCTTCGGCCACTGCGACCCGAACGTGCGGGCCAAGGCGCGCGCGCACATGCAGGAATGCTGCGAGATTATGAAGGTGACCGGCAGCGACCTTCTTTCGCTCTGGTTCGCCGACGGCACCGATTACCCGGGCCAGGCCGACTTCCGGCAGCGCAAGCACTGGTTCGAAGAGGAACTGAAGGCCACCTACGCGATGCTGCCCAAGAACGGGCGCATGCTCGTCGAATACAAGTTCTTCGAGCCCGCCTTCTACCACACCGACATCGCCGACTGGGGCATGGCGCTCAGCTTCGCGCAGAAGTGCGGCGAGCGCGCGCAGGTGCTGGTGGACCTGGGCCACCACGCGCACGGCGTGAACATCGAACACATCGTTTCCTTCCTGATCGACGAAGGGCGCCTGGGCGGCTTCCACTTCAACAACCGCAAGTACGCCGACGACGACTTGACCTGCGGCTCGACGAACCCGCTGGAACTCTTCCTCATCTTCACCGAACTCGTCGCGGCCGAGGGCGAAGCGGCGACGCTGAAGCACCCGATCGCGTACATGATCGACCAGAGCCACAACACCAAGCCGAAGCTCGAAGCGATGATCCAGACGGTCGAGTTCATCCAGACGGCGCAGGCCAAGGCGCTGCTGGTCAACCGCAAGAAGCTGAAGGAATGCCAGGCCAACAACGACGTGGTCGGCGCCGAACGCTGCCTGACCGAAGCGTACAACACCGATGTCGAGCCGCTGCTGATGAGCGTGCGCGAGGAACTGGGCGCGGCGCTGCAGCCGCTCGAGATTTACCGCCTGAGCGGCTACGCGAAGAAGACCGCCGAACAGCGCAAAGGCAAAGTCGCCGGCGCGGGCCTGGGCGTGAACTGAGTCATCGGTCAGTGGAGGTCTGCCTAAATGGGCGTGCTAACCGACCTCATCGTCGCAGATCCAGCCCAAGCGAAGGAGATTTGCCAGACGCATGGCAAGAAACCCTTTCCTTCGGTGGACATTAAGGGGTTCGACCAGATCAAAGGCGCGACTCTCTGGAGCATCCTGGAAGGCTCTGACGTTTCGGATGTCGATTACGTGGTCGGGCTATCCGAGAAGTTCACGTTGTTGTGCGAGGAAAGCGATGACGGGCCTTGGGTGTACCAGGTGCCGGACGAGTTCCTGAAACTGATTGCATCCACCGAAGATGAGGCTGTTGGAGAAATGGTAGAGGCGTGGTCGCAAACCGAGGAGTTCGACGGCTACAGCCTGGAGGATGTGCAGTTCTACTTCGACACATTGTTCGAAGCTGCTACACGCTCGGACCTGGGGAGCAAGAAGCTCCTGATGTGGATTTGTCTGTAACCCTACAACGAGGAACGCAACGATGAGCACAGCAGAAAAGACCTTCAAGCACGTGAGCTACCTGTGGGAGGACGCCAAGGTTCCCGCCGATCCGGTCGGCCAGCTGCTGATCCGGTCGAACTGGCTGGGCGCGGACCTGCGCATCACCAACTTCGCGGGCGGCAACACGAGCGTGAAGTGCATGGAAAAGGACCCGCTGACCGGCGAACAGACCGAGGTCATGTGGATCAAAGGCTCCGGCGGCGACCTGGGCACGATGAAGAAGTCGGGCCTAGCCTGCATCGAGATGAAGAAGTTCTTCGCGCTAAAGAAGATTTACCGCGGGCTGAAGCACGAAGACGAGATGGTCGGCTACCTGCCGCACTGCACGTTCAACCTGGTGAGCACCGCGGCCTCGATCGACACGCCACTGCACGCCTTCATCCCGCGCCCGCACGTCGACCACCTGCACCCCGACAGCATCATCGCCATCGCGGCCAGCAAGGACGGCGAGAAGCTGACCAAGGAAATCTTCGGCGGCAGCGTCGCCTGGATTCCGTGGCAGCGCCCCGGCTTCGACCTGGGCCTTAAGATTGGCGAATGCTACGCCAAGCACCCCGGCATCAAGGGCATCATCCTCGGCGGGCACGGGCTCTTTTCGTGGGGCGACACCGCGCGCGCCTGCTACGAGAGCACGCTGGAACTGATCGAAGCGGCCGCGGAATTCCTCGCCGCGAAGGAGAAGGCCAAGCCGGCCTTCGGCGGCAAGGTGCGCGAATCGCTGAGCCCCGAAGAACGCCGCGCGCAGGCCGCCAAGGCCATGCCGGTGCTGCGCGGGCTGACGTCCTCGGTCAAGCGGACCATCGGGCACTTCCGCGACGACGCGGCGGTCCTGCAGTTCCTCGAATCGAAGGATCTGCAACGCCTGGCGGCGACGGGCACGAGCTGCCCCGACCACTTCCTGCGGACCAAGCGCACGCCGCTGGTGATGGACCTGGACCCCAAGGCCGACCCGCTGGCCGAACGCGCCCGGCTGGCCGCGCAGTTCGACCAGTACCGCGCCGACTACGCCGGCTACTACGAACGCTGCAAGCACCCCGACTCCCCCGCCCTGCGCCCGCCCGATCCCGCGATCGTGCTCTGGCCGGGCGTCGGGATGTTCTCGTTCGCGAAGGACAAGCCCACCGCGCGCGTGGCGGCGGAATTCTACGTCAACGCGATCAACGTGATGCGCGGGGCCGAGACGGTCTCGTCGTACGTCGCGATCAGTGAGCAGGAAGCCTTCGACATCGAATACTGGGCGCTCGAGGAAGCCAAGCTCAAGCGCATGCCGCCCGAAGCGCCGCTCTCGCGGCGCGTCGCGCTGGTCACCGGCGCGGGCAGCGGCATCGGCAAGGCCATCGCCGAACGGCTGGCGAAGGAAGGCGCGTGCGTCGTCGTCGCGGACATGAACGAGGAAGCCGCGAAGTCTTCGGCGCAGAGCATCATGCAAACCTGCCCCGAACGCGCCGCGGCGGTGCGTTCGAACGTCACCGACCCGAAGGACGTGGCCGCGGCCTTCGATGCGGCTTGCCTGGCCTTCGGCGGCGTGGACCTGCTCGTCAACAACGCAGGCCTTTCGATCTCGAAGTCGCTCGTCGAGACCACCGAGAAGGACTGGGACCTGCAGTTCGACGTGATGCCGAAGGGCAGCTTCCTGCTCAGCCAGGCCGCGGCGCGCTGCTTCGATGCCCAGGGCATCTCGCAGGAAGGCAGCCTGAAGAACCTCGGCGGCGACGTGGTGTACATCGTGAGCAAGAACGCGCTGGTCGCGCAGCCGAACAACATCGCGTACGGTTCGGCCAAGGCGGCGCAGTTGCACCAGATGCGGCTGCTCGCGGCGGAACTGGGCCCCAAGGGCGTGCGCGTCAACGCCGTGAACCCCGACGCGGTCGTGCGCGGCTCGGGCATCTTCGCCAGCGGCTGGGGCGCCGACCGGGCCAAGACCTACGGGATCAGCGAGGACAAGCTGCCGGCCTTCTACGCCAGCCGCACGCTGCTGAACCAGGAGATCCTGCCCGACGACATCGCGCTGGCCGTCTTCGCGCTCGTCGGCGGGCAGCTTTCCAAGAGCACCGGCATGACGATTCCGGTGGACGGGGGCCTGGCGCCCGCGTTCCAGCGTTAATCCTGAAAAGCGCTGGGTAACGCCCCGCGCCGGGCTATCATAGGTTCGATTCCACATCGGATGCGCGCGCCCGCGCCGGTTCCGTCCGCAACCGGCCGGGGCGCATCCCGGAATTGAGAACCGCTCATGTCCGAACCGGCGCCTCCGCACGCGCAATCTCCCGAACTTCACGGCCACCGCCGCATGCTCTCGGACCTCCCGGTGCAGACCATCGGGATGACGACGCTGCCGTCGGAAAACCCGACCTGGCGCGGCTGGGTCCTGGGATTCTTCTGCGTCGCGGCCATCTGCCTGGTGATCCCGTATTTCGATTTCGTCCTGCGCGGCACGATGTTCTCGAACAGCATGTTTCCCGCCAGTTCGGTCTTCATCCTCTTCGCGCTTTGCGTGGGCGTGACGGCGCTCCTTTCGGCCTACCGGACCGCCCTGGGGCTGACCAGCCAGGACCTGGTGCTGGTCTTCGGCATGACGATGGTGGTGAACGCGATTCCAGGCTGCGGCTTCTGGGTCTTCTGGGTCACGCAGACGACGGGCGGGTACTTTTTCAAGTCGCCTGAAAACAACTACGACAAGCTGGTGCTCCCGCACATCCCCGAATCCTGGGCCCCGCACGACAACGAGACCATCCGGCCCATCGAATGGTTCTACACCGGGCTGCCGCCGGGCAAGGAGATTCCCTGGGGCGCGTGGGTCGGCCCGTACATCATCTGGTGCCTGGCCCTGCTGATGATTTTCGGAATGATCTTCGCGCTCTGCGGCCTGTTGCGCCGGCAATGGTCCGATCACGAGCAGCTCACCTTTCCGCTCGCGCAGCTTCCCCAGGATATGGTCTCCGGCCTGTACGGCGGGCCCACGGCGCCGTTTCTCAAGGACCGCCTGGCCCTGTGGGGCATCGGGCTCACCTTTCTCTTCCATTCGTGGAACAACTTCGGCGACTACTTTTCGCAGGTGCCGCGGATTCCGCAGGGCGCGGACCTGCATCAGTACCTGCTGGAACCGCCCTTAAACGCGCTGCTGCCGGTCTGGGCGAAGATTTATCCGTCGGTCATCGGCCTGACCTACCTGCTCTCGCTCGAGATCTCCTTCAGCCTCTGGTTCTATTTTCTGGCGCTGAAGGCGATCGCGTTCAGTTCGACGCAATCCGGCCTGCTGCCGATGGGCAAGTACTGGAGCGGCCCGTTCGTCGATCAGGGCACGGGCGCGCTGATCGGCATGGCGGTCGGCGCGCTGTACATGGCGCGCTACGAACTCGGGGGCTCCTTTCTGGAAGCGATCGGCAAGCGCGCGCAGCGTCAGGAAACCTCGGACCCGAGCCCGCGCCTGCTCTGGACGATGCTGGTGGCCTGCTTCGCCGGCTCGGTCGCCTGGATGATGTGGATGGGCGTCGAACCGGTGTACGCGCTGAGCATGCTTCTGTTCCTGCTGCTGGTGATGGTGGGGATGACGCGACTTTCGTGCGAAGGCGGGCTCTTTTTCATGCAGATGACGGTCTTCCCGCTGAACTTCGTCAACCTGTTCGGCACGCCGGTTAACATGGGCGCGACGCAGTACGTGCGCCTGGCCATCTGGGACCGCGTGATGGTCGCGGACTGGTACCGCGTGCTCTTCATGCCCAACGTCATGAACGGCCTGCACCTGGCCAGCCGCACCAGCCTGCGCCGCCGGCCGCTCATGGCCGCGATGGCCTGTGCGGTGGTCGTGGCGCTCGTGGTCAGCTTCTTTTCCATGCTCACCACCGCGTACAAGGCCCCGGGCGGCGCGACGCAGATGGCCTGGTATTTCAAGGATCATCCGATCAGCGAATACAAGAGCATGGCCGCGACGACCTCGCAGATCGCCAGCTACGAAACGAAGCTCGCGAAGGCCGAAGCCGAGCAGCGCGAGGTGCCCTATTCCGACCTGCCCGATGCCGCCCGGCGCGACTGGTGGCGCGTCTTCTGGATCGGCCTGGGCATGGGGTTCATGTTCCTGAGCCTGATGCTGCGCCGGTTTTTCTTCTGGTTCCCGCATCCGATCGGCTACGTGATGTGGATGGGTCCCTACCCCGACCTGTGCCTGTGGTTCTCGTTCTTCATCGGCTGGGCGATCAAGCTTACGCTGCTGAAATTCGGCGGGAGCCGCATGTACATGCGGACGAAACGCTTCTTCATCGGAATCGTGATCGGGGAGGCCTGCGCGATCGTGGTCTGGAAGCTGGTGGCGCTCTTCGCCAACAACATCAACGGCATCAACATCCTGCCGGGCTGACCGCCGGCGCTTCGGCGCTCCAACCGCGTTACTTGGATTCGAGCAGCAGCGGCGCGCCGGTGGCCTGGCGCTGGCGCTGCGATTCGGCCTGCGCGCGGTCCATCGCCACGGTGCCGACGGCGGAGAGTTCGCCCGCGCCGTACAGGAACTGAATCTCGACGCGGTTCAGGACCGGGAAGAGATCGAAGACAGTGTACGGCAGGTCCTTCACGTCCTCGTTGATCTGGCGGTCCTTCGGTTCTTCCAGCAGGATCACGTTCAGCTTCACCGTGGCGCCCTGCACCTTCACCGCGTTGATGCGGCGCTGCGCGGCGCCGGGCTTGTCGGGGTAGAAGGTCATCAGGCGCGAGATCACGTCGCGCTCCTGCGGGCTCAGGTCGCCGTAGTTCGCCTTGAACCATTCGTCGATGAGCGCGCGGGCCTGGGTGACGGTCTGCTGCGCCTCGGGCGACTTGAACGCGCCGGAGCGTTCGCGCGCGCGGCTGTCGATGGCGGTCAGCCGGTTCTGCGCGTCGGCCAGGCGGTCCTTCTTGAGCAGTTCCTGGATCGCGGCGGCGTCCTCGCCCAGGCCGGCGTTCTCCTGCTTCGATTCCTGGTGGCTCTTCAGTTCGCGGATCGCGACCATGCTGCATACGGCCACGACGATGCCCGCGGCCGCCAGCACCAGGCGGTTGCGTCCCGAGAGCGTGAAACCCAGCGCGCCTACGAAGATCGCGGCCTGCGCGAAGAGAAAGAGAATGAAGAGGAACGAGGCGAGCGAGACGAGCGCGGCGATGCCCAGCACGGCCACGCTGCCGGCGAAGATCAGTTTCTTGTTGCGCCCGGCGGCCTTGTCCTGCTGTTCCCGCCGCAGGCAGTCGCCGCAGGTCAGGACGCTGTTGACGAGCGTCGCGGCGCCCTGCGCCACGCGGTCGGCACTGACCATCTTGCCGCAGCGGTGGCAGGTCCAGTGCTGCGAAGTGTGAAGGGACGTCCGCTCCGGCATCACGTTCTTGCCGTCGGGCGTCAGCGCGGGCAGGCGGATGGACTTGGTGGTCTTGGCGCGGGCGCGCTGCGCGTGCGCGGCGGCCGATTCGGCCAGCACCGCGCCCGCGGCGGGCAGCGGGATGCGCCCGCTGATGGGGCGCTTGGGCGCGCCGGGCGCGGGCGCCTGCCCCGCCGGGTTCTGCATCGGCAACCGGATGGAGGACGTGGTCTGCTTGCGGTGCGTGCCGGAACCTGTGGGCAGAATGCGTCCGCTGATCGGGCGCGGCGCGCCGGCGGGACGCGGATCGCCCGGCTTCGAGACGCGGGGCGAGGACCCGGGTTCGGGACTCGAAGGCCCCGCGGGGGTATTCTGGGTGGGTTCCGTCATTGCTTTAAACATACTACCCTTTCAGCGTGCGTCACATCCCCTGATTCAGGGTCGATACCCTCCTGATGACCACGCGCTTGCTCGTCTGCCTGCCCTTGTCGCTGGTGCTGCTTACGTTCACCCGTGCGCGGTAGAAGTCGCGGGTGTCGGCGTCGTACTGGGCCGAGTCGAGGTTTTCGGCCGAGACCCCGCGGTAATCGACCCAGCGCTGGGGAATCACGAGGTTCAGGATGTGGTCGTTGAGCAGTTCCGAGGTGCCGACGGAACCGTTTTCGTTGACGGGGGGCAGCGGGTAGGTCATCGACGGGTTCATGGTCAGCAGCGTGGTTTCCGGCAGGCTGGGCAGTTGGCGATCCACGCCCACCTGGCTGGCCGTCTTCATCCCGTTGTCCTGGCAGTAGAAATCGGACCTGTTCACGTTGGACTTGGTCCGGCGCGGCCACTGCCCGCGGTAGTACCCCAGCCCCGTCGCGGGCCAGTCGTTGCCGGTGGATCCCGTGTCGGTCTCGACGAGCTGGTCCGGGGCGATCTCGACGACCACCACGGCCTGATACCAGGTGCGCACGTCCGGATCGGTGGGGTTCAGCGCGGCCGAGGCGGCGTCCACGACTTCGGTGGTGACCACGAGCCAGTAGGTCGTGGAGGTCGTCGTCAGTTCGGTGGAAAAGCTGTCGGGGCCGAAGCAGAGCTGGCGCCAGGGAACCTGGTTGCGCGGCGCACAACTGGTCCGTTCGAAGGTGTTCGCCGGGGCGTTCTGGACGATGTCCAGGCCCTTCTCGTTGAAGGCCGCGTACGCGCCCGTGGCGACGAAGGTATTCCGGCGGTTGTACTTCAGGTCCACGTACTCGTCGCGGCCGACGCGCATGTTGTACAGTTCGGTGATGGGGTCGCGGACGCCCGCGCGCGGATCGCTTTCGAACAGCAGGAAGTGCGTGGCGCCGCCGGCATCCCGCCAGTTCTTGCCCGGGATTATGTTGTCGAAGATTGCGTTGGCCGTGCGCTTGTCGAGCTTGCCGGGGATGATCTCGGGCGTATCTCGAACGTCAAAACTGACTGTCAATTCTCCATCCGGTACGATGGTCTCGCCATTGGGCCCGGTGTAGGCGGCCTGCCCCGCCACGTCGTACACCATTTCGTCGCCCGAAGTATAGATGTACCCGGGATTGACGACGGTGTTGTCGGTCCAAGCGTTGTTCCTTTCGGTCATGACCACCAGATCTTCGGCAATCTTGCGGCGGAATTCTTCAAGCCCGTAAGGAAAGCGCGTGCGCCCGTAGTAGTCGGTCATCGCGTAATTGTTCGCGGTGTCCTGGGAACTGTCCCCATAGGGGGCGGTTCCGGTGGGGCGGAATGCATACTTTACCCTTTGAGCTTCCGCAAGCTGCAGCGCACCCTTTCGATTCCCCGTCTGAGTGCTGGTGAACGCAAACTGTTGATAGTAGGAGCGCTCCGTCTGTTGGCCATTGCGCCGAAACAGTTCCCAATCACCCCATGACGATTTTTGCGTATTGTGATTGTAGCAATCCGGACGGTATCGAGCGCAGAAGTAGCGGACCATGGTTTCTTGATACCAATACGCGAGCTTGACTTGCAGTTCCTCGATATGGGTAATCGCATTGTCGATCTGCGCGGCGGTGAGGGGGTTGTTGGAGGCGTCGCGCCACGTTGTCGTGTCGGCCTGTGCGTCCAGAACGATCTTTGGAGTCGTGCCGGAACTGTCATGATCGATCCAAAACTTGCCGACCTTGATGATGCGGGCGAGCGATTCGACGTTAAAGACCCCTTCAAGCACGAACGACCAGCTATTTTCCGACCCGGCGACCACCATCGGCATCACGTTGCCTGACATCTCGCAGGTGTTGACGTTGACGGGGCAGCGCCCGGTGTCGGGATCCGCGCCCGCCTGAACGGTGTGCCCACCGAGGCCGACCTGATAGTACCAGTTGCCGCCCGTGTCGGGCGCTTCGTCCACGAAGATATTCTTCCAGCCGTTGAATTCGGGGCCCCACAGCCCTTCCCAGGAGGTGTTGGTGGTGATCCAGTTCGGCGAGACCATCTTATAGTCGCCGCCGAAGGACCAGTTGTACTTCAGGTAGCGGACCGTGCGCGTGGCCATGCGCCAGCCTTCCGCGTAGCGATAGGGGCCGAAGTTGCCGTTGTAAGCCTGTCCCGCCCGCGAGGCGCGTTGGGGTTCAAAGTGGTTGATGCCGGTGCCGTCCATGAGCATGTGCGCCATCTGGCATTGCGTGGGGTTGCAGTCTTCGTTCCAATCGTTGATGGCCAGGGCGGAATTGGCGTCCACCACCTGCACGCAAAAGCGCCCGCGCGTGCTCCCGTCGGGAAAGAAGTCCGCGGGCATGTACTTCCATTTCGCATCCTTCATGCGCATGTACTTGTCGATGTACCGGTTGGGCGACGTTCCGTCGGTGTAGCCGCTGGGCAGCGTCTTCACGAAGGGATCGTAGGGCGTGTACCACCACTGTCCGCCGCCGTTGGCGGAGTCGTCGTTGGCGTGGCTGACCCACTTGGTCGGATCGAACCGCTGCGTGGTCGGGTCGATCACGTGGTTGGCGATGTTGGCGATGGCCCAGTCCATCGAGGACTGCGCCAGGTCCATGGCGTCGGTCTTGTCGCGCAGGTGGCTGACCGAAGCGACCTGCGTGCGCGTCAGGCTCATGAAGCCCACGACCACCGCGAGCAGCACGGCCAGCAGCCCGACCACGACGATGAGGATGAACCCCCGTCGCGTCAGCCGTTCCCTGTTCCAGAGCGATGCCGCCATGTCTGCTCCCTTGCCGGCTACAGGCCCGCTTCGAGCACGCCCAGGTTCTTGGCGCGGTTGAACGGATTCGGCTGGTTCACGTCCGTGTCCAGCGCCGCGCCCACGTTTTCCACGCTTCCCGCGCCCATGCCCGTCGGCACCTGCACCAGCCGGCAGAGCGTGATGCGCTTGCGCTTGCCGCGGTCGCAGACCGTGATGGTGATGCGCACGGTCTTGGGCGCGGGCGCGAAGTACACCACCGAATTGGCCGTGGTCCATTCCGACTCGAGTTCGCGGAACTTGCGCGTGGTCTGGTCCCACCAGGCCACGTCGAAGTCGATCAGGTTGATCCCGCTGACGTGCATGCGCGTGTAGTCGCTGATCCAGTTGTTCCAGATGACCTGGTTTTTGATCTCGTTGCCGGGCGTGAGCCGGTTGGCGTTCTCGTTCGGCCAGACGATCAGGCCGCCCGAGGGCGGCGACGGATAGTAGGGTTCGTTGGCGCGCGCGTAGTACTGCAGGGACGTCTCGATCAGGGAGACGTCGTTCAGCATCGTGGCGCGGTTGGGCGGCGCAACGCCATACTCGGTGTCGGGAAGCGGATAGAGGAGCGTCGAACGCATCGAGCCGAACCAGGCCTCGTGCGTGTTGGGCTTGTACAGGAACTGCGTCGGGTAGTTGAAGGGGTGCGTCATCGAGCCGTTCACCAGCGTGCCGCGGCTTCCCGCGCTGCCGATGGATCCCGCGAAGGAGCCCGGCTGCGGCTTGATGAGCTGCACGCCGTCGGCCTCGCGGCGCGAGAAATAATAGAGCTTGGTGTTCCCCGCCGGCGCCACGGGCGTGAACGGATCGGTGTCGTCCCACGAGCTGCTCTTGATGGAGAAGTGCTCGCCGCGTTCGTTGCCCAGCGACTGCCGGATCTCCTGCTCGAAGATATCCAGGATGTTGCGGGCGGCTTCGTAGGCGGCCAGTTTCTCCTCGACATTGCGGACCGTGCGCGTGGAGACCTGGAAGATGGGCACGACAAGCAGCATGATCGCCAGCGCGATGCTGACCACCACCATCATCTCCAGGATCGTAAACCCGCGGCATCTCGCCATCGTCCGGCTCCCGTCGCTTCGGATCAGTTCCCGTACGAATACATGTACTGCGTGTAGCGCTGTTCCTTCTTCGTGCCCTTCAGGTTGATCACGATGGTCACGCGCGTCAGGCCCACGTCGGCGCCCGCGTTCACCACCGGCACGTACGGCGACGTGTTGGGCGCCGCGGGCGTCGCGTTGCTGTCCAGCCCGACGCTCCTGAGTTCGCCCTGGTCCACCAGCCACTGGTAGCGTTCGATGTCGTCGAAGTATTCGTAGGTTTCGCCCGCGCCGTGCGCGAAGTCGCGCCAGCCGCCGGCGTTCCCGTTCTTCTGTTCCTGCCCGCGCGGCGGCGCAAGGGCCGCGTCCATGTAACCGGACCCGTCGAGCAGGTCCACGCGCGGGTCGATGCGGTCGCGGCGGAACTCCGCGAACTTGGAGCGCGACAGGTGCACGGAAGCGTCGAGGAAGACGACCTTCTGCGCCGAATCGATGCCCGTCGGCATCGCCGCCAGGATGCCCATCACGCCGATCAGGAGCACGAACAGCGCGATCAGGATTTCGATCAGCGTCAGGCCGCGTCGGGCCGCGGGCGTATTTCGCAACAGGTTCACGCGCGTCCCTTCGTTCAAAGATTGCCCGGGTACGAATCGATGCGATTGTTGATCTGCCGCCAGTCGCTCACCGAGTCGGCGGCCACCGGGCCGCTCGACGGGTTCGCCCGGATGTGCGTCAGCGTGTACGGCAGCACGCGCGGGCGCGTCGCCGAATGGCTGCGCCCCGCCTCCATGACCACGTGCTGCCCGGTCGCTTCCTCGTAAATAAGGAGAAAGTCGTACGCGTAGCAGCCGATGCCCGTGACCTGCTGCACCAGCCCGCCGCGCTGCGAAAAGACCGTGTGGTGGCGCTTGATCTCCCCGATCGGGTCCTTGCGGTACTTGGGGAAATCGAAGACGCAGCGGTACACGCCGCTCGCAAGCGAGCGCGAGAAGATGCCGGCCATGATGCGCACGCCGTCGGGATACGTGATCGCCTGCTTGGTGATCATCATCGTCGGGAAGCGGAACGGATACCACTGGTCCGAGCCGCTGACCGCGGGCGAGATGACCGGCCGCACGTCGCCGTAGCCGCCGAACCCGAAGCCCGTCGTCGCCTGCACCGCCCAGACTTCGATCTCGCCCTTCTTCGGCACGGGGTTGGGCGAAGGCTCCAGCCCCATCGTCGCCAGGTCGTCGCCGTAATAGACCGCCACCACCGAGCGCAGGTTCTGCGCTTCGGAACGCGCATGGAAGAGCGCCGTCTCGACGGCCGAGACCGTCTGCTGAAGTTTGGACTGCTTGGCCAGTTGCGAGAACAGGGGGTACGCCATCCCCGTCAGGAGGGCGATGATGAAGATCACAAGGATCAGTTCGACGAGCGTGAACGCCCGCTTCTGCCTGCGCGGCATCTTCATGGCTGCTCCCGTGCCCTACTTGCCCGAAACGACGTCGTCCCCGGTGCCGCCGTTATCGGTCTGATCGGGTCCAAACGAATAAATCTGAATGGTCTTTTTGGTGCGCGTCTTGGTGTTGTCCCAGACGTCGGTCTCGACCTGCGTCGTCACCTTGTACATCACCGGCTTGAACCACGGATCGACGATCACCGGACGCCCCGAGCCCAAGTCCCTCACTTCCTGCTCGCTGAACCTCCCGAAGGGCCCGCAGTTGAGCGTCGCCGCCACTTCGCCCGCGCCCGACGGCGTCTTGCGGTACGTGCGGGTCAGGAAATACGCGAGGGCTTCCGGACCGTTGTACGCCCCAAAGGCATCCGGCGGATATTCGCGGAAGTCCAGGTGGTAGCTCTCCAGGGCGTTCTGGCAGGTCTCGATCAGGGACTTGGCCGTGCTGGCCTTGGCGCGCGAACGCATGCGCGAAGTCATCCCGAAGATCGCAGCCATCAGCAAGGAAATGATGCCGATGACCACGAGCAGTTCGAGCATGGTCATGCCACGCGCGCGCTTCGATCTCTGCGGTTGGCTGCAAGCGTCCCGTGCGAGCACCCGATCCCCCTTCGTTCCAACATGAGCAACGGCGCGTGCATATCCGGAAGACGAAAATTACACTACCTTCACTTCATGTTTATGGTTGCAATTTGACAAAAAAGTCAGACATGGTGCACCTTGTTTTATAGTCAACTCAATGGTTTATACACTATGTGCATTTATCATATCAATGTATTTCCTCTTCTGAACAAGTGAGTTATAGATAAATGGGCGATTTATATTATAAACTTAATAAAGTCAATAAAATTACGTAAGTTACTACAATCGCCACTTGGTAAATATTATCTATTTTCAGTAAATACATAAGAATGACCGTAACACCAAGTCCATCTACGCGTTGAGGCTTCTCTGCAACCGCACAGCCACGGCCTAACCGCTCGAAAGTTAATACGGCGCTTCCAAGCATGACCTTGGGATGGGAAGGCTTGCACGAGGGCAATCGCCCAAGGAGGCGCGGAGAAGAATCTCACGCCGTCCGACAAGATCACCCGTGCAACTATTTCTTGCGCGTGGTCAGCTGGAGCGGCAGGCGCGCGAGGCCCCCGGCGGGCTTGACCTTCAGGCGCACGGCCTTCGGCGCGGCGACGTCCAGGATCAGCACGCCTCGTTCGATGCGCCAATCGACGTCGATCGTCCCGCGGCGATGCGGCACCGAACCTCGCGCCCAGGTCAGCGACGCGGAATCCGGCGCGACAAGCACTTCGTCGGGCTTGGCGCGCGTCTGCCGGACGCCCAGCGTCCGTTCGGCCATCGTGTGCATCGGCGCGCAGCTCCAGGCGTGGCAGCGGCTGCCGTTGTGCCCGATGCCTTCCCAGATCGTCCACGCGCCCTGCGAGCGCACGAACCCGTAGTTGCTGCGAATCGCCTGTTCGGCCAGGCCGGTGCGCCCGTGGTCGTAGAGCACGTTCAAGAGGAAGTAGAAGAAGTAGAGTTCCGCGTAGCCGCCCTGCCGCTTGAGGTTCTCGGGCAGGCGTTCTTCGATGTAGCGCAAGACCGCCGGCTTGCGCGCGTCGCTTACCAGGCCGAAGAAGAGCGCCAGGATGTTCGAATGCAGCGCGCCGTCGGTCACGCGTGCGCCGTTCATGCGGGTCGCCGCGTAGCGCTTCTGTCCGTCGTCCCACAGGCTCTGAAAGATCTTGGCCGCGCGCGCGTGTTCCTTGCGGTATCGGGCGGCCTCGGCGGGCTTCTTCAAGGCTGCGGCCAGCTGCGCGGCGGCCTCGTACGCGCCGCAGCGGATGGCGTTCAGCGGACCGCTCTCGCCCTTCTTCGTCTCCTTCGCCGCGCCCCAGTCGCAGAAGACGTGCAGATTGTCCGCGTTCCACAGGCCGCCCGGCGCTTCCACCCAATCGGGGCTCGCGAAGATCGCCGCGACGCTCGGCCAGACTTCCTTCGCGAGACTCAGGTCGCCGGTGGCGGCCCAGTAATCGCGCAGGATGACGATCCAGAGGAGCGTGTAATCGTGCAGCGGGTTGTACTTCCACGCGGGCACGACGTCCTGCATCTGCCCGCCGTCCATCTGCGCCTTGGCCCACAGCCAGAGGCAGCGGCGCACCATCGCCGGATCGGCGCTGACGGCGCGGTTGGCCTGGTATTCGACCAACGAATCGCCCACGTAGGCGCCGCGTTCGCGCCAGGGGCAATCGAGGTACGCGTCTTCCATGCAGGCCTGGAGCGTCTCGGTGCCGGCCTCGAAGACCCAGTTGTAAAGCGGGTCGGAACATTCGAAGCGCCCTTCGCGCTGCAGCGGATACGTCGTCTGCCGAACGGTCAGGCGGTGCAGGATCACCGGCCCCTTTGCGTCGCGCACCGCAACGGAGAGATAACGCCCGCCGCGCGGGTGAAAGCCCTCGACGGTCTCGCGCCCGCCGCGCAGCACGAAGCGGTCGGCCGACCCGATCCACCAGTTGGTCTTGAAGACGTCGATCATCCCGTCGGCGCGCAGGCGTTCGTCGTTGCAGACATCCACCACCGTGCCGGCCGGCGCCTCGATGTCCAGCCGCGCATGCCCGAGAAACTCGCCGCCGAAATCGAAGACCACCACGCCGCCGTTGGCCTCGGTGCCGGGGATCGCGATCTCCGTGACCTGGTACGGATCGGCGTCCACCTTCTGCCCCGGCGTGTCCCAGGCCATCTCGCGGCCGGGCGCGGGCACGCGCGCGCCGTGCGGCACGGGCGTCCAGCCGCCCACCTCGGGCAGGCCCTTCAGGTCGGCGGGAACGCGCGTGCGTTCGCGCTCGAGCACATCCACGTCCACGGGGCCGCTGTGGATCATGCACGCGGCCGCGCCTTCGCGCGGTTCGGCGGACGCCACGATCCCCTTCCCCGCCGGGATGCCGATGAGGATGCTCCAGCATTCGGCGAGCATCTCCGGTTCGCCGTAGAGGAAGTTCCAGCCTTTGCGCAGGCGCACGGGATAGTCTTCGCGGTTGCCCAGGCGCTCGGTCTTGACCCGCTGGATCGGCTCGCCGTTCAGGTAATTCGGGCCCCACCAGATGCCGATCGTCACGTCCTGTTCTTCGGGCGAATACAAATGCGTCGCGTAGCAGACGCGCGGACGCTTGCTCCCACGCGGGCCCACCGAGGCGTCGATGCGGCAGCCGATGCGGTACTCGGTGGCGTCCAGCGCCGCGACGGTCAGCGTCCGCTCCGGCAGGCGTTCGTGCATCGTCAGCATTGGAATCGAACGCGGCGTGAACGGGCCCCAGAAACCCTGGTTCGCCAGCGGCGTGGGAGCGGGCCACGCGCCGTCGTCGAAGGAGGCCTCGAACCACGCGGCGGGAATCCCGCGCAGATCGGCGATCTCGACCGGGCCCTGCGCGAAGCTGAACGGCGGCGCCCACGGATCGACTGCGGTCAGCGGCATGGCCTTCCACGCGCCGGGTGTGGAAAGGTCCACGGCGTCCTTGCCCTGCCCGGCCGCGCCCCAGGCCAGAAAACCCGCGAGCCCCGGGAGCGACTCGAACGAACTCGCGCCCTTGTGGTTCACTTCCACCGTGACCACGTTGCGCCCCTTGACGAGGTACGGGGCCAGGTCCACGGAGTCGTACTGCGGCGCCTTGGGCGTAAAGCGCGCCGGGCCGTACGCGGCGATGTGTCCGTTCACCCGCAGGCGGTAGCGTGTGTCGGCAAAGAGATGCAGCAGCGCGCGTGCGGGGATCTTGGCGAGCTTGAAGGTTCTTCGAAAGAATGCGAAGAGATTGCGCCCTTCGCCTTGTGCATCAGTCCAGACCATCAGCGGTTTCGACGACGTTGTTTTCACTCCATTTTCTCCCGGCCGAACAGGCCACCCGAGCCTTTGCACGGCGTTACACAGCATTTCTAAAGGTAAGGAAACGAGTTACCCTTTTGTTTACACCTTAAACTAGTTTCTGTAATTTCATTTTTATTTTTCATAAGCGGTGTAAATTATAGAGCCATGTAACTTGCACGGCGCTGTAAGTCATTTCATTTCAAAGGAGTAGATTCCGATATGGCCACCAAGAGCCCTCCCGCGGGTCCCGGTCTTTCGGATGTGGCGGCGGCCGCCAAGGTCAGCATTGCGACGGTCTCGCGCGTGCTCACCGGCAAGGCGAACGTCGCCGAAGAAGCGCGCATGCGCGTGCTCGAAGCCGTGCGGCGCCTGAACTACAAGCCGCTCCGCCGGCCCAAGCAGAGCCTCCAGGCGCGGCAGACACCCGACGGCGTGAAGCCGACGATCGCGTACCTCTGCCACGACGAGTACCAGACCGGCCTGGTCAAGTGGGGCTCGGCCTTTGCCGCGGCCACGCGCCGTCTTCAGGAAGCGGGCTGCCGGCTGATCATGCACTTTCTGCCCGGGCGCAAGGGCGACGCGCCCATCGACCCCAACGCCACGCGCCTGCCCGAACAGTTCAGCGCGCTGATCGCGGTGGACCGCGGCGACGCCAACTGGGTGCGCCTGGTCACCAGTTCCGGGCATCCGGCCGTGCGCATCGGGTATTACCCGCTCAACCTGGCCATCCCGCAGCTTGTGGGCGACACCTTTAACGGCAGCCTGCGCCTGATGGAGCATCTGATCAACAAGGGCCACCGCCGCATCGGTATCTGGCGCGTGCACGCCGAGAACGCCACCGGCGAAGGCAAGCGCGCGCAGAACGAACGCGACAAGTACGCCGCCTACCGCTACGCGCTCGATGAGGCCGGCATCGAATACAACAAGAGCTGGGAAGTGGACATGCCCTTCGAATGGCGCCAGGTCCCCGAGCGCGCCAAGCAATTGCTCGCGGCCAAGCCCGCGCCGACGGCGCTCTTCATCGACAACGACTGGGTCACCGCGCGCATCCAGGCGATGAACGGGAACACCGACGGCCTCCCGCCGGACTGGTTCCGCCAGTTCGAGATCGCGCACTTTATCGACATGGGCAAGGACCCGGCGGAGTACGGCCTGGCCTGCGCCGCGCTGGCGATGGACCGCATGGGCGAACTCGGCGCCGGCCTGCTGCTCGAACAGCTCAGCGGCCATCGCTTCGGCCCCGACTACCTGCTCCGCGTCAACCCGTACTTCTTCACCGCCGAGCAGGTGATCGAGAGTTCCAAGCGGCTCGTCTAGCCGTCAGCGCTGCACGACGCTGTACAGCGCGTCGGCCGGCAGTGCGATGCGCAGCGCGGAGCCTTCCGACTTCAGGTCCTCCTTGCGCAGCGCGTAGCCATTCGCGTCGAGCACCGTCAGCGTCGCCGCGCCGCCGAAGCCCTTCAGCGTCACCGCCGCGTCCACCTTGCGCAGATTGATCGGCGTCGTGCCGGGATTCGTGACCCTGCTGGGGCCCTTCTTTTCGCTGTACGCAAAGCCGTAGTTCTTTTCCTCGGTAAACGCCTGAATCAGAATCTTCTTGGAGGCCGCCAGCGGCTCGCCGTCGAGACTGATCACCTGGATCGCCCCGTACTCGTTCTTCGCTTCGATGACGACGTCGCCGAGGTCGATCTTCCCGGCATCGCTTAGAAAGCCCGCCGCCGCCTGGCTGCGCTTGGTGTTGACGGTAAAGAACCCGCGGCCGTAATCGAGCATCGCTTCGCCCGTCGCGCTCTTCACGATCTTCTTCGCGTGGTCGATGTACTTCGACAGGTCCAGGCTGCTGGACGCGCCGGGGTCCTTGGCGGTCGTGCGGGTAACCCGTCCGACGTAGCTGGCCAGCGGATCAAGGCTCGAGGGCGCTTCGGTTGCGTTGGCACGCGCAGCCTGGTCGTCGTTGTGCCCCAGGCTCGCGCAGCCCTTCAGCGCGAACTGGTCGGCGAGCGTCAGCGCCTGGTGCACGGCCACCGGGCCTTCGGCCACGTCCCCGCGGCGGTACTGCAGCGCGGCGGCGGGGAACTGCCCCAGCACGCCGGGCACGATGACCGGGATGTTCGAGGAGATGTTGTTCAGCCAGTACGAACTCCCGATGCAGAAGAAGTAGTAGGCGTCCATCCCCTGCAGCGAGCCATAGGTGCTGCAAAGCAGCGGCATCTCGGCGCAGTAGCGGTTCGGCTTCATCCAGTTGATCTCGGTGATCGTGTGCGGATAGCCCTCTTCCTGCACGAACGGGATCGGCGTGGAAGCCGGGTCGCGCAGGGCGCTCTTGTTCTGGAAGGCCGCGTCGGCGCCGACATCGCCCGAGCCGAAGTAGCCGTGGCGGTCGATCACGTCACAGGCGGTGTAGGTGTACCGCTCCAGCGCGTCGAGCAGGCGGTTGTCGGCCGTCGTCCAGCCGGTCGCGATGGTCAGGCCGCCGTAGCCGAGGTCTTTCTTGAAGTACGCGTGGGTGTCTTCGAAAAACTTCCGCTGCACCTCGACGAGAAATTCCACCTGCTCCTGCATGCGCTTCTTCTTGTCTTCGCCGTACTTCAACGCGCCGTCGGAGGACATGTTCCACGCGTTCATCAGTTCCGCGCGCCCTTCGGCCGCGTTGTCGCGCTTGTTCTTCTGGCTCGGCCACTGGGCCAAGGCCTTTTCCAGCGAGCCGTATTTCGCGGCCAGCCACGCGCCGAAGCGCTTCTCGAACGGGCCGATCAGGCTCTCATGCATCTTGTCCGGCGCGAAGGTGTGGAAGAGCAGGTTGTCCTCGTTGTTCACCTCCACGATTGCGACGGCGGGTTCCTTCGCCAGCGGCACGCCGGTGTACGGATTCTTGGTCGTCAGCAGCGCCTTGGCCCAGCCGCGGTAGATCTCCTGCATGCGCGGCGACATGAAGAGCACGCCGTACGCCCCGCCCGCGCCGTCGCCGTTGTCGAGACCTTCGTAGCCTTCGATGCCGTGGCTCTTCTTGGGATTGAAGCCGCGCGAGTAATAAAAGGAGAGGTCCGTGTAGATGCCCTGCTTCTTCAGCGCCGCGATGAAGTAGAAGAGCCCGTCGAGGTACTTCTCGTCGATCTTGGCCGGATCGGGCTGGCGGTCGTCGAAGACGTTCTGATGGAAGCGCACGAGATTCACGCCCACCTTGGCCAGGCGCGCGCACAGGTAATCGACGGCCTCGCGGCTTTGCAGCACCGTCGTGCTGGTGCAGTTCACGGCCCAGAACTTGACCGGCTTGCCGCTGCCGAGCACAAAGTTGTTGCCCTGCGCCTTCACGAAGCCCGCTTCGCCGGCGGTCTTCTCGTTCAGGTGGCGCAGGTCCAGCAGCGCGCCGGGGGCAAGCGGGTCGATCTCGGGCTCGAAGGCCCACCAGCCGGGCTCCGCGAGCCCGCTCTTCTCGCCCGGCTTCTGCTTGCCGGCCGGCGTGAACGGCTTCGACGTGAGCACGAAGCAATCGAAGCAGGCGACGACGCCTTCGCCCTCCTTCGCGAGGAGTTTCAGTTCGAAGCGGTGCTTGCCCTTGGCGAGTTTCACGCGCCCGAGTTCGACCCAGTTGGCGCAGAGGAACTTCTGGAGTTCGTAGCTGTCGGCGAGCGCGCAGTCCTTCCCGCAGGTGGACCACGCTCCGTCGTCGAAGCGCCAGGTGACCGGCCCGTGCTTCCAGAACTTCCGCACCCAGAAACCGTATTCGCGGTCCTCGGGCACCTCGATCTCGTACTTCGCGAAGACGCCTTCGGCCGGGCACTTGCCGCCGGTGCTCAGCCAGTTCTCGCCGCTCAGCGCCGACTTCCGCTGAAGCGACGCGGCCGCGAAGTCCTTCATGTTGAAGTTGTGCTCGCGCGCGGACTCGCCTTCCCACCAGACGTAGTCCTGCGCGCACGCGGCCGCGCCCAGCACGGCCAGCAATCCGGTTATCAGCATCCTTCGCATGGCATTCACCCCTCCCCTTGCTAAAGCGCGCGGCGCTCCCGAGGCGCGGCGGTGCTTTCCTTGACGATCAGTTGCGCGGCTACTTGCTCGCGATGGCGGCGCAGGTCCAGCGTCGTGCGGCGTCCGGCGGCCAGTTCGACGGCCAAGTCCGCGGCGCGCCGGCCGATCTGCCCCAGCATCAGGCTCACGGTCGTCATCGGCGGCACGGCCAGGTCCGCGTGGATGTCGTCGAAGCCGATCACCGAGAGGTCGCGCGGCACGCGCAGGCCGGCCTCGTGCAGCGCGGCGTAGATGCCCAAGCCCATCAGCTCGTTATAGGCGATCACCGCCGTCGCGTTCAGCCCCGCGCGTATCTTCTCCGCGAACATTTCCTTGCTGCGGCGGATGAACGCGGGCGTGGAGCCCGAGGATTCGGCGGAGGTCCAACGGAAGTGTTCCACCTTCCCGCGAATACCGGACGCTTGGGCGCAGCGTTCGAAGGCTTCGCGCCGCTCCGGCGCGACCTCCTGTCCGTTCTTCTCGACGAAGCCGAGCCAGAGGATTTCGCGGTGGCCCAGGTCCACCAGATGCTTCACGGCCTCCGCGATGCCGGGCGCAGGATCGAGTCCCACCACCGGCAGGTGCGTCGGCTTGTAGTATTCGGCGAGCACGATGGGCGCCTGGAGTTCGTGAAGCGCTTCCGACGCGCGCACCGAATAGATGAAGCCCGGCGCGACGAGCGCGTCGATGCGCCCTTCCTTCAAGTATTGCAGGCCGCGCTCGAGTTCGTTCATCTCGCCCGTGGGCCCGATGACGAGAAAGTCGTAGCCGTGCGCGCGCGCCTGGTCGGCCACGCCGCCGATCGTCCGCGCCCAGAAGCCGCCGATCACGTCGCTCTCGGAAGCGTGCAGCACAAAGCCAAGGGCCTGCGCCTTGCCGCGCAGCAGCGACCGCGCGTGGTAGTTAGGGCGGTACTTCAGGCGTTCGGCCGCGTGACGCACCAGGTCCGCGCGCTGCGGGCTGATGCGGTCGGCCTCCACGCCCCCACCCAACACCTTGCTGGCGGTGGAGATGCTGACCCCGGCGAGCTTCGCGACTTCGGTAAGGGTGGCCATGGTTACCTAATTTATATCTATTTTAACCATAGCGAAAACCTTTTCGCTATCTGAACAAGATACACCACGCCGGCGGCCTAGGGATTCAAATTCTATAATTTTAGCGGAGCCCGCCCCGCGCTCCTTATAAGGAGGCTTCCGCGGCCAACCAGCGTTCGACCGTGGTGACGCGTTTGCGCCGGTGCAGTTCCACGTGCTCCCGGTACCGGCCGGCGTCGCGGTCCGTCCCGTTTTCGCGGTCGAGGTAAAGCGGGAAGTCTTCGAGCGGCGGCTTGGTGTTCGTGTACGGATGCCCGTAGCTGCGCATCAGGATGCGGCGCTCCCGCGTCAGCGTCTTCAACCACTCGGGGTTGGACGTGTAGCGGTCTTCGGCCACGACCCACGACGGCGCGTACGAATAGAAGACGTTCTTGCGCACGCGCTCGCTCTCGTTGGGTTCGACGCGGTGCCACGTGTTGCAGTGCATCAAGGTCATCGTGCCGCGCCTGACGCAGACGACCTGTTCGCCCGGCACCGAATCATGCGTGTCGTAGTGCTCGAAGTACTGCGTGCGATGGCTCCCCGGCATCACCACCAGGTTGCCCATGCGCGGCTCCGGCAGGTCCGTCAGCCAGTAGCTGACCTTGAGCTGCATCGGCAGGCGCGGCGAAAAGACGCCGAACGGCAGCGCCCGCGCGCCGTCGGGATGCCAGAGATTGTGCCAGCTCTTCGTCGGCCGGATCATGCACTGCGAAAGATGCAGCTTGGTAAGTTCGCCGTAGACGTCCCAGACGAAGCCGATGTGTTTGGGGTGGTCGATCAGTTCCGCGAAGGCCGGGTCGCGCTCGACCACGTTCTGCGGCGAATAGAACTTGGTGGCATCGTACTTGGGATCGTTCGCGGCCGTGCGATCGATGGCCTCGGCGTAGCGGCCGATCTCGTCCTGCGAAAGCGCGTCTTCGACGACCAGGAACCCGTCGCGTTCGAAACGGTCCCACTGTTCGCGCGTAAAGCCCGGCGGCGCCTTGCGCGCGCCGGTTGCAGCGCCTTCCGTCCGATCCATGGCCGTGCCCCCCGGACCCGGAGGCATCCTACCACACGGCCATGGAAGAAAAACCCGCGCTAGCCGATCTTCACGACCGCGTTCTTGGCGGAGCTTTCGAAGATCGCCTCCGCGACGGTCATCACTTCAAGGCCCCAGTTGACGTCGGCGGCGAGGGCCGCGCCCTTTTCGATGCCGTCGAGGAAGTTGCCGCGCAGGTCGAAGCCCGCGTCGAGCGTCACCTCCTCGCGGTTCTTGCCCAGTTCGGCGAAGTAGAGCTTGGAGCCCCATTCGTCGGTGGTCGCGCCGCCGCGCGTGCCGTGCATCCCGCGGTAGTACGCCGCCGCGGCCGAGAGCCAGCTTCCTTCGTGCTGGCCGACCGCGCCTTCCTTGAAGTTGAGCGTGAACCAGACGTGGTCGTTCGAACGCGGGCCGGGCTTGTCGCTGACGAGCCGCGCGAACACCGAGTCCACCTTGCCGCCCAGCGCCATCATCCACTCGAGTTCGTGGACGTTGATCTCCAGCAGCAGGCCGCCGGACTTCGTGTGGTCCTTGCGCCAGCCGGGCAGCTTGGAAGGATCGAGGTACGCGAGGCGCCGCGACCAGACCGAGAGCACCTGGCCGAAGCGGCCTTCGCGGCGGTAGCGGTCCATCGTCTGGATGGACGGCGAGGAGCGCACGGAAAAGCCGACGGCCGACTTCACGCCCGCCGCGTTCACCGCCGCGGCGATCTCCTGCGCTTCGGTGGCCGAAAGCCCCATCGGCTTCTCGCAGTAGACGTGCTTGCCGGCCTTCGCGCAGGCGATGGCGTGTTCCTTGTGCAGGAAGTTCGGCGAGGAGACGACCACGGCATCCACGTCGCCGAGGAACTCGCGGTAGTCCGGCACGGCCTTCGCGCCGCAATCCTGCGCCAGCTTGCCGCCGGCTTCCTGGTTGGGATCCGCGACGGCGACGATCTTCACGCGCGGGTTTTCCTTGTAGTACTTGGCATGGCCGGTTGCGTTCGGCCCGGCGCCGATCAGTCCGATGCGAATCATGGAAGTTCCTTTCGTCAGGTTTTTTCGAATGCGCCGCGGCGTCTTACGCCGTCTTCAGGATCGAATCGAGAAAGCGCTTGCTGATCTTCGCCGACTCGACGGGCGGCATCGGCGTGTTGTCGCGCTCCACCACGATCCAGCCGGGGAAGCCGATCTCTTCCATCGCCGCGAAGAACGCGGGGAAGTCGAGCCCTGCCTTGCCTTCGCCGAGTTCCGCGAAGGCGTTCTTCTCCGGATCCCAGTCCTTCAGGTGGACATGGATGATCTTTTTCGGATACTTGCGCGCGAGCGCGATGGGATCGCTGCGCACGGCGGCCAGGTGCCCGGTGTCGATGGTCAGCTTCAGGTTCGGGATGTACTTCAGCAGGCGGTCCACTTCCTCGTTGGTCTCGACGATGCAGCCGACGTGCGGATGGTAGGCGATCGTCTGCCCGTTCTTGTCCGCGTATTCCTGCGCGGCGGCGAGGTTGCTGGCGAAGAGTTCGTAGTCGGAGTCGAAGGTGTTGCGCCGCCCGCCCAGGAAGCCGCCGCAGACCATCAGCGTCTTCATGCCCATCTCGGCGGCGTAGTCCATCTCGATGCGGTAGCGCTCGGTGTTCGGCGGCCAGGGATTGGCGGTGACGCTGAGCGCCCAGGCGGCCAGTCCCACGCCTTCGTCGGCGAGCTTCTTCTTCAGCGCGGCCGCGGGACCGTGCGTGTCTTCGGCGCCTCCCAGTTCCGTGGCCGTGTAGCCCGCCGCCTTCAGGTCCGCCAGGAACGAGTCCATCTGGAACGTCTGGTTCTGCTTCTTGTACCAGCCGCCCCAGGTCATGGAGTGGTGCGCCAGTCGCATAGAGCCTCCTAGGTTTTCTTCTTCTCCGGTTCGCGCCACGGGGCCTCGAAGCGGTAGGTGCCCGCTCCGACTTCGAACAGCGCGCAGCCGTTCCGCTGCCCCCTGGCTTTCACGCCCGCCGCGCGCGCGGCGGGACTGCGGCCTTCCTTGACATCCTTGGCCGACGCGGCCGGCACGTGCACCGTCGCCGTCGCGTTCGGCGGCACGGTGACGCTCAGCGCCAGCCGGCCCTTCTGAATCTTCCAGCCGCTCTCGGCCGGGCCGTACATCGTGTGCAGCCGCGCGCGGGCGCGCGTCAGGCCGCCGCCGATGCGCGGGCGCACGACCATGTGCTTGTACGCCGGCTGCTGCGGATCCAGGTCCAGGCCCGCGACCACGGCGTACATCCACGCGCCGATGGCGCCGTACGCATAGTGGTTGAAGGAGTTCATGCCGGCGTCCTGGAAGCCCTTGTCGTGCGTCCAGCCGTCCCAGCGTTCCCAGATGGTGGTCGCGCCCTGCGTGACCGCGTAGAGCCACGAAGGCCACTGCTTCTGGAAGAGCAGCTTGTAGGCCACGTCGATGCGCCCGTTTTCGCTGAGCACCCACGGCAGGTGCGAGGCGCCGACGAAGCCGGTGGTGAGCTTGTTGCCGCGCTTTTCGACGTCGCGGGCGAGTTCGTTGACCATGAACGCGCGCAGGTGGTCCGGCGCGAGATCGAACTGGAGCGCCAGCACGTACGAGGTCTGCGTGCCGCTCGCGATCATGCCGTTGGGCGAAACATACCGCCGCTGGAAGGCCTTGCGGACCTTCTCGAAGAGCCGTTCGTAATGCGCCGCGTCCTGCTCGCGCTTCAGCGCCTTCGCCATCTTGGCCACCAGGCGCGCGCTGTACGCAAAGAAGGCGGTGCCGATCAGGTCCTTCGGCGTGCCGCCGTCGGTCTTGCCGCTGCCGTCCAGCGCCAGCCAGTCGCCGAAGCCGCCCCAGGAACTCTTGTCGGGATGCTCGCGAATATAGTCCTTCGTCTTCGGCTCGAACGAACCGATGAAGCGCTTGAAGACTTCGAAGTGTTCCTCGAGCAGGCGCGTGTCGCCGTAACAGAGGTACACGTACCACGGGCAGATCACGGCCGCGTCGGCCCAGGCGGGCCCGCCGTCGCCCTCGTTGATCTCCAGGTCCGTGTTCGGAACGACGGGAGGAATCTGGCCGCCCTTGCCCTGGCTGTCCGCGATGTCCACCTGCCACTTGGTGAAGAAGGACGCGACGTCCATGTTGAAGGCGGCCGTGCGGATGAAGACCTGCGCGTCGCCGGTCCAGCCCAGGCGCTCGTCGCGCTGCGGGCAGTCGGTCGGCACTTCCAGGAAGTTTCCGCGCTGGCCCCACTGGATGTTGTGCTGGAGCTGGTTCAGGAGCGGCTCGGAGCATTCGAACGTGCCCGTCGGCTTGGTGTCCGAATGGAGCACGATCCCGGTCACCGCGTCCGCGGACGGCTTGCCCGGGTAGTCGGAAACTTCGACGTAGCGGAAACCGTGGAACGTGAAGCGCGGCTCCCACACCTCGCCGTTTTCGTCGCCGCGCAGCGTGTAGTAGTCGGTGCACTTCGCGCCGCGCAGGTTCTCGATGTACAGCTTGCCGTTCTTGTCGAGCATCTCGCCGAAGCGCAGGCGCACGGTCGTGCCGCGCTTGCCCTTCACCTTCAGGCGCACGCGCCCGACCATGTTCTGCTTCATGTCGAGGATGAAGTGGGAGCGCGGCCAGCCGCCGATCTCCTTCACTTCCTTCGCCTTCAGTTCCATCACCTTCTTGACCGTCGTGCCGCGCACGGCCACCAGCGGAATGCCGGGGTCGCCGAAGACCTTGACGCCCTGCCACGCCGATTCGTCGAAGCCGGGCGAACTCCACGCGCCCAGTTCCAGCCGCGCGTCGTAGCTTTCGCCCATCAGCATGTCCGATTCGAGCAACGGGCCGACGGACGTGCGCCAGCTTCCGTCGGTCGCGATCGTGTCCGTCGAACCGTCGGCGTAGGCAATCTCAAGCTGCGCGAAGAGTTTCGACTGATCCCCCCAGCGCTGGCGCCCGCGCCATTCGACGCTGCCACAGTACCAGCCGTCGCCGAGCAGCGCGCCGATCGCGTTCTCGCCGGCGCGCAGCAGGCGGGTGACGTCGTAGACCTGGTACTGCACGCGCTTGCGGTAATCCGTCCAGCCGGGCGTAAAGACGTCGTCGCCGACGCGCGCGCCGTTGATCTCGAATTCGTACAGCCCCAGCGCCGTCGCGTAGAGCCGCGCCGAAGCGACCTTGCGCCCGAGGCTGAAGGCCTTGCGCACGTACGGGCAGGGAATGGTCGTGTAGCGCCCGCCCAGCAGCGGCGAACCGATCCACTTCGCGGACCAGTCCTCGCGCGCGAGCAGCCCCATCTCCCAGGATGCGGGCGCGCTCCAGGGCGAAGCCTTGCCCCTGGCGTCCCACGTGCGGACGCGCCACCAGCAGCGCTGCCGCGAGGCGCAGGCGGGGCCGCCGTAGGCGACGTGCGTCGAACGGTCGCTCTTCACCTTGCCCGAATCCCAGACATCCGCGCGATCCTTCTTAAGCGCCGCGGGCGAGCCCGCGACCTGCACCTGCCAGGCGCTCTGCCGGGCGCCGCGCGAGTCGTCCTGGATCTCCCAGGAAAGGCGCGGGCGCGCGACATCGATGCCGACGGGATTGACGTGGTACTCGCAGCGAAGCCGGACCGGTGCGCCGAGGGACATGGATCACGCTCCTCCAATGGGGGTAGCCGACGAATGCGCCTGTAGCAAAGCGCGAAGGTTGTCGGCAGCGTTCCGTCCCGTCAACAACGAAAGGCCTCCTCGCAAGCGCCGGTTTACGCGTGCAGTTCGGAGATCGCCGGCAGGTTCGTCTCGGTCTCGAGCATGAAGCGCAGCATGCGCTCCTTCATCTCGGCCACGATGGCCTGGCAGCTCGGGTCCTTGACCAGGTTTTTCAACTCGTGCGGGTCCTCGCGCAGGTCGAAGAGTTCGCAGTCGCCGACCAGGCGGTAGACGTACTTGTAGCGTTCGGTGCGGACCATCTTCGCGCGCACCATCGCGTCGGGAAAATCGAGCAGCACCTGCTGCTTGACCGAGGGCTCCTCGGGCCGCCACGGCCGGCGGGTGAGTTCCTGTTCGACGCCGCCCTGGCAGAAGACGGCTTCCTTGTGCGTCGCGACCTTGCCTTCCAGCAGCGGCTTCAGGCTCTTGCCGTGCATCCAGCGCGGAATCTCTTCGCCCATGAAATCGAGGATGGTCGGCGCAAGGTCGATCAGTTCGACGAGCTGCGGGAACTTCTGGCCCCCTTTGATCCGCCCGGGCAGCCGGATCAGCAGCGGCACGCGGACGATGCAGTCGTAAAAGATCGTGTCCCACTTCTCGTAGCAGTTGTGTTCACCGGAAAAGTCCCCGTGGTCGGCCGTGTAGATGACAAGCGTGTTCTCGGCCAGGCCCAGGCGGTCCAGCGCATCGAGCATCTTGCCGACTTGCGCGTCGGCGAACTCGCACATCGAATAGTACGCGCGCTGCACGGTCTTGCGCTCTTCGGCGGTCATGTCCTCCAGATTCTTGCTCGTGCGGATCTGGCGTTCGACCGTGGGCGCCCGGTCGAGCGGGCCGCAGGGCGGCAGGGGCATCTCGTCCAATGGAATCCTGGAGGCCGGGAAGGCCATGTAGTCCTCGTAGCTGGGATGCGGCTTGCCGATGTCCACGAGCGCGAAGAAGGGCTTGTCCTTGTTCGCTTCGAAGAACTCGATCGACTCCGAGGCCGTCATCGCGTCGCTGTGCGCGTCGTAGTTGTAGCCTTCCTTGATCGTGCCGGTGTAGCTCGCCCGTTGCAGGCGCTCGCTGGGTGTATTCGAATACGTCTGCTTCTCCCACTTCCAGCGCGGCGTCTTGTCGAACCACTTCAGGTGCAGGTTCCATTCCACGAGGTGGTTCTTGCCGAGCAGACAGGTCTTGTAGCCGCGTTCGCGCACCATCGAAACGAGGTTCTTCACGCCCTCGTAAATGCAGACCATGCTGTTGTCTTTCACGTTGACGTGCGGCGGGAATTCCTCGCGCGCCTTCAGCGTGCGGTAGCCGTCGCAGTGCGGATAGCGTCCGGTGATCATGCTGCAGCGCGACGGGACGCATTTGGGCATCTGGCAGAAGGCGAAATCGAACTGGGCGCCCTCCCTGGCCATGCGTTCGGCGGCGGGCATCTTCGTCCAGCGGTTGCCGTAGGTGCTGACGGCGTTCGCCTTCATTTCGTCGCAGGTGATCCAGAGCACGTTCAGATGGGACATAGGCTCCTCGCTTAGTATTCGTGTTGGACGTAAGCCGCTCCGTACAGGTCCTCGACGGTGCGCGGCTTCTCGCCCGGGGAGAGGTTGCCGGGATCGTTCACCACCGCGCCCGCGGGCGCCGGCGCGGGTCCCGTGAGCATCGGATCGCGGGTCTCCACCATCCACGCGTGCACGCGCGCGCGCATCTCGGCCAGCACGTCCTTCACGCGCGCTTCAGCGGCCAGATTCCCGCCTTCGTTGGGATCGTAGGCCAGATCGTAAAGTTCTTCCGGCGGCACGGGGCGTTCGGGCCACTGGGCGCGCACCCACTCGCTCTTGCTCTCGCCGTTGTCGCAGTTGCTCATCACCGGCCGGCCGCGGTCGGCCATCTGGCGAATGTACTTCCAGCGCTTCGTCCGCACGGCGCGCATCGGTTCGTAGGCCGCGTGGTAGTTGACCTCGAAGAAGAGCTGCTCGTGAATCTCGTCCTTCTCGCCGCGCGCCAGCGGCAGGAGCGAGGCCCCTTGCAGCCACGCGGGGCGTTCGATCCCCGCGGCTTCGCAGACGGCCGGGAAGAGGTCCATGTGGCTGACCATGCCGTCCACGGCCTTGCGTCCGCCTTCGAGGCCCTTGCCGCGCATCATCAGCATGATGCCCGTGCCGCTGTCCTGGAGGTTGCACTTCATCCGAGGGAAGGCGATGCCGTGGTCGGTGGTGACGATGACGAGCGTGTTTGAGGCCAGGCCCTGCGCGTCGAGCGCGTCGAGCACCTGGCCGATCTTCGCATCGAGGATGCGCGCGCTGGCCTTGTACCGCGCCATGTCCACGCGCGTCTCGGGCGTATCGGGCAGCGGCGCGGGCGGCAGGCAGTAATCGGGCGAATCGGCCGCGTCCTGCAACGCCGGGAATTCACGGTGGGTCTCGATGAATCCGCAATCGAGGAAGAACGGCTGCTTCGGCGCCTGCTTCAGAAACGCGACCGCGCTCTCGTGAGCCTTGCGCGCGTCCGGATGGACCTCCGCGTAACCGGCCTTCTCGATCAGGTTGGGGTCCCCTTTGGCGATGTGCTGCACGCCGGTGAGCACCGTGTGGTAGCCGGCCTGGCGCAGCGTGTTCGGCATCGTCTTCGAATAATCCTTCAAGCGGAAGCCGCGATGCGCGAGCCCGAACATGCCGTTCACGTGCGGGTACATGCCCGTCAGGAGCGCCGAACGGCTGGGCGAGCACGTCGGATTGACGGTAAAGGCCTGGCGGAAGAGCGTCCCGCTCTCGGCAAACTTCTGCAGGTTGGGAGTCGGAATCGCATGGCCGTACGGCTGGATGTAGCGGCCGGTGTCGTGGGAGTGAATGTAAACAACATTGGGCTGCGGCATGAGCTCTCCTTACCTGGCGCCAAAGGAAACGTTACTAAAGGTAAGGACGCCTCGCGGCGCACGCGCACATTCTATATCATAAGACGATGTATCTATGCTATTTACATGACTCGTTTGGTCAAACACGCGGTTGCTCCCCGCTACTGTGTACACTCGGATTAATGAAAATAGAGGAAAATTCCAGTAAATTTTCAGCAGCTTGTGGGTATATAGTGGAAACAATCGGTCCAACGCGGCCTGGGCATTCGATTCTTAGCTTATCCAGAAACCTTACTAAAGAGGAGCAGGCATGCTTCGGCTCAAGAACAAAGCGCACGGCGAACCCCTGGAACCCCTGGAAGAAGCGGTGCTGCTGGGCGCCGAAACCGGCACGGTGGTCGTGCGCGACGCCGCCGGGCGCGTCTACGCCACCCTGTCCGCGACCCCGGAACTCGCCTTTCGCGTCAGCGGCGCGTTGGGCATTCATTCGGCCGCGCTCGAAGCCAACGGCCGCACGCTGGAAGCGCTCCGCTTTCCCGTCGCCGCGGTAACCAAGATCGAGGACGACGGCGGACAGTTCCGCGAACTGCTCACGCTGCTCTACGCCACCATGCTCGACTTCAGCGAGACCGGCATGACGCTCTGGAACGGGCGCATCTACAAGTTTTTCGTGCGCTGGCTGCGCGACCACGTCCACACGCTGAAAGGCATGAAGTATTTCTACAACGACCTGAAGAGCGCCATCGACTTGTTTAAGGAGAGCCAGCGCGAAGACGGGATGATCTGGGACAACGTGTACGAGCGCACCGCCAAGCCCAACGCGTGGGACATGCGCTTCTCGTACGGCAATTTCATCCGCCCCTACCCCGACTACAGCGGCGAATTCAAGCGCATCCCGGTCGAGAACGACGTCGAATATCTCTTCATCGAAGGCCTGTACTACACCTGGAAAGCCACCGGCGACGACGGCTGGATGACGCGCACGCTCGACCACGCGATCAAGGCGATGAACTACAGCGTCACCGATCCCTACCGCTGGTCGGAAAAACACAAACTCCTCAAGCGCGGCTTCACCATCGACACTTGGGACTTTCAGAACAAGGAAGATGCGATCATCAGCGCGGGCGGCGACCCCGTGCATCTCAGTTTCGGCGGCGGCGACGCGATGGTGGTGAAGGTCGGGCACACGCGCTTCGGCGTCATGTTCGGCGACAACACCGGCTACGCGGCCTCGTGCGCGTACCTGGCCGAGATGCTCACGCATGCCGGGCGCGAAGCGGACGCCGCGGTCTTCGCCGCGCGCGGCAAGGAGATCAAGGAACGCCTCGACCAACTCGCCTGGAACGGCAAGCATTACACCCATCACGTGCCCGAAGACCCGAACGTGAAGCGCGACCTCGGCGTGGACCTGGACGCGCAGGTCTCGCTCTCCAACGCCTACTCGCTCAACCGCGGCCTGACCCACGAACAGTGCGCGGCGATCATTCGCACGTACCAGGGCATCCGCGACCACCTGCCGGAAGGCTCGCCCGGCGAGTGGTACACGATCTACCCGCCCTTCGAGAAGGGCTACGGCGGGCACAACGCCAAATGGCAGTACATGAACGCGGGGGTGACGCCCATCGTCGCGGGAGAACTCGCGCACGGCGCGTTCGAGCACGGCTTCGAGGCCTACGGCGTGGACATCCTCCGCCGCGTCACCGAACTGACCAAGCGCCACGGCACGCACCTGCACTGCTGCTACGTCGGTTCGCGTTCGCCCGCGCCGGCGCGGACCTTTACGCCGCTGGATCTTTCCAAACAGGCCAACGCCAGCTTTGACGGCAAGGGCGCCCCCGGCGTGCCCGGCTGGACCGGCGAAGGCGAGAACGACCTGCACGAAATGGTGAGCGGCCGCCAGAAACTCGCCGAGATCGACTGGCTGATCGCCGATCCGGCCGCGAACGGCCGCCGCGGCTGCGTCGCGCTCTCCCCGCGCGAAGGCTACGCGATGCGCGCGGAGATTCCCGTCCACGCAAAGGCGGCGTCCCTCTACTTCCTCCACGCGATCTCCAGCGCGCCCGCGGGCATCGCGGGCAGCATCACCGTCGAATACGTGGACGGTTCGACCTTTATCAAAGACGTCGTGCGCGGCCAGAATGTCAACGGCTGGTGGATGCCGGAGGCCTGCGGCGGCGGACGGCATGCCGCTCCGGTCACCGCCGTGGCCTGGTCGGGCAAGAACAAGGTCTGCTCGAACGTCGGCGTGCTCGCGTACGGGCTAGACCATCCCAAGCCCGACGCCGAAATCCGCCGCATCGTTCTCGACGGGCCCAAGGCCGGCGGCACGTGGCTGGTGCTGGGCGTCACGCTGTGCGACGCGCCCGTCTATTTCCCCACCAGCCCCATCTCGTACGGCATCCCCGACAACTGGGGCGCGGCCGCGGTCGTGTACGCCCTGGTGGAAGGCCTGGCCGGAATCAAAGACGAAGGCGTATGCTACGAGCGCGCGCAGGTGGCTCCGCGCTGGACCTCGGCCGGCGTGGACCGCGCCCGCGCGACCATCGTCTATCCGGCCAGCGGCGGATACGTGGCCTACGATTTTGCGCACGACGCCGCGCGCAAGCGTCTGAACCTCCGCGTGGCTTCCAGTGGCGAAGGCTGCCGCTGCCACGTGCTGCTGCCCGCGGGTGCGTCGAAAGTGGCGGGCGTGGACGTAAACGGTAAGCCGCGCGCGTTCACCGCGGGTAAGGTGGAGGGTTCGCTCTACGCCGACTTCGACCTGGCCGGCGCGGACCTGCGCGACGTAAGCATTCAATACGCCTGAGGGAGGACACGCCGTGGCGGAAAAGCGCCCCAATATCCTATGGATCTGCACCGACTCGCAGCGCTGGGACACCCTGGGCTGCTACGGCAATCCCTTCGTGAAGACGCCGCACGTGGACCAACTCGCCCGCGACGGCACGCTCTTCGAATACGCGTTCACGCAAAGCCCGCTCTGCACGCCCAGCCGCGGGAGTTTTCTCACCGGGCGCTATCCCGTGACCAACCGCCTGCGCCAGAACGGCCAGCGCTGCCCGCAGGACTTGCTGCCCATCACGCGCATCCTGAAGGACCACGACTACGTCAACGGGCTCAGCGGCAAACTGCACCTGAACCCCTGCGACAATCGCCTGCTGCTCGGCCCCGAATGGTGGCGCGAGCCGGAGGACCGTTACTTCAAGGGCGTGGAACCGCGCATCGACGACGGCTACGACGAGTTTCACTGGGACCATTCGGCCAGCATCAAGCACAAGTCCAGCGCGTACACGCAGTGGTTCAAGGCGCGAGGCGGAAAATCCAAGGGCGGTCCGCGCGAAGACTGCAAATTCGTTCTGCACGGGCAGCCCACGCACCTGCACCAGGCCACCTTCTGCGCCGAGAAGGCCATGGAATTCATGGAAGCGTACGCGGGCACGTGGCACCCGTGGCTCTTTTCCGTGAACATCTTCGACCCGCACGGTACGTTCGACCCGCCCGACGATTACCTCGCGCCGTACCTCAAGCGCCTCGACGAAATCCCGCTGCCTCCGCTGGTGGACGGAGAGATGGAGAACAAGCCTTTCGTTCAGCGCCGGGATTTCGCCTCCGGCAAGATGAACGGCGGCAAGCTTTCGCCCACGGAACACCGCATCATCCGCGCGGCCTACTGGGCGATGTGCGACCACATCGACGTGCAGGTCGGCCGCATGCTCGAGACGCTCGAACGCACCGGCCAGCGCGAGAACACGATCGTGATCTTCATGTCCGACCACGGCGAGATGCTCGGCGACCACGGCCTGTACATCAAAGACCAGTACCTGTACGACCCGGCCATCCGCGTGCCGCTGATCGTCTCGTGGCCGGGGCACGTGCAGGCGGGCGCGCGTTCGCAGGCGCTCGTGGAAATGACCGACCTTGCGCCGACGCTTTTCGAGGCCGCCGGCGTCCCGCGCCATCCCGGCATGCAGGGACGCAGCCTCTGGCCGCTGCTGACGGGAAAAGCTCCGCTGAACGAATTCCGCGAGGACGTCTACTGCGAATTCTACGGCGCGAATCCGTCGAAGGATCCGGTCAAGAAGTACGCCACCTTGGTCCGCACGCGCACGCACAAACTCGTCGCGGTGCACGGCCGTCCCGAAGGCGAACTGTACGATCTGACCGCCGATCCCGGCGAACACCGGAACCTCTGGTTCGACCCGGCCCACACGGCGGTCAAAGCGGAGATGCTCACGCGGCTGTGCAACCGCATGGCGCAGACGGCCGACCCGCTGCCCGAACGGGTCGGCGTGTACTAACGTTCACTCTTTCACGACCTCGTACATGCGTTCGCGCACGGTCTTGAAGGTGCGGCGCACGCCGTCGGCCACGATCTCGGTCAGCGCCTTCAGGTCTTCGGCGCCCAGATCCACGAGCGTGTGCGTCCGCCCCACCCAGATCGGCTCCCAGTTGGCCCAGCCTTCCAGCGGGCCATGCGAGGCCGGCAGATGGTTGCGCAGGTTCATGTCGTCGATCATCTTCTTGGCCGCTTCGTCGTTCCACCAGGCCATGATGCGCAAGGTCACGTCGTCGCCCACGTCGGGTTCGGTGGCGCTCGCGTCGAGCACGTACACCACCCACATGCCGTGGCGTTCGCTGCGGTGGTTCAATTCGATGAACTCGATCTTCATCTCCTTGGGGCTGATGCCGTCGAGCGGGAAGTACGAATACAGAATCGAGCCCTGCGGCGACGTCTCGCGCGGCATCTCCTCGACCTGCTTCTTCACCTGGAACTGCAGCCGGTCGTACACGCCGCGCAGGGTCGGGGTGAAGCGGCAGATCTGCCGCAGCGCTTCCCGGTGCTCGCGGGACGCCCAGAGTTTTCTCAGGTGGTCGCGCGCCAGTTCGTTCATGCAATGTATCCCCAGCATCCGTTTTTCGAGAAACTCGACCAGGCAGGCCAGCAGCCAGTCCACGGTGGCGTCGGCGCGCGCTTCCATCTGAGCGGCGGCCTGCACCAGCGTCTTCACCGACTGGTGGATCACCGGCACGCCTTCGGCGCTCTCAAGACCGAACGGCGCGCGCTGGTAGCCTTCCACGGCCACGATCAGCTTCGGCACGGCGGGAAAGCGCTCCGCGAGCTGGCGCTGCAGGTCGCGCAGTTCGTCGCGGTCCTCGCCGCAGCCGTGCTTGTTCTTGATGCCCAGCACCGCCAGCGGTTTCTCGTCTTCCCCGGCGATCTCGACGAGCACTTCGAAGAAGCGTCCCCCGCCCCACCAGTACTTGTGCACGCGCGCGTGGGTGCCCGCGGCGGGCGGAAGCTGTTCGAGCCACGGCGCGGCCTGCGGCCACGCGGAAAGATCGAGGCAGCCGAGCCACGCCCGCAGGAACGCCTGCCCCAGGCCGTGCGCGGCGCGCGAATCCAGCAGGAAGCCGAGGAATTTGAGCCACGATTCCGGCGCGACGGCGCTGTCGAGCACCTCGAAGCAGTTGATGCCCGGATGGAGTTCCGCGAGCGCGCGGTACTCGGGCGATGCCAGCAGCGCGTCGAGGCCGTCCGTGGGCGCGGCGGGCGCGCCGTTCTCGGAGGCGCTCGGGCTCTCGTGCTCGTCCATGTAGCGCATCGTGTGCGTCGTCCCGCCTCCGGTCAACCTCAACCCGTCACTTGGGCCGGTCCTCTTCGCGCTGCGGCAGTTCGCCCATGCGCAGGGAGATGGCCTGATCCTTCTTGACGATGTACGTCCCGCCCGCGTCCGAGCCCGCCGCGTCGTCCGGAGGCACGAGCGTCAGCCACACCGAGTCCACGTTCGGCAGGCCGTCGAAGATGCTGACCAGGATCATGCGCGCCGCGTTGGAACGCGGATCGCCCGTGCGCGCGGTAACGGAGGAAAGATCGGCCGGCAGCACCATGGTCAGCGTGATCTCGTTGCCCTTCACCTGCAATCCGCGCACGCGCTGACCGTGCGCGCCAGGCGTGGCCGGGAAGAGGCGGAGCAGCCCGAGCAGGAGCTGGCGTCCCTCCGCCGTCAGGCCTTCGTAGCGGCGTTCGACCCACTGGTCGAGTTCCTGGCGGGCGTTCGCCACCTGCCCGCGAACCTCGTTCGAATCGTACGCGCCGCCCTGTTCGCGCACTTCGACCTGCAGGCGCTCGCAGGCCTCGTGCGCCTCGAGGAACCTGTTTTCTTCCAGCAGCTTGGCGATCGCGGCGGTCTTCTCCCGCACGTCCTGCTCCGCGGCCTGTTCGGCCGCGCGGTCCTGAAGCGTCCAGAGCAGCGCGACGGCCGCGCACATGACCGTCAGGCCCCCGGCCACCAGCGCCAGGCGGACCACGCGCTCCCACGTGAACCCGAGCACGCCGGCGGAGATCGAGACGAACCCGGCCAGCGCGAGTATAAAGAGCGCCGGCTGCGGAAAGACCGCGCCGACGCCCGCGATCGCCAGACCCGCGCAGGCCGCGGCGGCGATGAGGTTGCGGCGCTGCACGCGGCGCTTTTCCGCGTTGATGATCTCGCAGGCCGGGCAGAGCAGCGCGGCGCTCGCCCGGATCGGCAGGCGGTTCAGGATTTCGGGCGGGAGCGGCCGCCCGCATTGCTTGCAGCCCACCGACATCGCCGTCGGGCGCGCCGACAGCCCGCCGCCCGGGCCGCGGATGGAGATCGACTTCGGGTCGATGCGCCGCGTCTGCTCGGGTTCGCGCAGCAGCCGCGCGGCCGAAGGGCTCATCTGGTAATGCCGCGTCGAACTGTCCGGCACGCCGGGCTGCGCGCCCGCGGGACGCGGCGGGTACGGCGGGCGCTGCCGGCCGCTGCCGGTGGGCGGAACCTGCCGGCCGCTCCCGGCGGGCGGGACCTGGCGTCCGCCGCCCACGGGCGGGACGGGATGCGCCTGCGGCGACGGGGGCCCCGGAGGCGCCTCGTTCGGCGCGCTCACCCGTTGCGCGGGCAGCGCGGCGCTTGCGGGTTTCTCCCGCGGCGCCGTGATGGGTACGTGTGACCGCGTCTTGCGCCGGTCGCCGGCTTCGCTCATCCGTTTCGAATCCCGCTCGTCAGTAGGCCCCGTTGTTCAGACTCCAGATCGTGCGGATGCGCACCTGCTTCCGGTTCTGGTTCGGCGCTTTGTAGAACTGGAGGTTGTGCGACGGCTGCCCGGAAAATGCGGGATCGCCGGTCGCGCCGCGCGGGTCGGCCCACTGCTTGGAGATCGTGTGCATCGTCTGCACGCCCTGCGTCGAACTGTCGCTGCGGTATTTCTTGATCGTGCCGTCGGGAAAACCGTCCATGCTCCATTCGAAGCCGGTGGCCGTCTTCAGGCGCGCGGGGTGCCCGCCGCGGTAAAACCCCAGCCCGCCGGTGCCCGAGGGGTCGCCCGGGTCGCCCTTGGGCCAGGTGTTGCCCTGGTAGCCCGCGGTGGTCTCGGTCCGCACGTCCGGCGCGATCTCCACCACCGCGCCCCACTGGTTGTTGAAGATGTCCTGCGCCGTGCGCAGGTCGTACAGCCGGACCGTGACGATGACGTAGAAGGTCGTCGAGGTCGTCGTGAGTTCGGTGGAGAACCAGTCCGGACCGAAGCAGCGCTGCCGCCACGGCACCGTCTGCACGCGGCCGTTGGCGTAATCGTAGAAGCCGGGCGGCGCCGTCTGCGCCGCCAAGTCCTTGCCTTTGCAGCGCAGGGTCTGGCTTCCGATGGGGATGCCGCTGTCCTTCAGCGTCCCGTTGTCGGTGAAGTACCCGCCGAGGTTGTTCGCGACGTTGGTCTGCGTGGTGTACGGGTCGTCCTGCGTCTCGTCGCGCCCAAGCTGCTGGTCGTAGAGTTCGGTAAGCGGATCGCGCACGCCGGACCGCGGGTCGCTGGCGTACAGATAGACTTTGCCAGGAACGATGTTGTCGTAGACCGCGCTGGCCGTGCGCTTGTCCAGCTTGCCCGGCGGCACCCAGGGATCGCCTTCGGCGTCGAAGCTGACGCAGAGCGCCCCGTCGTCGCCCGCGATCTCGGCCGTGCCGCCGAAGGCCGTGTTCTTGAACTGGTTCGACATCGCGAGCAGGTCGTCGCGCACGTGGTCGCGGAAGGTGCTCAGGCCGTAGGGAAAACGCGTCGCGCCGTACCCGGTGCCCGTGCAGGCGTACTTCACGAGCGAGACCTCGGTGTTGGGAATCGTGGCCGAATACACGGTCGAATAGCGCGCGTTGTTGGCGGTGGACGTGCGCGGGTACTTGCGCGGAAGGTTCGGCCAGGGCGCCGGCGCCGGCTGGGGCCAGCCGAGATCGCCGTGCGCGTAGGACGCGGTGAAGTACCGGCAAAGCGTCTCCTGATACTGATAGGCGAGCTTCAGGCGCAGGTTTTCGATCGTGGCCAGCGCCAGGTTGCGGTCGAAGTCCTTGGTGCCGTTGGCGAATGTAGGAAGAGTCAGCACCGCGCCGCTGCCCGCAAGCGCTGCGTAGACGTCGTCGGCCTTGATCGCGTAGGCGACGTTGTCGGTCCCGTTCATGTAAAAATAGCCCACGCGGACGATGCGGCGCAGCGACTCGACGTTGAAGACGCCTTCCATAGTGTAGATCTTCGGCGCCTCGAACTGCGTGCTGTTCTTGGCCTGCTCGCCCGATTCCCAGCAGGTGTTGACGTTGACCGGGCTGCGCCCCGTGTCGGGATCGGTGTAAGAATAGAGCGAGTAGCAGATGGTCCAGGGGTACTTGCCGACCTGCATGTTGCTCTGAATCCAGCCCGTGCCGGCGTACTGCGGGTCGAGCGCGCCGACGGTTCCGGCGGTGAACTTGTTCCAGTCGAAGGTTCCGGTCACGAAGCCTTCGCCGGGCGTCGGCGGGTAGTAATTCCCGGGCCCGATGGTCTGCGCCGCGCCCTGGTTCATCGGCGGCAGGCCGCTGGAATACGGGAACGTGCGCAGGCAGTGCATGTCGGCGGCATGGAGGGTGAGCCAGAGCGAGTTGTTGGTCACCCAGGTCGGCGAGAGCGAACTGGTGATCTGGCTGATGCCCGTGTTGTTTGGCCAGACGGTGGAACGCACCGTCCGCGTGGACATGCGCCAGCCTTCCTCGTAGCGCAGCGGCGCACTGTACGCGCCGGTGGCCCAGGTGCCGGTGTCGCGCCAGCGGCGGAAGTTTTCCATGTACTGGTCGCCGAAGCTGTCCATCATCATGTGCGCCATCTGGCACTGGGTCGGATTGCAGTCCTCGTTCCAATCGTTGGCGTTGATGAAGGCGTTCGCGTCCAGCACCTGCACGCGGTAGTACGCGCGGATGTTCTTGGCGGTGAAGTACGTCGAGGGCATGCCGATCCACTCGTCGTACATGATGTTCGCGGGCGCCTGGCCCGAATCCTTCTCGTACGGCCGCAGCCACCACTTGTAGCACGCATCGCCCGTCGAACGGGTGCTCGAGACGAGCCCCGCGCCGCTGTCGCCGCTCGCGGCCTTGAACTCGTTGTTCGAATCGAGCAGGTCGTTGCAGATGTTCGCGACGGTCCAGTCGAACGCCGAATGGAAGATATGCAGGCCGTCGTTCTTGTCGCGGATCGTGGCCACGGCCTCGGTCTCGCCGCGCGTGTACGAAAGGAAGCCCACCACCAGCACGAGAAAGAGCACCAGCATGCCGACGACCATCACCAGCAGGAAGCCGCGCCGCCGGCGCGCGTACCCGTTCGTGACCGTTTGCATGCCCATCCGCGTACCCTCGATCAGTTGTAAAGCGTCGGTTCGAGCGTCTTCAGGTTCTTGAACTGGTTGCAGGGGAGCGGCAGCGCGTAATCCCCGTCGTCGTCCCTGATCCAGTCCGGCGCCGCGCCGCCGCCGCCGGAGACGTGCGTCGCGGGGTTGCTCCCGCACGGCAGTTGGACGACGCGCGCAAGCGTGAGCGCCAGGCGCTTCTCGGCGTCGCAGACGGTCACGGTCACGCGCACGGCCTTGGGAGGCGGCGCGAAGTAGATCACCGAGTTGTCCGGTGGGTTCTTGAAGCGCTGGCTGCCTTCGTCCCAGTACGCGACGTCCAGGTCCATGATGCGGATGCCGCTCATGCGCGCCTGGTTCTTGCGCCCGATGTCGCCGTAGATGGGCGTCGAATACTTGGGCTCGTTGCCCGCGGCGAAGAAATGCAGGATGGGATCCTTGGGCGTGATGACGTAGGTCCAGGCGTTGGGCCAATTCTCGATGCTCTCGTTGTTGGTCGCGAAGAGCAGGTTCGTCAGTTCGACCTGGTTCACGTCGGCCAACTGTTCCGAACGGAGCTGCGCGACCGGCTTGGGCGCGTTCCCCACCGTTACGTTGCCCGACCAGTCGTAATCGTCGCGCTTGGGGTAGATCAGCGTCGAACGCAGCGAGGCCTTGTAAGCCTCGGGAAAGGTATGGTGCGTCCCGGGGTACCCGATGGGAAACGTGTAGCTGCCCTGGTACTTCGCGTTGTCGCGGTACGGGTTCATGCCCGCGTTGATCACGACATACTGCAGCGCGTCGGCCTCCCGCCGCGAACTGCGCGCGTAGCGCGCGTTGGGATCGGGGTTGGCGACGGTGAACGGGTCGGTGTCGTCGTAGTACGCGCTCTTGATGGAGAACTGTTCGCCGCGTTCGTTGGTGACGGCGGCCATGATCTGAAAATGGATGATGTCGAGCGTGTTGCGGGCCGCTTCGTAGACCGAGAGCTTGCGCTGCACGGCGCTGACCGTCCGCGTGCTCACCTGAAAGACGGGCACGATGATGACGACCATGCCGAGCGTCACGGCCACCACGACCATCATTTCCAGCAGCGTGAAGCCGCGCGGGCGGCTTCGGCGCGGGCCCTGCGCATCAGTAATCATAGGGAAACATGTACTCCGTGAATCGCAGTTCCTTGACGGTGCCCTTCAGATGAATCGCCACGGTCACCTGCCGCACCTTCAATTCCGCTCCGCTGGGAACCTGCGGCCCGTACACGACGCCCGCCGGCGCGGGCGTGGCCGGCGCGGGCCCGACGGAGACCAGGGCCGCCTGGTCCACCTTCCATTCGTAGCGTTCGATGTCGTCGAAGTAGTGGTACGTGTCGTCGGGGTTGGCATGGGCGAAGTCGCGCCAGCCGCCCGCGTTTCCGTTCTGGGGTTCCTGCGTGCCGGAAGGCCGCCCGCTGGCCAGCCCGCCGCCGGACATGTAGGCGCTGCCGTCGCTGAGGTCCAGCATCGGGTTGACGCGGTCGCGCCGGAATTCGGAGAACTTGGACGCCGACAGGTGCATGGCCGCGTCGTGAAAAATCACCCAGCTCGCCGTGCCCACCCCGGTCGGGACGGCCATCATGACGCCGATGATGCCGACGAGCAGGATGAACATCGCGATCATCACTTCGATCAGCGTCATCCCGCGCGCGCGCGCATCGCCTCATGGCCTGTCCCGCGTTGGTCATCGTTTCA
>JAHCJK010000030.1 GCA_026184295.1 Planctomycetota bacterium
GGCGTGCGGCGCCCGCCGGGGGTGGCGCGCGCCGGGGTGCCGGGCACCTCGTCCGGCGGATGCGCGGCGGTGACTTCGGCGGTGATCTCCTGCACTTCCTCGACGACTTCGAAGTCCTCGGCGGATGGCGCGGCCGCGGGCTCGGGCGCGGGCGTGGCCTTCTTCGGCGGCGCGCCGGCGGCCTTGGGGGCGACCTTGCCCGTGGTTCGGCGCTGGCCCGTATTGGGCGTGCGCACCCCGGACTGCTTGGGCAGCTTGGACGACTCCCGGCCCGGCACCGCCACCGTTCACCTCGTCGTATAGGCCGGCGTCACGGGACGCCGGCGAACCTCGTTCTCAGGCCTTCACGTCCGACTCCGTCGGCACCCGGTCCGAAGGCCTGCGTCGTTCGAATTTGCGGCTCGTGCCCGATTTCACTTCGCGCGTCTCTTCCACTTCGGACTTCGCGGGCAGCTTGCGGTAGTTCCCGGGCGGCGCCATCACCACGCGGTTGCGCCCGCTGTCCTTGGCGACGTACAGGGCCTTGTCGGCGAGCTGGATCAGTTCCGTGCGGTCCTTGGCGTCGTCGGGAAAGCAGGCGGCCCCGAAGCTGGCGGTCACCTTCAGCGGCTGCCCGTCCATGCTGGTCAGTTCCAGGGCTTCCACCGCGCGGCGCAGGCGCTGCGAGACGTCCAGCACGCGCTCCCGTTCGATTTCCAAAAGGATGATCGCGAATTCCTCGCCGCCGTAGCGGGCCACGAGATCGACGTTGCGGACCTGGCCGACCAGCACGCGCGCGATCTCGGTGAGCACGCGGTCGCCGGTCTGGTGCCCGTAGGTGTCGTTGAAGCTCTTGAAGCGGTCCACGTCCAGCATCACCAGCCCCATGCTGCGGTGGCCGTAGATCTGGATGCGGTTGAGTTCCTGCGAGAGCCGCGCGTCGAAGTGCCCGCGAGAGGCCACGCCGGTCAGGTCGTCGATGATCGAGCTGCGGTACAGGGCTTCGTTGCGCAGGCAGATGGCCAGCATCTTGCCCAGCGTGTTGAGGAACTCCAGGTCGCCGCCGCCGTACATGCGGTTGGCCAGGCGCGAACCCAGGCAGAGGAAGCCTTCCAGCACCGTCTCGGGCGTCTCGACTTCCTGAATCAGCGGAACGATGACCTGAATGCCCAGCGCCTTCAGCGCCATCACTTCGGGCAGGCCCTGCATCTGCTCGGGCATCTCGTTCAGCACCAGGCAGAAGCGGCGGTTGAGCGCCTCCGTGCAGAGCGGCGAGTCGAGCGGGATCGTGACCTGCGCTTCGCGGATGCCCTGCGTCGCCGAGACCGTCATCTGCCGGTCGGTGACCTTGTGGCAGCGGATGATCAGGAGCTTGGGCGTGGTGAAATGCCCCGCGACCGTGCGCAGCAGGTACGTCTGCATCACCACCAGGTCCAGCGAGCGCGCGCTGATCTGCCCGACGATCTCGAAGAGCGTGGAGAAGTCGTGTTCCTGCTTGCGCAGGCGGCGGCGCAGGCTCAGGGTCTCGGACTCGGCCTGCATCGCCCAGTCGGCGAGGCCTTTGACTTCGTCCTTGCCGCCCAGAAAGGCTTTTTGGACAAGCGTGTTCAATTCCGCGCTGGGGTTCGACCCCTGCGGGAGGCTTCCAAATCCAGGAACGATGGCGGGCGGCGTATCCACGAAAACGATGCCTTCTCCGATTTCATCGTCGAAGCGCGTTGTGCGAGGTGCATCCCCGGGGTACAGGGGATTCTCCCAACGCCCTCGCATACTTCAAGGAACTAAAAGCCAGTTCTCAAGTTGAATGGGTCAACCCAAGAAAGCACGATCCTATTGCACATTGTGGCGGCTGTCAACTCACCAAAATAAGATCAAGCCCCGCGCGCCCCTGCCGAAATCTCAGCAATCAAATCATAATCCAAGTCTCGCACAACCTTTGCAGTAACCCTGCGGCCCGGCTCCACGCCCGCCGCGCCGCGCCCTTTCAAGAAAATCAATCCGTCCACTTCGGGCGCTTCCAACTGCGACCGCCCCGCGCTCGCCACCCCCTTGGGCGCGGACGCGGGGTTTACAGCGCCGTCCACCAGCACCGGAATCTTCCGGCCCACCCGCGCCTTCTGGCGGCGCCGCGAGACCTCCAACTGCGCGCGCATGATCGCGTCGCGGCGGGCCTGCTTCTCGGCGAGCGGCAGCGCGTCCGGCAGCTTCGCGGCCGGCGTGAGCGGCTCGGTGGAATACAGGAAGACGCCCGCATGCGTGAAGCGTTCCTCGTTCACCAGATCGACGACCTCCTGCACGTGCGCCTCGGTCTCGCCCGGATACCCGACGATAAAGGTGGTCCGCAGCGCGCCGTGCGGCATCTTCTTCGCGATCAGGTCCAGCAGGTCCATGGTCTGCTTCCTGGTCACCTTGCGGCACATCGCGTCGAGCATCTCGTCGGCGATGTGCTGGAGCGGCATGTCGATGTACGGGCAGAAGCGCGGATCGGCGAGCAGCGCGGCGAGCATCTCGGCGTCCAGGTGCCGCGGGTACGCGTACATCAGGCGGAACCAGACGTCGTCCTCGATCTGTTCGCTTAAAGCGCGCAGCAGCCGCGCGAGGTCGTGCTTGCCGTAGAGATCCTGGCCGTAGGTCGTCGTGTCCTGCGCGATGAGGCTGATCTCGCGCGCGCCGCTCGCGATCAGTTCGCGCGCCTCCTCGACGACGGCCTCCACGGGGCGGCTGACCTGCAGGCCGCGCATGCGCGGGATCGCGCAGAACTTGCACGGGTTGTTGCAGCCTTCCGCGATCTTCAGGAACGCGCTGTGCGGCGAACCGATGCGCATGCGCGGGCTGACCAGAAAATCGTTGTAGCTCTTCGGGACCTTCTTCTTCGCGGCGGATTCCTTCGGGCCCGTGGCGTAGCTGCGCGCGGCGGTCGCGTATTTTTCGCCCGCGCGTTCTTCGACGAGGTCGCGGCAGATCTTCGAGATGTTCGGGTAGTCGCGGAAGCCCAGGCGCGCGTCGGCGTGTTCGAGAAAGCGGTTCAGTTCGGGCGCGTCGGCGACGCGTTCGACCAGGCAGCCGACGGCGACGATCGTCTTCAGGCGCCCTTCGTCCTTGAGGTCGCTCAGTTCGCGCAGCACGCCGGCGGTCTCTTCGCGCGCGGCGTCGATGAAGCCGCAGGTGTTGACCAGGCAGAGTTCGCTCTCGGCGGGGTCGCTGGCGATCAGGAAGCCGCTCTCGGCCAGTTGCCCCAGGATGCGCTCGGAATCGACGAGATTCTTCGAGCAGCCCAGGTTGACGAGGCTCAGCACGGCCGGCTCGGATTTTTTCAGCTTCGGCATGCGCGGGATTGTAGCGGGGCGCGGGCGAGTTGCTAATGCAGGGATGGCCGGCGCCTGCCCGAAGCACCGCGCGTTCGCGCGGACGCTAATCGGCCGCCTGAGCGGCGAGGCCGCGCAGCAGCAGGAAGCTCAGCGCCGCCCCCATGGCCAGGTCGTAGCCCGCGAACATCAGAAACGCCCCGCCCTGCGCGAGGAAAAACGCGGCGGCCCCCGCGCGCGCGGCCACCAGCAGCCAGCAGAGCTTGCCCAGTCGGTCCGGCATCAGCGCCGCCGGGAGGTAGAGCATGCTCAGCAGCACCACCAGCGTGCCGCTCAGCCGCACCCACACGAGCGTCTCGGGCACGGGAAGGCCAAAGAACCCCAGCGCCCACGCCGGCGCGGCGATGAGCGGCGCGGCCAACGCGACATTGCCCGCGATGCCGCACCAGACCGCGGCGGCGAAGGGCTTCCACGCCGGGTTCATGGCGCGAGGATTTCCTCGACGATCTTTTCGTGATGCGCCGTGTGGACTTCGCCGAACCAGAGCCACTGCGCGCGCGTCAGCCCGCCCAGGCCCGGGTGCGGAAAGACGCCCTTCGACGCGTCGATCTCGGCCACGCGGTTGCTCAGCATGCGGTACTCGGCGATCTGCTGCTCGTACGCGGCCTTCAGTCCGGTGTATTCCGTGAGCGTCGGCTGCACGATCACCGGGGCCTTGATCTTGCCGCGCGGAATTCCGTTCGTCAGGATCAGCAGTTGTTCCGGCGTCGGCGGCTGCACCGACGGATCGTTCCCGAACGGGATCGACATCAGGCGCAGGATATTGCCGTTCACTTTCAGGACGTGTTCCAGGTGCTGGCCGACGCACCATTCGCTCACGGCGGATTTGCGGCGCGCGGCCTCCCCGCAGCGGGTCTGCAGGCGGATCATCCGATCAACCAAACGCGCGCGAATCTTTTCGGTGGGTTCCATCGTCAGGGCTCCTTCTTCTCGGGTGTCTTCGCGAGCGCTTCCAGGCGCTTGGCGGCGTCCTGGTGCGCGGGGTCCAGCTTGAGAATCTCGCGGTAGCAGAGCGCGGCTTCGTCGGGCTTGCCGGTGTGTTCGAGCGAGCGTCCCAGTCCGAAGATCGCACGGACGTTGCCGGGCGCGAGCCGGCCCGCCGTCGCGAACTGCTCGACCGCGTCGTCGTAACGCTTCAGCCGGTACGAGACCATGCCCAAACCGTAGCGCGCATCGAAGAGTTCCGGGTTGTGCCGCAGCGCCTTGCGGAAGGCCTCCGCGGATTCCTCCAGCCGGTCCAGCTTCGAGAGCGCCTCGCCGAGCCCCGCCAGCGCGAGCGCGTACGCCGGATGGTCCTGCGCCACGCCCTCGAACTCCGCGCGGGCCTCCTCGAGCTTGCCCGCGCGCAGGAGCGCGTACCCCAGGTTGGTGCGAATCTCGACGTCGGCCGGCGCGAACGCGCGCGCTTGCGTAAACGCTTCGATCGCCTCCGGCACCTTCCCCACCCCCAGGTACACGCAGGCCATGTTGTTCAGGTTGGTCGGATCGTTGGGCCGGACGCGAATCGCTTCGCGGTAATGCGCCAGCGCGTCCTCGGCCCGGCCGTCGTGCGCGTATTCCGAGGCCAGGTTGTAGTGCGCGGGCCAGGAGTCCGGATTGTGTTCGAGGTTCTGCGTCCAGAGCGCGTGCGGCGTGCGAAAATTCGCCGCGTGCACGAGCGCCAGCACGGCCAGCCCCAGGATCGCGACCGCGCCCGCCGCGCCCGCCAGGCGGCGCTGCGCGTCGCTCAGGTCCGCCGTCAGCCGTCCCAGCACGGCCGCCTCGAGCGCCAGCAGCGCGACGCTGGCGTGGTACGCGTAATGGTCGGCCACGTAGGTCAGCGACATCGTCGAATGGTTGAAGAATCCGAGCACCGGCAGGAGCGCCCCGCCGAAGATCAGCGCCGCCGCCAGCGGGCCGCGCCCGAAGGCCGCGCGCCGCGCCCAGAGCAACCCCAGCGCCGCCAGCACGGCCGCGGGATACGCGAGCAACGCGGGCGATGCGGCGACCGAGAGGTCCCAGCGCGGATAGACGACGGTGACGGGGTACGGCCAGAGCAGTTTGCCGGCGTAGAACCAGGCCGCGCGCCCCGCCAGGCCGACGCGGTCCAGCGCGGAAAGCGGCGGCACGAAGGCCTGCGTCGCGGCAATCTTGGGGGCCTCGGCCTGCATCGTAAAGAGCGCGAAGCCGACGCCGACGATCAGCAGCGGCAGCGCTTCGAGTGCGTCGCGCGCCGAGACGCGCCCGCGCTTCCACCACGCCAGCACGAGCAGCGCCGGCGGGAGCGCCACGACCACGGACTTGCTGGCCGCGGCGAGGAAGAAGCAGGCCAGCGCCGCGGCGTACCACGGCCACGCGGGCGCGCGTTCGGGTTCGTCGAGCGGCCGGAAGCGCAGGTACGCGAGCAGGGTCAGCAGCGCGAAGCAGAGCGAGAGGACGTTCTTGCGTTCGGTCACCCAGGCCACCGATTCGACGTGGACCGGATGAACCGCGAAGAGCGCCGCCGCGCCCCAGGCCAGCGGCACGCCGAGCCGTTTGAGCACGCGCCAGACGAGCACCGCGTTCAGCGCGTGGAGCAGGATGTTGACCGCGTGGTACCCGATGGGTTCGTAGCCCCACAGGCGGTATTCCGCCCAAAAGGTCGAGAAAACCATCGGGTAGTAGTGCGGGCCGGCCGTGGGTTCGAACCAGATCTTTTCCAGCCCGCCAGGTTCTCGCAGAAGGGTGTTGTCGAGCAGCCAGACGTCGTCGTCCCAGATGAACGCGGCCTGGTACGCCGGCGCGTAGGTGATGAGCACGAGGAGGACCAGCAGCCCCGCGGCGGCGTACGGCTTCCACGCCGCCGACCCGTCCGGACCGGGCGCGTTCACGCTCAGCCGCGCCCCGCGGGCGAAAGCGCGCGCGCCGCGGCGTCGTAGCGCCAGGCCTTGCCGTCCACGGAAATCTCGAAGCCCGCCTCGGTAAAGCGGCTCTCGATCTTCGGCGCGCCGAAGGTGAGCAGCATCGGGTGCAGGTTGTGGATGCGGTCGTACGCGGGCGTCCAGGTCAGCGTCGAGATCGGCCCGTCGAACTCCCAGCCCTTCGCGCCGAAGTACCCCGTGTCGCTGAGCAGGTGCACGGTCAGGTTCGCCGCGCGGCCCTTCAGGACGATGCGGTCGCCGTCCTTCGTCCACGGCTGGCGGGTCTGCAGGTGCCAGCGCGCGCTGGTGCGGCGGTTCTGCGCGCCCTTCAGGTCGTCGAGCACCAGGAGGTGCGTGTCGTCGATCATCAGCAGCGTGCGCTGAAAGTGTTCGAGCGAGAACGGGAAGCACTTGGACAGATCGCAGGCGGCCACGAAGCCGCCGGGAACTTCTTCCGCGCGCACGATCTTGGCCACCGAACAGTCCGTCTGCCCGAAGCCGCGCACGGTGACGGCGTTGTGCTGGTCGGTCTGGCCCGCGCCGTACCCGGGATCGACGAGAAAGCGTTCTTCGCCGTGGCCGAGGATGATGTGGCCGAGGTCCTTGTTGTTGTGGTTTCCGCCGTTGAAGCCCGAGCGCAGGCCCAGCCAGGTCTTCGGGCCGTGCCACGTCAGCCAGTCGATGCCCGCGAAGTGTTTCAGCCCCGAAGTCTTCGGCGCTTCCGCTTTGGGGTTCATCGGGCGGAACCAGAAGGCCTCGACGTCGTAAAAGCAGCCGTGCGTGTCGCGCCAACTGCGCATCACCTCCGGACGCTGCTGGAAGTACACCCAGTCCGGGCGCTGCGCGCGGTCGGCCCACCAGAAGGCATGCGGCATGCCCCATTCGGTGGTGGCTTCGCTCACGTTCGAGAAATTGAACGGGCGCCGGTCGCCGCCGACGAGGTACTGCCAGCAGGTGATGGTGTCGAGGAAGTTCTTGTTGGCCAGCAGGCCCAGGTCGTCGCCGGTCAGCCGGAAGAGCGGCATCACGAAATCGGTCAGGTGCCCGATGCCCGTACACTGGTACATCACGCCTTCGATCCAGCCGCCGCCGGGGTGGTAGTTCGCGATCACCGGCTTCAGGCGTTCGCGCGCTTCGGCCAGGACCTGCTTCGCGAGTTCCGGGGCGTCGTGGCGCAAGGCCAGCGCGGCCAGGCCGGCGTTGCCGTGCAGCGCCGCGCCCCAGTTGAAGTCGCAGCGTTCCCACCAGTCGTGAAGCGCCAGGCCGTTCAGGTACGCAGGCAGACCCACGTCGCGCAGCGTGCCGGCGTAGCGGGCTTTCTGTTCGTCCGTAAGGTACGGGAAGAGGACGTCGTAGCCGAAGGCCAGGATGTAGAGCAGGTCGCCGGTCTGGAGCGCCGCGCCGCGCACGCCGTGAATCTTGCCTTTTCCGGGCACCCAGTTGTCGCTCGCGCAGGCCGCGTCGAGCGTCTCGGTTGCGAACTTCAGCCAGCGGTCGTCCTTGGTGATGTAGAACGCGGCCGCCGCGCGGATCGTGCGGTTCTTGAGCACGCGGTCGGGAATCCCGCAGCGCCGCGAGGCGCGCCCGAGGTACCACGGCACGTCGGCGATCTCGCCTTCGTACTTTTCCAGGTCGAGCAGGCGCAGGGCTTCAAGGTTGTTCTCGTGGAGCTTCTTGAAATACGGATCTTCGAGCTTGGCGGCGAGGCCTTCCCAGCCGGCGCGGTCCATGAAGAGGCAGGGCGACGGGGCATTCGGCAGAACGGACATGAGGAGGCCCTCGGTTAGTCGGCGGATTCGCGGCGGCTGGCCTTGTAGTGGCAGAAGCCGCGCTTGGTCGGGTGTTCGAAGAACGCGACCCACGCTTGGACCGCGGGGCTGTCGAACTCCGACTTCATGCGCGCCAGCGCCTCCTTCAAGTCCAGGCCGGAGCGGTAGAGCAGTTTATACGCGGCTTTGATCTGGTGGCGCTCGGTTTCGGCGATCTCCTTCGAACGCCGCAGGCCCACGGCGTTCAGGCTCGTGACGGCGTTGGTGCCGTCGCCGATCAGGTACGGCGGCACGTCCATCCCGAAGCGCGAGCCGCCCGAGAGGATCGCGAGCCGCCCGACGCGGACGAACTGATGAATCACGACGTTCCCGCTCACGATCGCGCCGCCGCCGATCTCCACGTGCCCGGCCAGTTGCGCGCCGTTGGCCAGGATCACGCCCTTGCCGAGCTGGCAGTCGTGCGCGACGTGGCTGCCGGCCATCAAGTAGCAGCCGTCGCCCACCGTGGTCGGGTGCCCGGCCTTGGTCGCGCGGTGGATGGTGACGTTCTCGCGCACCGTCACGCCGTGACCGACGACCGTGCCGGTGGGCTCTCCTTTATAGGAGAAGTCCTGCGGCGCGTGGCCCACCACGGCGCCCATGTGGACCGCGCAGTCGTCGCCTATCTTGGTCCCCGAACACACGTACGCGTGGGCCCAGAGTCTGGTTCGGGCGCCGACGGACGCGCCGGCTTCGACGATGGCGTACGGGCCGATCTCGGCGCCTTCGCCGATCTCGGCGGCCGGATCGACCAGGGCGGTCGCGTGGATTTTGGGGGCCATGCACACGAAGGTACCCAGCCCGCAAAAAACGTAAAACATAAATCCCCGGCCGGCCGAAAGGCGCGTCCTACTTTTCTGAAATTGAGCCGGAAGTCGGGACTGGAGCCGCCCGGCTCCGACATGTAGCCTAAGGCCCGTCGGAGTCCTTTTCACACCGGGGAGCGGGACCTATGCGCTCGGAGCGCTCGTTCGTGCTGGAGGCGTCCGCGGACGCGATCTGGCCGCTGGTCGCGAACACCGACAGCCTGAACCGGGAACTCGGCCTGCCCGTCGTCAATTATCAGCCCGTGCCCAAGGCCAGCGGCGGCACCACGATCATCGCCAAGGCCAGCCTGATGGGCCAGGACCTCGAATGGGTCGAGCACCCGTTCGAATGGATCGCGCCGCGCGAGTACACCATCGAGCGCGAGTTCGTCAAAGGGCCGTTCAAACGCCTGCTGACGGGGGTAAAGCTCGTTCCCGAAGGCGCGCGCACGAAAGTCGAAGTCTTCGCCGACCTGGAACCGCGCACCTTTCTGGGGCAGCTTGGCGCGAACGTGGTGGTGAGCAAGAATCTGGAAGGCTTCCGCGGCGCGGCCGAAAACTTCGCCAAGTTCCTCAAGCACGAACTCGATTCGCCCTACCCCAAGCGCTTCGCGCGCGCGAGCGTGGACGAGGCGGCGCTGAAGCAGGCCTCGGCGCGGCTGCTCGAGATGGGCGCGGACCAGGCGGCCATGAAGCGGCTCTGCGCGCACCTGCGTTCGGCCGTGGACGAAGAAGTCACGCGCATGCGCCCCTTCGAACTCGCCGGCGCCTGGAAGTCCGAACGCTACGAAACGCTGCGGCTCTTCCTGCTCGCCACGCGCGCGGGCCTGCTGGACATGGCCTGGAACGTCGTCTGCCCCAGTTGCCGCGGCGTCACCTGCGAACTGCCCTCGCTGAACCAGGTGCGGCGCGGCGCGCACTGCGCGACCTGCGGGATCGACTACAACGCGAACTTCGACCAGACGGTGGAAGTGCGCTTCAACGTCAACGCCGGCATCCGCAAGGCCGCGCACCAGGTCTTCTGCGCCGGCGGGCCGGGCAACACGCCGCATTACGTCGCGCAGGTGCGCCTGGCCGACCGCGCCGCGCGCGACTTCGAACTCGTCATGGCCCCGGGGCGTTACCGCGTCAGCGCCGCGGGCACGGGGCATCCGGCCGAATTGGAAGTGGCCGAGGGCGCGGGCGGCGCGGAGGTGAGCGCGCGCGTCGATGCGCACGGCGTCCACGCGCAGGGTTCGACGCTGAAGGCGGGCCCGGTGCGCTGGAAGATCGCGAACGAGTCCGGCGCCGAGCGCGTCGTCCACGTCGAACGCGCCGAATGGTCCGAGGCCGCCGTCAGCGCCTCGCTGGTGAGCACGCTCCAGGACTTCCGCGACCTCTTTTCGAAAGAGATGCTGGCCGCCGACGAGGAACTCTCGATCCGCAGCCTCACCATCGTCTTCACCGACTTGAAAGGTTCGACCGGGCTGTACGAGGAGGCCGGCGACGCGCAGGCGTACACGCTGGTGCGCGAACACTTCGGCGTGCTGACGCGGCACATCCGCGCGCACCACGGTGCGGTGGTCAAGACCATCGGCGACGCGGTGATGGCGGCCTTCATGTCGCCCGAGGACGCCGTGCGCGCGGCGCTGGCCATCCAGCGGGAGATCGGCGCGCAGCCGGCGAAGGGCGGCCGCCGCATCGTCCTGAAGCTGGGCATGCACACGGGCCCGTGTATCGCGGTGAACGCGAACGAGAAGCTCGATTACTTCGGCACGACGGTGAACCTGGCGCAGCGCGCGCAGTCGCAGAGCCAGGGCGGCGACCTGGTGCTGACGCAGCCGGTCTTCGAACGCGAAGCCGTGCGCGCGCTGGTCGAACAGGCCGCGGGCCCGCTCGAACACTTCGACGCCGACGTGAAGGGTTTCTCGAAGAAGATTCCGCTCGCGCGCGCCGTCGTGAAGTAGGCCCGTTTTTTTCCGTTTTACGTTTGGGCAAATGGGACTAACTTTTCTCGCGGCTTCCCGCGGCAAAAGGAGACTCCCCTTGTCCGATTGGAACAAAGAATTCGTCAACGCCGGCGCGCTGTGGCTTCACGACGGCTCGGCCGCCCGCCCGCACGCGCTGCTCACCTCCGGCCTGCACTCCGACGGCTTCGTCAACTGCACGATGGTGACGCAAAAGCCTTCGCTCCTCCGCAAGATACTCAACGAACCCGACGGCCTTTCGCCCAAGCTGCCCATCGGCGCCGACTGGGTGATCGGCTCGGCGCTCGGCGCCGTCACCTTCGCCTACGCGGTGGCCGAACGCCTGAGCTGCCGCGCCGGTTTTACCGAGAAGGACGGCGACACGATGCGGCTCGCGCGCTTCGAGATTCAACCCGGGCAGAAGGTGCTCGTCGTCGAAGACGTGATCAGCACGGGCGGTTCGACGCTGAAGACGCTGGAAGGCATCAAGGCCGCGACCGGCGGCAAGGCCACGATCCTGCCCAGCATCGTCTGCCTGGTAAACCGCTCCGGGAAGGACGAACTCGACGGCAAGAAGATTCGCGCGCTGCTGACGCCCGCCATCAACACCTGGAAGCCCGAGGACTGCCCGCTCTGCAAGCAGGGCTCCGAACCCGTGCGCCCCAAGAGCCACTGGAAGCAACTGACCGCCTGAGGATCCCGCGATGGCCAAGGTGACGATCTACCACAGCACCACCTGCTCCAAGTCCCGCGAAGCGCTCGCGCTTTTAAAGGACAAGAAGGTGGACCTGGCGGTCGTGAAGTACCTCGAGACACCGCTCGACAAGGCCACGATCCAAAAGCTGGTGAAGCTGGTCGGCGGCGACCCCGAACAGCTTCTGCGCAAGAAGGACGCGAAGTTCGCCGCCGCAGGCCTCGATCCCAAGAAGACCTACAGCGCCGCCGAAGTCGTGGAGGTGCTTGCGAAGCACGGCGAAGTGATGGAGCGCCCGGTGATCGTCTGCGGCACCAAGGCCGTGATCGCCCGCCCGACGGAGAAAGCGCTGGAGGTGCTGAAGTAGCCTTCACGCATCCTTGCAGAATCTTCTCCGGGTGGCCCGGACGTCACACGTCCGGGCTGCGCAGCAGGTAGAAGCATCCCACTGGGCTTACCATCTTCTCGAGTTGCTTGGCCGCGCAGTGGGAAGCTTCTTTCCGCTTCGCGGCCTGGACGTGGTTACGTCCAGGCCACCCACCTACCCTGGCGCGCCGGTGCTTGTAGATTCGATCCGTTCACAGGGGTGCCATGGGTCGAAGCCGTTCTCGACCCATGCCACGCGCCAAGCATAGATGACGGTATGCGATCAGACTCGCACACTACGTTACTTGCGCGTCCCATCGGACACCCACGCGAGACCTTGGCGCGCGGCACGGGTCACCAACGGCCGTGACCCATGGCACCCCTCGACGGCTCAAATCTACAAGCACCGGCGTCATAGCCGTGCCCGGGCTACTCAGCCCTAAGGCCACGCGCAATAAAACCCACCCGCGCGGCTCCTCTTTTATTTCCGGGCGTTTCCGGTACATCATCTGCATGCGACACGATACCGTCATCTGGGCGCCGCGGCGCGCCAAGCTCAAAGAGATCGAACAGGCGCTCTCGCAGGCCGTGCACGCCAGCCTGCAACGCACGACCGCGATCATCTCGCCGCTCTTCCACAACGCGCCCGAGAAGCGGCAGATGACGCCGCAGCCGCACCGCCTGCGCCTGATCACGCTCGAAAACGGCGACTACCAGCAGATTCACAACCCCGGCGACGAGACCTTCGACCAGCTCTTCGACGAATGGCCGCGCGTGATGGTCCAGTACGGCGTCACGCCCAACGACCTCTTCGCCGGCGGCGGCGAACGCCAGGCGCTGCTCGAATGCCACGACCTGGACCTGAACTGGGAAAAGGCCGGCTGGACCTCGGGCACGACGCTGATCCACGAAAACCAGCGCAAGGACCGCCACAAGATTCTCTTCGGCTTCTACCCCTACGGCTGGCCCGACGCGGAATCGCTCGAAAAGGCGCTGACCTCCGGCGCGTTCGCGCTGGCGAAGCTGCTCGGCGGGCGCTGGGAGTACTTCGATCCGGCCGAGGGCGGGCACCAGAGCATGCTGCGCGGATTCTTCCAGCGCCAGGCCAACCCGCAGCCGCAGGAAGCCGATCCGCTGCACGAGATCCGCTCGCTCGAAGATCCCGACGTCGGGCGCATCTGACCCCACCCTACCGCGGAGTGCGCGCATGGCCTACTTCGACGTCGCGATCGAGACGCACTTTTGCGCGGCGCACGCGCTGCGGCACTATAAGGGCCAGACCGAGCCGACCCACGGCCACAACTTCCGCGTCGTCGTGACGGTGACGGGCAAGAAGGTGGACCGCGCGGGCATGGCCATCGACTTCCTGGACCTCAAGCCGGTCATCGACGAAGAAGTCGGGCGGCTGAACTACGGGTTCCTGAACGACCATGTCCCCGAATTCGGCGCGAAAGGCCTCTCACCCAGCGCGGAGAATATCGCTTTGGTGCTGTACCGGCGCATCGGCAAGCGCCTGCCCAAGGGCGTGCGCATGGCCAGCGTGCAGGTCTTCGAATCGCCTGGCTGTTCGGCCACCTACCGCGAACGCTGAGGCAGCCCCAGGCGCGCGCGGAAGAGGTTCTCGCGCGCCGGGTCGTCGTTGTGGGCAAAATAAAAGCGCACGAACTTCGCGTAATTCCGCCGCACTTCCTCGTCGGATTTCTTGTCCAGCTCCGCCGCGTACGCATCCAGCAGCGCGGGAAAATCCGCAAAGACCGCGCCGCGCGCCTTCAGGTCGGCCATCAGCTTCGCGTCCCAATGCAGAAGGGTGCACGAAATTTTTCCAAGCAGCATCGTCTGGCAGGAATGCGATCGTTCAGTCCGTAGCCGCCGATCGGGTCCAAACGTGAGGTGAACCTTGCGCTGCATCACGAGGTAGTTCGGCGTCGGGCGCTTCTCGTGGCCGACCAGCCCGCGCGCGGCCAGCGTCGAGTGCGCGATCAGGCGGTCGCAGAGCCCGTGGCATTCGACGAAGTCGCCGGTCTCGAGCTGGCAGGTCAGGCGGGCCTCGGAGCCGAAGATGCCGATGCGCACGGGCAGCCCGTCGAGGTACTTCTTCAGCGTCTCGGTCTTGCGCACAAGCATCGGTTCCATGCGCCGGTAATTCAGGCGTTCGTCCACGACGCCGTCCTGGAGTTCGTCGCCCGAGGGCGAGGGCATGAAGAGCAGCACGAGCGCCAGCCCCGCGGCGAGGCCGAGATGAATCCGGGGCGCGCGCCCCCAGTGCAACAGCGCGTGTTCGACGAGCACGAGGTAGAACGGAATCGTGGGCACGAGCAGGCGCGCGTACATAAAATCGCCGCCGACGCGCACAACGTAGAAGGTGTACGCCGCGACGAAGGCCGCCGCGAGCACGCACTGCCCGGACGCCCAGCGTTCCGCCACGCTCAGGTCTGCGCGCGGCTTGCGGAGCCACGCCGCGACGGGAACGGCCATCGCCAGCCCGCATCCCAGGATCCAATAGCGCGCGAAAAAGAGCTTCAAATACATCCAGCCCTGCGCGTAGTACGTGTCGTACGCCGACTTGGCGTAGTAGGTATTGGGAAAGACATCTTCGTAGTACGACATCCGCCAGTACATGTGCGGGTACCAGACGAGCGCGAAGGCCCCGGCGTAAACGCAGGCGCAGCGCAGCCGGTCGCGCCCGCGCCAGAGCACAAAAAGCCCGCCGAGCACGCCCAGAATCGCGGCGTCGGGACGCGTCAGGTTCGCGAGGCCCAGCACCAGCCCCGCGCCGAAGCAGCGCCGGAGCGTGCATTCGTCCCACGTGAGCAGCAGAAAGCCCGCGAGCAGCAGCATCGCGTAGCAGGAGGTCTCGAGGCCGCTCGTGGCGTAGCTGTTCCAGTCGGGGGTCACGGCGCCGAGCAGCGCGGCGGCGGGCAGCGCCCAGCCCCCGGCCGCGCCGAGCGCCCGGGCGCGCAGGTGGTTGGCGAAGAGCAGCGCGAGCGCCGCGAGGTAGCAGGCGATGCTCCCGAGGTTCGACCAGGCCTCGGGCGCGACGGACGTCTTCAGGCCCAGCGCGGTCCAGAGCACCCAGAGGAAGTTGGTGTAGCCTTCGACGCGTTCGCCCGGGTTGAAGACCAGCCCGTGCCCGGCCACGAAGTTCTTCGCGTACCGCAGGCCGATGTAGAAGTCGTCGCCGGTCCAGGCGTAATGGAGCGAGAGCGCGAGTCCCAGGAGCAGCGCGGCGGCGCCGGCCGGCCAGGGCCAGGCGCGCGCGAGCCCGCCGGAAGGGCTTGGAGCGTCTGCCGTTCGCTCGGGCGAGCGCCCTTCCATGAAACGACCTCGCGGCCCAGGGAATTCCCGCGGCGAGTGTATAGACCGCTCGGCGTTTCCGCCTTTGTCTTTTCGGCGAGTTGGGGTATTTGTCCTTGGTTACGGCGCGGCGAATGCCGCGTGCAAACTCATTCAGGGAGCCGCTCGAATCTTGGCACAGACAACGCTCGTCATCGCACACCGCGGGGCATCGCGCGCCGCGCCCGAAAACACCGTCCCGGCCATCGAACAGGCCGTGGAAAACGGCGTGGACCTGATCGCCCTCGACGTGCAGGGCAGCAAGGACCACGTCCCGCTGGTGATCGCCGACTCGAAGCTGGAACGGACCACCAACGGCGCGGGCAAGGTCGGGCAGCTCACGGCCAAGGAGATCCAGGCGCTCGACGCCGGCTCGTGGTTCAACGCGAAATTCAAAGGCACGGCGGTGCCGACGCTGGCCGAGGCGCTCAAGGCCGCGGGCAAGAAATCCCGCGTGCTCCTGAACCTGCCCGACCTGCGCAGTTCGCCCGACCTGGCCAAGGCCATCGCCAAGGACCTGAAGGGCGCGGGCAACCCGGCCGAGAGCCTGCTCGCCTTTACCGACAGCGAGAGCCTGAAGGGCTTTCGCGAGCAGGCGCCGGACTTCGGCTACCTGCTGGTGCTCGGCGAAAAGATCGAAGGCTGGGTGATGGTCGAAAAGGCCCGCGCGCTGGGGCTGAAGGCGATCCGCCCGTTCCGCTCGCAGGTGACCTCGGACCTCGTCCGCGCCGCGCACGCGAAGAACCAGCAGGTCTTCGCGCACTTCGCCGACGAAGAGTCCGAGATGCGCGACCTGATCGCCATGCACGTGGACGGCATCGTGACGGGCAGGCCGGAGCGGCTCAAGGAAGTGCTCAAGGAAACCAAGGCCTAACCCCATGAAATGCGAGAACTGCGGCAAGCGCGACGCCACGGTGCACCTGACCGAGATCACCAAGGGCGTGAAGCAGGAGATTCATCTCTGCGAACCGTGCGCGTCCGAGAAGGGCCTGCCGGGCAAGGCGCATTTCAGCATCTCCGATCTGCTCGCCGGCATCACCAGCGCCTCGCAGGCCAAGAAGGGCCGCCAGGAAAAAGACGTCCAGTGTCCGACGTGCGAACTGACGCTCTCGCAGTTCCAGTCGTCGGGGCGCTTCGGCTGCCCGGACTGCTACACGACCTTCAAGGACGACATCCTGCCGCTCGTCGAAAAGATTCACGACTCCTCGCAGCACGTGGGCAAGGTGCCCAACCGCGTCAGCCAGGAAGTCGGCCTGCAGAAGGAACTGCGCCACCTGCAGCTTGAACTCAAGCGCACGGTCAAGCGCGAGGATTACGAGAAGGCCGCGCAGCTCCGCGACCAGATCCGCATCGTCGAAGAAAAGATCAAGGGCGCGGGCGAAGCCGCGCCGCCGCCGGCCAAGGGCAGGAAGAAGTCCGGAGAAAGCGGGAAAAAAGGAGGAGCCTGACCAGGCCTCCGAACGCCTATGATCCTCAACGAAATGCTCAAAACGTCCGGCGAGTGGCTGAAAGGCTCGGGGCCGGAGCACGAGATCGTCATCTCCAGCCGCGTGCGGCTGGCCCGCAACCTTCAAGGGTTCCGCTTCATCACCAAGATGGACGCGGACGAACGCAAGCGCTGCGAGGACCAGATCCGCAAGCGCATCAGCGACGCCCACATCGTTCCCGACAGCCGCTACCTGGAACTGATGGAGACCGAGCCGCTCGACCGCAAGCTGCTCGTCGAACGCCACCTGATCTCGAAGGAACACGAGGACGCGCGGCATCCCCGCGGCGTGGCCGTGGGCGTGGGCGAAGCCCTGAGCGTGATGATCAACGAGGAAGACCACATCCGCCTGCAGGTCCTGCAGTCGGGCTTCCAGCTCCGCGACACCTACAAGATGGCCAACGAAGTGGACACCAAGCTCGAGGAAGGCCTCGATTTCGCCTTCTCCCCGCAGCTCGGCTACCTGACGGCCTGCCCCACCAACGTCGGGACGGGCATGCGCGTCTCGGTGATGCTGCACCTGCCGGCGCTGGTGATCACGCGGCACATCGAAAAAGTCTTCCAGGCCGTGAGCAAGATCAACCTGGCCGTGCGCGGGCTGTACGGCGAAGGCACGGAAGCGAGCGGGCACTTCTACCAGATCTCGAACCAGGTGACGCTGGGCAAGACCGAGGACGAGATCGCGACCAACGTCGAGCAGGTGATCCCGACGATCGTGAACTACGAGAAGCGCGCGCGCGAGGACTTGATGGGCAAGGACCGCCTGCGCCTGGAAGACCGCGTCTGGCGCGCCTACGGGATGCTGCAGGCCGCGCGCATCATGTCTTCCGACGAGTCGATGATGATGCTCTCCTTCGTGCGCATGGGCGTGCATCTGGGCCTGCTGCCGCAGATCAAGATCGAGACCGTCAACGAACTCTTCCTCTACTCCCAGCCGGCGCACCTGCAGAAGATGGCCCATTCGTCGATGGAACCGTCCGACCGCGACATCAAGCGCGCGGAATTCATCCGCAGCAAGCTCAACGGCAAAAAGTAGGACCGCATGGACCTGCCCATCCGCTGCAACTCCATCGCGCTTTACGCGGTGAAGGGCCGCGGGCGAGCCGCGCGGCATCTCCTGGTCCGGCGCGCGGGCAAGCGCCTGCGCGGTCATTGGGAACCGATCGCCGGCAAGATCGAGAAGGGCGAGACCGCCTGGCAGGCCGCGCTGCGCGAACTGCTCGAGGAAACCGGCCTGGCGGCGCGCGAACTCTATTCCGCCGACACGCTGGAAGCCTTCTATGCGCCGCGCGCCGACCTGATCGACCTCACGCCGGTCTTCGTCGCGAGGGTGGACGAAGCGGCCCGCGTGCGGCTATCGAAAGAGCACGACGCTTTCGCGTGGCTGACGGCCGCGCAGGCGGAAGAGAAGCTGATTTTTTCCGAGCAGCGCCGGATTCTGCGGCACGTCGAAGCCCTTTTTGTGCGCAAGAAACCGAAGGAAATTCTTAATATCCCCATAGACTGACCCTATCTCCCATCTGGTGCCGGTATGTCGATCGCCTTCGTCCTGATCTGGATCGGGTTCCTCGCGGTCTTCGCGGGCTCGTTTTACCGTGAGGTCAAGCGCACGCCCTGGGACCTGCTCGAGATGCTGCTGCTCTTCGTCTGCGTGGGCCACGCGGTCGCGCTGCCGGTCTCGTGGGGCTGGAAGGCGTACGAGGTCAACAAGCACGACGAGGCGCTGATTTACCTGTACGGAAGCGCGGGGCTGCTGGTGGGCCTGTTCATGGCCGGCGGCGCGGTCTGGGCCTTCCGTCGGCTCAACCGGCTGAACGAGAAGCGCCGGAGCCGGCGCCTGTACTACCTGCTCTGCGGCGTGCTGCTCTTCCCGAGCATGATCGGGTTCGCTCCGGTGGCCTACTACTTTGGATTTTCCGGCGTCTCCCTGGAACTGTTGGCCGGCGTGGCGGTCTGGAGTTCGCTGGCCCGGCTTCACACGGTGACCATGCATCTGCCCGATCCCGGCGGCCCCGACCTTTCGGACCCCCATGAGGCGCGCCTCGCGGACATCCGCAAGCGCCTGACCGAACGCTACCGCCAGAGCATGTAAACCAAAAAAGACGCGGCCGTTGCCGGCCGCGTCGCAGACTCCAACCGTCGCTTCGGCTACTTCGCGTCGATCACCGCCGCCTTCACTTCCATGCCCTTCACCACCGCGGTGTAGCAGCGGACCAGGTAGCCGCACGCCTTGAGGTTCTCCTCCGTCGGCGGGCCGCCGGCCTGATCGCCCGAAAGGTGGATGCCGTCGGGCGAGAGGTAATTCTTTTCCGCGTCGGCTCCGGCGCGCGCCTTCATCTCCTCGTTCAGGTCCAGCAGCGGGAGCTTCTTCTTTTTCGCCAGTTCGCGCAGCGCCTTGTTGTAGCCGTCCACGATGCTCTCCTTGCCGCGGTACGGCGGGAGCGTCGAAAGAATCGGCACCGTGCCGTTGGCCAGGAGCACGTCCATGGCGGCCTCGACATCCTTGATGTACGCATCGACGGCGCGGCCGGCGGAGATGTCGTTCGTGCCGAGCATGTACAGCGCGAGCTGCGGGTTGTACTTCTTGACGATGTCGGCGAGCGAGGCCATGCCGCTCTTGCCGCCCTGGTTGTACTGGTCGGCACGGATGCCGCTGCACGCGGTCTCGCTGCGGTTGCCGGGGCAATCGGTGTAGGCGAGGAACCAGCCGTCCTTTTCGTTCCGGTCGCCGGCGTGGGTCCACTTGGCGAAGGCCTGCTCTTCGGCCGTGCCGCCGCCGCAGTTCATCTTGCCGGCCCAGCGCGTGTTCTGGTTCGCGTAGGTGATCGAGTCGCCGATCTGCAGGTAGACGCCGGGCGTGCCCTTGAACTTCGCGGCCACGGCCTTCATCGCTTCGGCGTATTCCTTCGGGTCCTGCTTCACCTTCATCCCCGATTCGGCGCGCGCGGCGCCCGCCGCGAGCAGCGCCACTACGGCCAGCGCGGTCATCGATTTGGACATGGCAGGCTCCCCTCTTCTTCCCATGAAGACGTCCGGACAACGCACTCATTCAGTACGCCGAAAGCCCGCCGCGCGCCAACCTTCTTTGGAAGAGCGTCTCCGCATGCGGATTCGGTACGGATTCAGGCGCGGAAAATCAGCGCTTTTTGTGCGCGCGCTTCCAGATGTCGGGCGTGCAGCGGGCTTTGGGGGCCGGCTGCCGGTCGTAGACGGAGAATTCGAAGACCGAGAGCAGGTCCTGGGCGTACCAGGCCATCGTGTGGCGGTTGATCCATTCCTTGCCGGGCCCGGCCTGTTCGGGCTTGTAGGTCTCGTCGCGCATCTGCACTTCCAGTTTGTACGGCGCCTTCCAGACGACGGGCTCGAACGCGCCCGCGTTGGCCTTCGCGACGGCCTCGGCGGACTGTTCGCGGATCAGCCGGCACGCTTCCACGGGGGCGATGTGCAGCGCGCAGAGCACGCCCATGCCTTCCTTGGTCTCGACGGTGACGATGTTCGGGACGATCTCCTTCGCCTGCGCGCACGCGCGCATCTCGCCCGCGAAGAACGGCGCGGGGATGCCGAAGTGCCCGGCGAGCAGGATCGAGAGGTCGAACTCGCTCGTCGGCACGCCGTTGACGCGGTAGTCGGTGATGGAATTGCTCATCGTATGGCAGAGCGTGCCCATGGGCGTGTCGGAGCGCGCGTGCATGCCGACGTGAAAGATCGCGTCGCAGCGGTCCAGCGCGAAGGTCCAGGTCGGGCGGCTCTTGCCGCGGATGATCTTCGCCTTCGGATGCAGTTCTTCGACCAGGATCGTGCGCCCGGCGCCGTGGGCGTCGTTGATGATCACGCTCTCGACGCCCGCGTCCAGGCAGCCGTCCACGCAGGCGTTCACTTCGCCGGTGAGCAGGCGCTGCATCTCGCGGCGTTCGTCCACGTAGCGCGCGGTATTGACGTAGTCGGCGTGGCGCGGGTCCCAGTCGTCCACGCCGGCGCAGCCTTCCAGGTCGGTCATCAGGTAGACGGTCTTGAGCGGGCGGCGGGCGGACGTTCGCGGCATGCGCGGCTCCTTTGCGTTCGGTTTCGAGACGGGCGGGCGAAGCACTGCTTATATCCTTCCTTTCAAAATCGCAAAGTAGAGGACGCGGGGGCGGGCGCCTGCGTTTGCCGCGCGCGCGCGAAGGGCTACAGTCGCCGGCGTCATCCGAAAAAACCAACGAGGAACCGCCATGCCCGCCCGCGTCGCGCCGCTCGTGCCCGAGGACGTCTGGCCCCACTGGGAGATGCTCGCCGGGACCATCGGCGAACGCCGCGCCGGCAGCGAGGCCGAACACCGCGCCGCCGCATACATCCGCGACGAATACCGCAAAGCCGGCTGCGACGATGCGCGCATGGAAGCCTTTCCCTGCAACTCGCGCGTGAAGGCCGACGCCCACGTCGAAGCGCTCGTGGACGGGACCTGGGAAAAGGCCGCGACGGAAGTGCTCGTCGGCAGCCCCGGCACGAAGCCCGACGGCAAGCTGCTCGACCTGGAACTGGTCTGGCACGAGATGCCGCAGGACGCCGTGTACCTGAAGCCCAACGCCTTGAAGGGCAAGGCGCTCTTTCTCTTCGGACCGCTGGCTACCGATACGAAGAACCACAAGCGCATCGTCCAGAGCGGCGCGGAGGTCGTCCTGTGGGTGGACGACCGCGTGGCCTTCGACTGGCCGAAGTCCGACGCGATCCTGCCCGTCTGGGCCAAGCGCCACGGCAAGCGCCCGACCATCGCCGTCGGTTACCAGCCCGCGTACCGCTGGCGCGTCAAGGGCGTCAACCGCGTGCGCGTGCGCCTGAGCACCGAGCACGCCGAGAAAGATTCGTACAACGTGGTGGGCGAACTGCTCGGCAGCGACCCCAAGGCCGGCATCGTGACGCTCGGCTGCCACTACGACACGCAATGCGGCAATCCCGGCGCCGACGACAACGGTTCCGGCACGGTGACGCTGCTGGCCCTGGCGAAGAAGTTCGCCGCCGCGGCCAAGGCGAAGCCCTTCCGCCGCACGCTCCGCTTCGTGGCCTTCGGCACCGAAGAACAGCTCTCGGTCGGCGCGCGCGCGTACGTCCTGCAGCACAAGGCCGAGATGAAACACCACGCGATGATGTTCAACTACGATTCGTGCAGTTCGGCGCTGGGCCACAACGAGATGCTTGTCGCGGGTTCCGCGCAGTTGGAAGCCTGGGCGGTGAAGGGCATGGCGAAGGGCGGCGCGCCCGTGCGCGTCTCGCACCTCGTCACGCCCTTCGCGGACCACTTTCCGTTCAACGTCTTCGGCGTGCCGGCGCTCTGGTTCTACCGCCCGAACACCAACGGCATCCGCTGGCAGCACCACGGCCCGCACGACACGCTCGAAACCGTCTGCCCGCGCGCGCTCTGCCGCCTGGTCAACGCCACGATCCCGCTCGTCGCCGCCGCCGCCGATGCCCGCGCGCTGCCGTTCAAGCCCGGCATGAAGGCCGAGGACAAACCCGCGATCAAACGGTTTGCGAAGGAACTATTCGACATCTAACGGCAGGGGTCAGGATTCAGGGGACAGGGGACAGGGATGGAGCAGCGCTGCGCGCTGCATTTTTCTAACGACCAGCGCCCAATGTCTCCTTATTAGGTGCGGCAAAGCCGCTCCTCCCCTAAATCCTAAATCCTGATTCCTGAATCCTATCCTGACCCCTGTTTTTCCTTCACCTACCACGCGATTCCTCCGATTCTTCTAAGTCCTTATGAAGGTCAAAAGTGCCCGTTTTCCCGCTCAAACCACAACGGGTAGTGGGTGCGATCATATGCATGTACCATTCATGCCATTCTTACAATCCCTGTATTTTCAAATAGATAGGCCTTGACGGGGGCAAATCGTGAAGGTAATCTCCTAGTAGTTCAAAGTAGTGACGAATAGCACGAAATGGGTTACCTGCGAACCATGACGACCCTTGGCCCCCATCCCGAGCCCGCCGAGAAGACGAACGCTTCTCCTCGCCGCGCCACGTTCTTCGGGACGGCGTTCCACAAGGTCTCGGAACGCAACCAGGTCGCCATCCCCAAGCACATGCTCAAGGTCGCGCAGGAGTCGAACGAAGGCTCGCTCCTCCTGATGCGCCTGAACAACGAAGGATACCTGCGCATCTACACGCAGCAGCAGCTCGACGCGAAGATCGACGAAATCCGCGGCCGCGAAGACCTGGACCTGAAGGTCCGCAGCGAACTCGTCCGCAGCCTCTCGCGCAACGCGGTGCCGATCGAACCGGACTCGCAGGGGCGCGTGGTGCTGCCCGGGCGCTGGGTCGAAGAAGTGGGCCTGCGCGACGAAGTCGCCTTCTGCGGCGCGTTTTCGTGGATCGAAATCTGGCCGGCCGCCGCCCGCCGCGACGTGGAACGCCGCGAGCAGGAGCAGAGCCAGCAGTCGGCCGCGCTGATCTCGGAAATCATGGACGGTTGACAGGGGGCCGCGGCCTTCGGGCCCGGCGGGACGTAGCTGTGGAGGAGAGGCCGATGATGAAGAACTCGCATTTCGACCGGGTCCAGGAACACCTGCGGACGAAGGGCGCCGAAACGCCCGCGCCCGCGGATCTTTCCGGCGACCTCGATGCCGTCGTCCGGCGCTGCGACGAAGTGCGCAGCCTTGGGCAAGCGTACGGCTCGGTGGAACTCTCGCCGTACATGCGCAGCCTGCTGCGCGTGACCGACGCCGCGGCGCAGGCGGCCTTCAAGGCCGTCGAAGCGCCCCGCGCCGCCGCCGCCAGCGTCTGACCGCGCCCGCCCCCGCGACCCTGGCGCGAGGGCTTGCACGCGCGGCCGCCTCGGGGAAACTGTGCGCTCCGAGGCCGCCATGAACGATACGCCCCCGCTCCATTCCGACGAAGACGACTCCGACTCCGACGATCTCACCGAAACCTCCACGGCCGGCGCGCCGCACGTCAGCGTCATGCCCGCCGAGGTCCTCGAACTGCTCGGTCCCAAGCCCGGGCAGTTCGTGGTTGATTGCACCAGCGGCGCCGGCGGCCACGGCGAGCATCTCCTGCGTGCCGTCGCGCCCGGCGGCCGGCTCCTCGCGATCGACTGCGACGCCGACGCCCTGGCCCTCTCCCGCGCCCGCCTCGAACCGCTCGCCCGGGAACTGAACGCGCGGGTGGACTTCGCCCACGCCAACTTTCAGGAGATCGCGCGCGTCCTGGCCGAGGCGAGCCCCGAACGCGGCCCCGACGGGATGCTGGCCGACCTGGGCGTTTCTTCGATGCACTTCGACCGTCCCGAACGCGGCTTCAGCTTCCGCCACGACGCCCCGCTGGACATGCGCATGGACCCGTCCCAGGGCGAGACCGCCGCCGAACTGCTCGCGCGCCTGCCCGAGACCGAGATCGCCGACACGCTGTACCTCCTGGGCGGCGAACGCGGTTCCCGGCGCATCGCCCGGCGAATCGTCGAGACCCGCGAGCGCGGGCAGGCCGTGCGGACGACGGGCGAACTGGAACGCCTGGTGCGCAGCGCGCTCAAGGTCCGCGGGCACAAGCGGATTCATCCGGCGACGCGCACCTTTCAGGCCCTGCGCATGGCGGTGAACCGCGAACTGGAGGTCCTCGAGGCGTTTCTTGAGGCCGCGCCGGAAGCCCTGGCGCCCGGGGGCGGGCTGGCGGTCATCGCGTTTCATTCCGGCGAGGACCGCCGGGTCAAACAAGGCTTTAAAGCCCTGGCCCAAACTGGACGATTCCTCCTTATACGGAAGGCCGCCGTCCGGCCTTCCTCCGACGAATGCCGCGCCAACCCCCGCAGCCGCAGCGCCAAACTGCGCGGCCTGCGGAGGCTCTGACCCGACGAACGGGCGCGCGGCGGGGGGATGCGCCCGATGCTCAGCGGCCGGCACCTGCTCTTCCTTGGCGTCCTCGCCGGCGCGGGCCTGATCTCCGTCCGCGACAGCCAGAAACAGATCGAACTCGGCTACGACATCGCCAAGATCGAACGCGATCTGCGCAAGGCGCGCGAAGAGATCGCCACCGAGCGCGCGCGCCTGCATGCCATGCAATACCCCGGACGGGTGATCGAACGCGCCCGCGAACTGAAGCTCGAAGTCGCGCCGGCTTCGGCGCTGGCGCTCTACACGCCCGGTCCGGACGTGGACGAGCAGCCGTAAGACGTTTCGACGCCACGACGGCCAGGGAACGCCCCGTGCTTGACCGCGACCAGACCCCGCCCTTCAGCCTGCCGCTCTCCGGCCCCTCGGCCGCGGACCGCGGCCCCGAACCTTCCGTCACCGGCGCGCACGCGGCGCCTCCCCCGCCCTGCGGCGTGCATTCGTGCGGCATTCCCGTCCCGGGCGAAGGGCGCAAGACGATCCGCGCGCGCATGGCGATCCTGATCGCGCCGCTGCTGCTGGTCTTCGCGCTGCTGGCCGTGCGGCTTACGCGCATCCACGTCCTGGAAAGCGAGCACTGGCAGGAGACGGCCGAGGCCCAGCGCCGCAGCATCGAGCGCAAGCCCGCGCCGCGCGGCGAACTGAAGGACAAGAACAACGTCGTGCTGGTGCAGTCGCTCAAGCGCGAGACCGTCATCGCGGACGTCGAGATCCTGAAGGACCCCGCCGCCGCCGCGCGCGCGCTCGCGCCGCTGCTGGCGCTCGAGGAAAGCGCCCTGGCCGGCCGCATGGAACGCGCCGCCGCCGCGCGCAAGGACAACCGCTCGGGCCCGCGCGTGATCTACCTCGCCCGCAACGTCGAACCCGAGACCGCCGAAAAGATTCAGGCCCTGAAGATTCGCGGCATCGCGCTGGAGGACGGCTTCAAGCGCCTGTATCCGCAGGGACCGCTGGCCTGCCACCTGCTCGGCTGGGCCGGCATCGACGGCGGCAAGGAAGGCCTGGAACTGAAACTGGACGGCATGCTGCGCGGCGTGCCCGGGTACTACACGTACGAGCGCGACGCCGCGCGCCGGCCGATCTCCCGCGGCGACGGCGAATCCTACACGCCGCAGGCGCACGCGCCGCGCCCGGGCCTGAACGTGACGCTGACCATCGACGCCGGCATCCAGTTCGTCTGCGAAGAAGAGCTGGAGAAGATCGTCGCGCAGTTCCATCCCAAGGGCGCGACCGCGCTGGCGATGGACGTGCGCACCGGCGCGATCGTGGCCATGGCCAACTACCCGAACTTCGATCCCAACCAGCCCGGCGATTCCGGTTACGCCGAACGCCGCAACCGCGCCGTCACCGACATGTACGAACCCGGCTCGACCTTCAAGACCTTCATCGCCGCGGTGGCGCTCGAGAAGGGCGCCTGCCGCCGCAACGAACGCTTCGACTGCGAGAACGGCGTCTGGCGCGTGCCGTGGCGCACGCTCCACGATTCGCACGCCTACGGGATGCTCACCTTCGACGAGGCGCTGGTCCATTCGAGCAACATCTGGGCGGCCAAGGTCGGCATGCGCATGGGCCTGGACGGCACCTACGACCTGGTGCGGTCCTTCGGCTTCGGCGAACGCACGCAGGTGGACCTGCCGGGCGAAAGCCCCGGCCTGGTGCGGCCGCGCAAGTCGTGGACGAAAGACAGCCTGCTCTCGGTGCCGATGGGCCAGGAAATCTGCGTCACGCCGCTCCAGCTCGTCAACGCGTACTCGGCGATGGTCAACGGCGGCGTGCTGCTGCGCCCGCACGTCGTCGAAGAGATCCACAGCCCGCGCGGCGAGACGCTCTACCGCATGCAGCCCCAGGCCGTGCGCCGCGTGATCTCCCCCGAGACCAGCCGCGCGATGCGCGAGATTCTCGTGCGCGTCGTCGAGGAAGGCACCGGGCGCAACGCCTGGTGCAAGGAGTATGCGATCGGCGGCAAGACCGGCACCGCGCAGAAGGTCGAGAACGGGCGCTACAGCCACGACAAATTCGTGGGCTCGTTCTGCGGCTTCGCGCCGGCCGAGGCCCCGCGCCTGGTCTGCCTCGTCACCGTGGACGAACCGGAGCGCAGCAAGGGCTACTACGGCGGCACCGTGGCCGCGCCCGCCGTGCGCGAAATCCTCCGCCGGGGCTTAAGCGCCCTGAAGGTGCCCGAGCGCACCCCGCAGGAACAGGCTGCGGCCGAGAAGGCCTTCAAGTTCCGCCGCGCCGGCGGCGGCGACTGACGCGCCGCGCTCAGCTTACCTTTCGCACGTCCACCAACTTGAAGTGCAGGGCCTCCAGCGCGCTCATCGGCCGGTGCTGGAACTCCAGCAGCGCCGCCGCGTCTTCCTCGGCTTCGAACGACATGAAGTGCGGATACAGGCTGCGCGCGGCCTCGCCCTCGGGCGTCGTGCCCGCCAGCGCGCGAACCCTTTCGGCCTGCCAGTGCAGGTCCAGGCGCAGCAGCACCGCCGGAGCGCCGTTGACGCGCGGGCACGGGCGTTCCGGCGCGAGCACCTCGAAGCCCAGCATGCGCAGGTAGAACGGGACGTGGCGCGGGTTCACCTCGATGACAAAGTCGTCGGCCTTTGCCACGCGGCGCGCGTAGATCGAGATCAGATTCATCAGCCGGACCAGCAAGGGACGCCCACGATCCTGGGACTCGAGCAGCGCCAGCCGCGTGACTTCCGCCAGGCGGCGCCCGCCGGAACGGAGGCCATCCAGGCAGCCGGGGAAGACTTCGTCGCACGGCAGGCCGTCCTCCGACTCGCAGACGCAGGTAATGGTGCCGGCCGCGTCGCCCGTGGCGGTGCTGGCCAGCAGCGTGGCCGTGTCCGGACGCAGGTCGTAGGGTTGCGCGAGGTCCGAGGACTCGTCCACGAAGCCCTTGACGGCATAGACCCGGCGCGCCAGGCGGTACGCGCGCTCGCGCGCCCCGCGGGCGTTGGCGACGAGGACCGTAAAGCCCGCCGCGTCCGGATCGGACCCTTGCGCGCGCGGCCAAACGGGCTGCTGATACATCGCCCGCAGCACCTGCGAGACCCCGGACGCACGGCGCGGTTCCGCTTCGCGAGTCGGGGCCAGGGACCGGGTTTCGTGCGCAAGCATGAGGTGTTCCTCGGGTCGGCGGTCATCGGGAAGAAGCTCTGCGCCCGCAGCGTCACGGCGCGACGGATGCCCGGGTGTACGCGAACGCGCCGTGCCGTCGGGTCCTGGCAGCCAAGCTCGCGGGCATGCGTTCCAACTCCGGCGCGTACAACAGGGAATTGCCGTGAAACGGGTACTTATTCGGGATTTCTCGAAGAAGTTCGTAAGACCAAGCGCGCAAACGAGTAGTACATGCAAAGCGTGCGCATAAAAAACCCGGGCGCCTGCGCGCCCGGGTGGAATGCCTGTCCTGCGACGCCGCTCCTAGCGTGCCGGAGCGGGCTCGGCCTTCGCCTTGGCCGCGCGCATCTCCCGCGCCGCGCGGGTCATCTCCGCTTCGTAGGCCTTGATGGGCGTGAGGTGGCGCAGGCGCTCGGGCGTGGCCGAGTCCAGCATCGCCGGCGCATGCAGTCGTTCCGCGCCGTCGTGCCCGCCGTACCAGCCGACCAGCAGCGTGTGGAGTTCCCGCTTGCCCTCGTCGGTATGCGGCAGTTCGCACAGGTTCATGGTGAACATGCGCCGGAACTTGCTCCCGCCGAACGACGCGTGCTTCAGGTTGTGGTGGAAGACCGCCAGGTCGCCCGGCTGCGTCTCCAGCGCCACGCTGGGCACGTCCCGACCGCCGCAGACGGTGTGGATGTTCTTGCAGAGCTTGTCGCTGAAGCGGTCGCCCGGCAGGTGGCTGCCCGGGATCACGCGCAGCGCGCCGGTATCGCGCGTGAGCGGGTCGAGGTAAAACGCGATCTTGATGTGGCGCATCGCGCGGTACATCCCGACCAGCGGCATGACGTCCGAATGCCAGCCGGTGTCGCCCGAGTAATAATTTCCGTCGCCTCCTTGGTACTGAAAGTCATCGCCCAGAAGCCCGCGGCAGATGCCGGTGACGCGCGCGTCGTCGAGCAGCGTGCTGAGTTTCTCGCGCTGGTCGATGAACGAGCCCGGGTACATCGTGCGCCTGCTGCCGTCGTGCTTCACGTCCGCGTTGTTTTTGAAGACGAGCTCGAACTCCTCGGTGATCCAGCCGACGCTGTCCTTCATCAGGCCCGGAAACACGAGGTATCCGAACGTATCGAAGAAGGCTTTCTGCTGCTCGGTCAGTTCCACGGCGAAGGCTCCTTTACGCTTTTGCGCTTCCGAAACTGGCGGCGGCCATCCCAATGGCCACCGCCCCGATGCCCAGCCACTGCAGCGGGCTGGGCCAGCTCTTGAAGATCACGGCCATCGTCACGTTGAGAAGCAGAAAGGTCCCGCCGCCGGTCAGGCACAGCACCGCGGTGGGACTCATGCGCTGGTACAGCTGCATCACCAGCCAGACGCTCCCCAGGCCGACCAGGCTGCCGGCCGCGAAGCACGGCAGCCAGCGCGAAGGCGCCGTCGAGCCGTACTTGAAGAAGTAGTTCTGGACCACCTGCGTCGCCCAGAAGAGCACCAGGATCGCCGTGGTCATGCGTGGCTCCGCTCGCGCGCCGCCGCCGCCTGCGTCGCCTGTTCGATCGATTCGGGCCGTTCGGCCGCGAAGGCCAGGCGCGCTTCGACCAGGTCCATGTGCGCGTGCGAGGCCCGTTCCGCGCGTTCGGGGTCGCGCGCCTGGATGGCCGCGAAGAGTTCGATGTGCGGATCGTGGAGGGGCTTCGGGATGCCGGGGCGTTCGAGCGTGCGAAGCATCGCGGCGAAGACGAATTCGTGCAGCACCTCGAGGACGTTGCGCATCAGCTCGTTGCCGCCCAGTTCGACGATCTTGAGGTGGAAGTCGAAGTCGCGGCGCATGCCGGTCACGAGGGACGCGCCCGGCTCGTTCATCAGGCGGTAGCTCTTTTCCAGCTCCGCGAGTTGTTCGGCGGTGGCGCGCGCGGCCAGGTTGCGCGCGCAGGGGCTCTCGAGAGCGCGGCGGAACTCCACGACCTGCTGGAGATCGCGCGGCGAGATCGTCATCGCGCTGCGGATCAGTTGCGCGGTCGCCGAGAGCCCGTCGCGGTCGCCGACGAACGTGCCGAGCCCGCGGCGGACCTTCAGCAGGCCGATCGATTCGAGCCGGCAGACGGCTTCGCGCAGCACCGTGCGGCTGACCCGCAGGCGTTCGAGCAACTCCGGTTCGCTGGGCAGCCGGTCGCCGGCCTGCATCTGCCCGTCTTCGACAAGGCGGCGCAGTTGCCCCGCGACTTCATCGACCAGCGAGGTCTGAACGATCGGTCGTAGTTTCATGTCCGCTCCGAGGCATTTGTATGACGTCAGACATCATACCTCTAGCCTTGGCGTGAAATCAAGGTTTCCAAGCCCCCGCCCTTAAAATATTTCATCTTGTTTAATAACATAATATTATGAGATAAAATCCGGAAGGATGGCACGCAGACTTCCATTTCAAACGAAGTGCACTTTTCGCGCTTATATCCCTATTCTTGAGGCGCCGGGACGTACAAAAAGGTGGGCTGGGTTCCACAATGCGCGTTCAGGGTTTGGCTGGGAACGCCGATACCGAGAGCAACCGGCGCACGCACGCGCCGAAGTCCTGCATCCAGACAAAGGAACTTCCATGCGCCTCGAAACGCTGATTCGCGCCGCCGCCGCCGAAAACGTCCTGCAGTGGTTCCCCGGCCTCGAGATCACCGGCCTGAGCGTCGATTCGCGCAAGACCGGGCCCGGGCATCTCTTCGCCGCCCTTCCCGGCGTCAACGCCAACGGCACGCAGTTCGCCAGGCAGGCGGCCGAGAAAGGCGCGGTCGCGATCCTGACCGAGCAGAAGGAAGCGCTCACGCATCTCCCGCAGCTTGTGGTCAAGGACGCGCGCGCGGCCATGGCCCGCATCGCCAACGAATTCTACGGCCAGCCCGCTCAGAAGATGCGCGTCGGCGCCGTCACCGGCACCAACGGCAAATCGACGACCGCGTTCCTGGTGCGCCACCTGCTGCGCGCGTCGCAGGCGCGCTGCGGGCTGCTCGGCACCATCGAATACGACCTCGGCAAGGAAGTGCTCGAAGCCCCGCTGACCACGCCCGAATCGATCGACCTCTTCGCCTACCTGCGCGCGATGGCCGACTGCAAGTGCGCCGGCGCGATCATGGAAGTCTCCAGCCACAGCCTGAGCCAGCACCGCGTCGAAGGCATCGATTTCGCCGCCGCGGCTTTCACCAACCTCACCCAGGATCACCTCGACTACCACCGCACGATGGAAAACTACCGCGACGCCAAGGGCCTGCTCTTTGCGGGGCTTTCCAAGAAGGCCACCGCGGTCCTGAACTTCGACGACCCGGTGGGCGAATACTACGCGCGCCGCACCCACGCCGAAGTGCTCGGCTTCTCGATGAAGAAACACAAGAAGGCCGAACTACGCGCGCAGGTGGTCTCGATGGACATCCACGGCACGACCTTTACCGTGCAGTCGCCGTGGGGCTCGCGCGAGGTCCGCTGGGGCATGGTCGGCGCGCACAACATCCAGAACGCGCTGGCCGCGCTGGGCACCTCGCTGGCGCTCGGCTGCGGCGACATGCGCACGTTCAGCTTCGACAACGCGCTGAGCGCGCTCGAACGCTTCCGCGGCGTCCCCGGGCGCCTGGAACCGGTCGGCGACGGGATCGCGCCCTTCCGCGTGCTGGTCGATTACGCCCACACCGACGACGCCCTGCGCAACGTCATGAACGCGATGCGCGCGCTGCGCCCGTCGCGCCTGATCGTGGTCTTCGGCTGCGGCGGCGACCGCGACCGCACCAAGCGCCCGCGCATGGGCCGCGTGGTCGAGGAGATGGCCGACCTGGGCGTCGTGACCAGCGACAACCCGCGCACCGAGGACCCCGCCGCGATCATCGGCGAGATCTGGGCCGGGATTCAGCGCCAGCAGAAGTTCACCGTCGAACAGGACCGCGCCAAGGCCATCGACTTCGCGATCCGCGAAGCGCGCCCCGGCGACGTGGTCCTGATCGCGGGCAAGGGCCACGAGAACTACCAGATCGTCGGCACCAAGAAGAACCACTTCGACGACCGCGAGGAAGCCCTGGCCGCCCTGGAACGCAAGTACGGCGGCGGCATGAAGTCCGCCGCGGCCGCGGGCAACGACTAACGATTGACGATTGAACATTGACGATTGACGATTGGCTCGTGCGGGCTGCGGAAACGCAGCCCGCTCTCTTTGGCGGAACTTGAAAAGCGCCTCGTACGGCGGGGCGCTTGGGGGCCGTCAGGGCTGCAAGAGAATCTTGATCCGGCCGCTCGCGGGATCTTCCATCAGCTCGAAAGCACGCGCGGCCTCGGCCAGCGGCAGGGTGTGCGTCACCAGCGGAGCCACGCGGATGCGGCCCTGCTCCATGAAGCGCAGCGTCTCGACGAAGGCGTTGGGGCTGGCGACGGAGCCGACGAGCGTGAGGTCGCGCACGACGATCTCGGCGGCGGGAAAATCGGGGAACGCCTTCTCGTACACGCCGAGGACGCAGATCGTTCCGCCCATGCGCGCCGCCTGAATGCAGTCGCGCAGCGCGGGAATCCGGCCCGAACATTCGATCGCGAGATCCACGCCGTAGCCGCCGGTTGCCTCGCGCGCGGCCTCGGCGGCCTTTTCCCTGCGCACGTCCACCACGCGGTCGGCGCCGAGTTGCCGGGACAGGGCGAGCTTCCGTTCGTCCGTGCCCGTGGCGATCACCAGGCCCGCGCCGGCGGCACGCGCCGCTTGAACGCCCAGCAGCCCGATGGTTCCGTCGCCCGCCACCAGCACCGCGTCCCCGGCGCGCAGGCCGGCCTTGTGGATGCCCTTCACGCAGGTCGCCGCCGGTTCCACGCCCGCGCCTTCTTCGTAGCTCAGCGCGTCCGGCAGCCGGTAAAGATGCCGCGCGGGCATCGTCAGGTATTCGGCAAAAGCGCCGTCCTTGCCTCGGCAGAGCCCCACCTCCTGTTTGACCACGCACAGGTTGTACTGGCCGGCCAGACAGAAGCGGCAGCGCGCGCACCCGAGGCTCACGTCGCCCGTCACGCGGTCGCCGGGCCGGAAATCTTCCACGCCCGCGCCCACGGCGGCGACCTCGCCCGACCATTCGTGGCCCAGGGTCAGCGGGTAATGCGCGAGCCCCATCGCAAAATACGGCTGCGTTCCGCGGAACATCTCCACGTCGGTAAAGCAGACGCCCGCGGCCTTGACCCGCACGAGCGCCTCGCCGGGCGAGGGCACGGGCTCGGGAACGTCGGCGTACGCGAGGCTGCGCGGACCGGTGAGCCGGACGGCCTTCATGGGTTCGCTCCTGCGCTTAGGAAATCTTGCGTTCGGGCCGCACGCCGTTGACGACGTTCTCGAGCGGTTCGCCCAGTACCGCCGCGCGCGCGATGCGGGCGCTCGTCGCGCGCATCTCGCGGCGCCCTTCGACGCTGCAGAAGGCGGCGTGCGGCGTCACGATCAAATTCGGCGTCGCGGCCTCTTCGGCGCTCGCCAGCGGCTCGTCTTCGACCACGTCCAGGCCCGCGCCGCCCAGGCGGCCGGCGCGGAGCGCCTCGAAGATTGCGGCCTTTTCGATGATCGCGCCGCGCGCGGTGTTGACCACATAGGCGCTGGGCTTCATCAGGGCCAGTTCGCGCGCGCCGATCAGGTGGCGGGTCTCGGGGGTCAGCGGGCAGTGAATCGAGAGCACGTCGGAAGCGCGGAGAAGTTCGTCCAGCGTTCCGGCGCGGCGCAGGCCCAGCGCTTTGTCCACGCCGTTCGAGAGATACGGATCGTAAAAGGAGACCTGGAAGCCGAGCGCCTTCGCGCGCAGGGCCGCGGCCGTGCCGATGCGCCCCAGGCCCACGACGCCGAAGGTCAGTTCGCGCAGCCGGCGCAGGCGTCCGGGCTCGGGGATGCGCCAGCGCAGCGCCTTGGCCTCCCGGTCGAGCGGGAAGAGCTGGCGGCAGAGCGCCAGGGCCAGCGCGAGGGCGTGGTCGGCGACCTCTTCGGTGCCGTAGTCCGGCACGTTGCAGACGGGGATGCCGTGCTGCGCGGCGGCGTCCGCGTCGATGCTGTCGTAGCCCACGCCGTTGCGGATCAGCGCGCGGCAGCCGCGCAGCCGGCGGATGCCGTCGGCCGTGACCGGGCAGTTGTGCCAGACGATCAGCGCCGCCGCCGAACCGATCTCGTCGTCGAAGTCGCGGTCGCTCTCGCAGTAGAAGCTCTTCACGCGCGCGACGGACCCGATGATCTCGCGTTCCACCAGCGCTTCGGGGTCGCCCACGCGGGCCTTGGACCAGTCGATGATCGCGACGAGCGGCGCGGCAGACATAAAGGGAGGCTCCGGTTGATATGCAGACGTATCTTTTAGTACACGCAAGCCCGCCTTCGTGAGCCGTATTCCGGCGGATTTTGGATGCAAGTCCTTCGAGTACCACGTGTAAAGCAGCCGAGCCGCGCGCGCGGACGCGACTTGGACCGGTCCTGCTTTACTTTAAAAATGTCACGGTGCCGGAATCAGCCTCGGGATTTTGCGCAGTTGGCTCCAGACCAGCCTGAGGGGTTGCGCAAGTCTCGGACACGACCCAAGGTGCATTGCGCGCTACATCAATCCATGTGAGAAGTTACGTGCATTTCGGTGCGTTAATTCTTGCTACTCCCAACTTGCAATACTGAAAAATACCCGTAAGACCGATCCTTTATAGTTGGGAACGCTTCATGGCCGAAACCAATCTGTCCTCGTTGACCACCGGCAAGGGTCCCGGGCGCGACTGCGTCACCGTGCTGGTGATCGGCAGCATGCATAACGCGACCTGCGTGATCCGCATCGAGAACGCGCTCCGCGCGATCGAAGGCGTCGAATCCGCGAGCGTGAACCTGCTGACGCGCATGGCCACGGTGCGCCACAAGCCCGCCGTCAAACCCGAACAGTTTACGCTCGCGATCAGCGAACTGGGCTACACCGCCACCCAGGCCAGCCCCGGCGCGGACCCGCGCGAAAGCCAGTCGCTGGGCGACACCCTGGAGGCGATCGCCTCGCGCAAGTCGCGCTTCGTCGCCGGCGCGATCCTGACGGTGATCCTGGTCCTCGTCGATCAGTTGATGGCCGGGGACGGCAAGATTCTGTGGCTCTTCCTGCTCGCGACGCCGGTGCAGATCACGGTCGGCTGGGAATACTACCGCGGCTTCTTCCAGGCGTTGCGCACCTGGTCGTTCAACATGGACAGCCTGGTGGTGATGGGTTCGACCGCCGCGTACCTGCAAGGCGTGCTGGCGTTCCTGGGCATGGTCAGCAACGACACCGAACTGATGGGCTGGCCGCCGCTCTTCGTGGCCTCGGCGATGATCCTGACGGTCGTCAGCCTGGGCAAGTGGCTGGAATCCCGCGCGCGCGAATCGACCACGCGCCTGTGGGGCAGCCTGATGGACATGATGCCCAAGGAAGCGCGCGTCCTCCGCGACGGCCGCGAACAGGTGATCCCCGCCGGCGTCGTGGCCATCGGCGACGTGGTGCTGGTGCGCGCGGGCGAAAAGATTCCCGTGGACGGCGTGATCGTCGAAGGCAGCAGCGAAGTGAACGAAGCCCTGATCACCGGCGAAGGCCGCCCGGTGCCGAAGGTCAAGGGCGACAAGGTCGTCGTCGCAAGCCTGAACGAGTCCGGCCCGCTGAAGATCCGCACGCTGGGCGCGGGCGACCAGACCACGCTCGCGCATATCTCCCGCATGGTCGCCGGCGCGCAGACGCAGAAGGCGCCCGTGCACCAGATGGCCGACAAGGTCAGCAGCATCTTCGTCCCGGTCGTCTTCCTGATCTCGGTGTTCACCTTCCTGGCGTGGTACTTCGGGCCGTTCGTGGCGCAGACCTTCGCGCCCGAATGGGTCGCGACGCTCGACAAGCACCAGTGGCTCGGATTCCTGACGGGCGTGGCGACGTTCCCCAAGGCGCTGATGCCGGCCATCGCGGTGCTGGTGGTGGCCTGCCCGTGCGCGCTGGGGCTGGCGACGCCGACGGTGGTGCTCGTGGCCACGGGCCTGGGCGCGCGCCGCGGCCTGCTGATCAAGGGCGGTCAGGCGATCGAAGCCGCCGGGCGCGTCACCGACATCGTCTTCGACAAGACCGGCATCCTCACCGACGGCTCCTTCCGCGCGCAGGAAGTGCTCACGGCCGAAGGCCTGGAGCGCGACGAGTTCCTCAGTCTGGCGGCCTCGCTGGAAGCCGGCAGCGAGCACGCGCTGGCCAAGGGCGTCGTCAACGAGGCGCGCAAGAGCACGCTGATCCTGCGCAAGGTGGAAGACTACGAGCCGCTGCCCGGGCGCGGCGTGCGCGGGCGGATCGGGCACAAGACCTACCTGCTGGGCTCCCGCGCGCTGCTGAAGGAACGCGGCGTGAGCCTGGAAGGCCCGCTGGGCAAGCGCATCGAGGAAGCCGAGAGCGCCGGGCTGACCACGATCTTCCTGGCGGAAGAAAAGGGCCGGCTGCTGGGCGCGCTGGCGATGGCCGACCGCATCAAGGAGACCGCGCCCGACGCGGTCAGCGACCTGCGCGGCATGCACCTGAACGTCCACCTGCTCTCGGGCGACAACCCCGCGGCGTCCGAGAACGTCGGCAAGCGCTGCGGCATGAAGCCCACCGAGTCCCACGCCTTGATGGGCGTCGAAGACAAGATCGACTTCGTCTGGCAGCTCCGCGAGAACGGCCGGCGCATCGCGATGGTGGGCGACGGCATCAACGACGCGCCCGCGATGGCCGCGGCCGACGTCGGGATCGCGCTGGGCGCCGGCACCGACATCTCGGTCGAATCCGGCGGCATCGTGCTGGTCTCCAGCGATCCGCGCGGCGTCGCCCGCGTCGTGCATCTCTGCCGCGAAGCGCTGAGCATCATCCGCTGGAACCTGCTCTGGGCCTTCGGCTTCAACGTCGTGATGATCCCGCTCGCCGCGATGAACCTTTTTAAGGAACAGTGGGCGCTGCCCGTCGCCGCGCTGGCGATGGTGGCCAGTTCCGCGATCGTGGCGCTGAACAGCCTGCGCCTGACCGACGCCAAGGTGGACGCGCCGGGCGCGATTCCCACGCCCATGCCGCACCCCAGCGCGGTCCCCCAGCCCGCCCTGGCGACGGGTTCCTCGGCGCGCATGGAAGCGGTCCACGACAAGTAAGCATGCCATTCGCGCAACGCCGAGGCATCGGGGAGCCGCGCGGTTCGCAAAGGAAGTTGCCGCTGGAGCGCGAACCCGCTAAGTACCAAGGGGCCTGACCTCACTCTTACATAAGGAGTTCTTCGCATGACGATCCGCAAGCATTTCGCGCTCTTCGCCGCGCTGGCGCTGGTGGGCTCGCGCGCCTGGGCGCACCCCGGCCACGCCGAAAGCGGTCTCGCGCACGGCCTGGCGCATCCGTTCTCGGGACTCGACCACATCCTGGCGATGGTAGCCGTGGGCCTGTGGGCTGCGCAGTTGGGCGGCCGCGCGGTCTGGGCCGTTCCGGCCGCGTTCGTGGGCATGATGGTTACCGGCGGCGCGCTGGGCATGGCGGGCGTCCCGCTGCCGCTGGTCGAAGCCGGCATTCTGGCCTCGGTGCTGGTGCTCGGGCTGCTGGTCGCGGGCGCGGCCAAGCTGCCGCTGTACGCCAGCCTGCCGTTGGTGGCCTTCTTCGCGCTCTTCCACGGCCACGCGCACGGCGCGGAACTGGCCGCGGGGGCTTCGGGCTGGAGCTACGCGCTGGGCTTCGTCGCCGCGACGGCCGCGCTGCACGCGGTCGGCCTCGGCCTGGGCTGGGCGCTGAAGCGCGCCTCGGCCGAAGGCGTTGTGCGCGTCGCGGGCGGACTGGTCAGCGCCGCGGCGGTCGCGCTCTGGCTGAACCTGCTCTAACCGGACCGGCATGAACCTGACGCGCGTTCCGGTCACGCTGGCTGGGGCCGCGCAGGAAGACCAGCCGCCCGGCCGGATCGGACTGGCCGGACTTCCGGTCTTTCACGCTCACGCGGGCGCGGAACTCTCCGCGCCCGCGCTTGTTTCCGCCGAACAGCGGCACCCGCGCCACCTGCTGCTCGTCGTTGCCGCCGACTGCCGCTACGACGCGACACTGACGCTCGGCATGCCGTCCACAGGCTGGCACCACGCCGTGGAACTTTCGTTCTCCAGCGTCGCGCAGCGCCTGTACGTCGAACTCCCCCGCGAAGTCATCGCGCGCCTGCACGAGACGCCGCTCCAGCTCAAGAGCTACGGCGAAGCCCCGGTCTGGTTCGTCGCGCCGCGCGCCGGCGTGGAAAGCCTCGTGCCGCACTTACTCATGGGCTCGGTATCGGGTAATCCGCGGGCCGCGATGGACCGCCTGGCGGAACCGGCCCTCGCCCCCTTCGGCTGGATGGGCGGCTGCATCGTGGAAGCGCTGGAGATGTGGGCGAAGACCCCGAACGGCGGGAACTACGCGCGCGCGCTGGACGCGTGGTTCGCGCGCTACCTTTCGAAGGACAGCCTCGTCTACGACGGCGTGCGCAGCGAACGGATCGAGAACCGCTTCGAGAGCATCGAGGCGACGCTGCCGATCGCGTCCATCGCGCGCCGTTCCCCCGGGCACCCGGCGCTCGACGCCGCGCGGCGCTTCTGGGACGAGGCCCGCAAGCCCGACGGCAGCGTGCGCGACCACAGCTTCACCGCCGAAGGCAGCTACACCGTCGCGTATCCGATGATGGCGCTGGGCAAGCGCCTGAACGACGCCGCGCTGTGCGAAGATGCCCTGCGCCAACTGCGCATGCGCCGCGAAAACCTGATCTACCAGGGCGACCTGTACCTACGCGCGCTCAACGGCGGGCGTTCGTACCGCAATTGGGCGCGCGGGATCGCGTGGTACCTGCTGGGCCTGGTGCACACCCTGCGCGAGGCCGGCCCGGACGCGCCCGCCGACCTGCGCGAGCACTTGAACGAACGCGCCGCGTGGATTCGGTCGCGCATGCGCTCCGATTTCCTGTGGGACAACTTCCTCGACGAACCCGGCGCGCCGCCCGACGCGAGCGGTTCGTGCGGCATCGCGGCGGCGCTCATGGCCGCGTGGAACGCGGGGTTGCTGAACGAAAATCCAAGGAGTTGGGCCGAGTCCACCTCCGCCGCGGCCCTGCAACTTCTGCACGCGGACGGCTACCTGGGCAGCGTGGCGCCCAACAACAAGCGCGGGGAGGCAGTTCAACACTTGGCGCGGCGCACATGTGAACCCTTCGCGCTGGGGCTGCTGGCGCAGCTTCTCCACGGGCTTGCGAGCGGAACGTCCGACGCGCAAACCAACCTGCAACCCACCTAGTTTCAACGCATTATAAGACTCGTTCAGCCTTGGCTGCACCGGACCCGCTGCCCGCGTGCAAACCTGGTGCAAATCGGGAAACCTTTTGAGCTGGCTTGCGTCTCATGAGGTATCGGAAATAGAGGAGGTCCACGTCATGGTCGTTATGGAATCGCGCCGGCTCTTCCAATCGCTCTTCGCCTCGGCCGTCATCATGCTGGTCGCCACCATCGCGGCCGCGACCGCCGCCGACACGAAGATGGAAACGAAGCTGGCCGTCTGCCCCGTCAGCCTGACCAACCCCGACGGCCAGGCCCTGGCCCTCGAAAAGTACGACCTGCGCGTGGCCGTGCACGGCCCGCTGGCGCTGACCGAAATGGAGATGGTCTTCCGCAATCCGCAGAACCGCCAGATGGAAGGGCGCTTCCTGTACCTGCTGCCCACGGGCGCGACGGTGAGCCGCTTCGCGAAGGAAGTGGACGGCAAGCTGATGGAAGGCGAAGTGGTCGAGACGCAGAAGGCGCGCAGCGTCTACCGCGAGATACTGCACTCGATGCGCGACCCCGCGCTGCTCGAACAGGACCAGGGCAACCGCTTCTCGGCCAAGGTCTTCCCCATTCCGGCCAACGGCACGGTGCGGCTGGTGCTCGGGTATTCGCAGGTGCTGCCGATCAAGAACAACCAGCGCCGCATCGTCGTCCCGCTCGCGGGCATGCCCAAGATCGCGGACTTCACCTTCACCGGCGTGGTGCAGTACTTCTCGGGCGAGAGCCTGGGCGAAGACACCGCCAAGTACCTCTCGGCGCAGGCGATGGACGGGCAGTTCGTGCGCCTGAGCAAGCACGCCCACGACTTCGTGCCCGACCGCGACATCGAACTCACCTTTGTTCCCGCCGTGGACGCGCCGAAGATCAACGTGATCAAGGCCGGCAACTACGAGATGGTCTCGTACCGCGCCGACTACGCGCCGTCCGAAAGCGCGAACGCCAAGCGCGACTGGGTCTTCTACATCGATTCGAGCGCCAGCGGGGCCGACATGGAAGCGCGCCGCACCCTGGCGCTCACCCAGATCCTGCAGGGCCTCGACGAAATCTCCGCCGGCCAGAAGGCCAGCGCCTTCGTCTTCGACGTGGACGTCGCGAGCCTCTTCGCGAACTACGAATTGACGGCCCAGCGCGCGCGCGCGATCGACTTCGCGCACCTGCTCAAGAGCCGCCACTGCCTGGGCGCGACGGATCTGGGCAAGACCCTCAAGCACATCGGCGAGACGGCGCGCTCGACCCGGGAGCCCGCGCGCTTCGTGCTCGTCAGCGACGGCATCGCCTCGTGGGGCAAGCGCGAACTGGCCGAAGTCCTGGCCGAACTGGGCGAATGGCCCGCGCAGCACGTCCTGCACGCGCTCGTGCTGGGCGGCAAGCAGGACGAAAAGCTGCTCAACGCGCTCGTCGCCCGGACCCACGGGCGCGTGGTCGCGCTGGGGCTCGGCGAGAGCCTGGAAGCCTCCATCGGCAAGACGCTGAGCGACCTGACCGAACCGCTCGGGCAGTCCTTCGAATTCTACGACGAAGGCGCGGCGTGGATCTTCCCCAAGACCTTCCGCGACGTGCGCTCGGGCACCGAGATGGTCGCGTTCTGCGAGCTGAAGGACGGCGCGAAGGCCAAGCCCGGCGTCGTCTACCCCAAGGGCCTGGGCAAAGTGGACCTGCCGATCGACGCGATTCCGGCCGAGACGCCCGCGTTCGCGCCGCTGCTGATGCGCGAAGCCATCGCCGCGCAGCTCGCCCATCTCGAGAAGCAGGAGCTTGATGAGAAGGACGCGAAGAAGATCGCCGAATCCCGCAAGCAGCGCATCGAACTCTCGGTCAGGAACCGCGTGCTCTGCCCGCCGCTGACCAGCCTGCTGGTGCTGGAGACCGAGGCCGACTACGTGCGCTTCAAGATCGACCGGACCTCGCTGGCGGACGTGCTGGTGGTCGGGGAGAAGGGCATCGAGCACAAGGCCCGCAAGGCCGCGGACCTGGCCCTGCGCGAAGTCCCCAAGCCCGAGCGCAAGCCCGCGGCCAAGGCGGAAGAGAAAGCCAAGAAGCAGGCCGCGGACAAGGCCGGCGAGAACGCGGTGCTGGCGCTGGAACAGCTCGCCAAGGCCGACGACGCCATGGACGGCAAGGAATTGAAGGACTTGGCCGAGGAAGATGGCGAGACATCCGAGAGCATGCAAGAGGAAGACCGGCGCACGGGCGGCGGACGCCGCCGGGCCGTCTTGCGCGGGGGTGGCAGCCGCGTGGAACAGGGCGGGCAGGCCGGCGCGGCACGC
>JAHCJK010000300.1 GCA_026184295.1 Planctomycetota bacterium
AAGAACATCGCGATCATCACTTCGATCAGCGTCATCCCGCGCGCGCGCGCGCATCGCCTCATGGCCTGTCCCGCGTTGGTCATCGGCTCCCCGCGCGCACCCCGCGCGCCTCCCTTTCTAGAACGTCCAGTTCTCTGCCGTCGGATAGTTGTCGATCTCGCCGGGCAGGTTGCGCAAGTTCAGGGGCCCGGGCGTGCCGACGCTGGGCTTGCGCACGCCGGTCAGGGTCCAGGGCATCACCCGCGCGCGCGACGCCGCCTGCGTGACGCCCACCTGGATCACGCGGTGTTCGCCCGTCGTCGTGTCGAAGACCAGGATGTACGGATAATTCCAGTTGTAGTCCCAGCCCGCCGCGCCGCCGCGCTTGTCGTAGGCGACCGTGTGCCGTTTGATCTCGCCGATCGGGCCTTCCCAAGCGCCGTCGTTCTTGTATTTGGGGAAGCCCAGGTGCACGTCATTGCCGGACTTCTTGATCACGCACGAGACCGCACGCACGCCCGAACTGAAGGTGAGCGGGGTGCCGGTCAGGTTCTGGTCACTGCCGTGTTTGCGGCAGGGGTACCAGTTGGGCGACCACCAGTAGCCGTATTCCGGCGCGTCCGGGCGGCAGGAGATCCAGCTGATCCCGTCGTTGTAGCCGAGCTTGACGGTCCAGACTTCCATCTGCCCGTAGGGCGGAAGCTGTCCGGCCAGCGGCTTGGTGGCCAGGCGGCTGGTGTCGTCGCCGATGTACAGCGCGACGAGCGTGCGGACGCGCTGGGCTTCGGCGCGCGCGCGGTTGCAGGCCGAAAGAATCGACGTGGTCGCCTGGTCCACGCGCGTGCGCTTGACCATCTGCGAAAACGCCGGCGCGGCGAGCGTCGTCAGCAGCACGATGATGAGGAGCACGATCAGCATTTCCACGAGCGTGAACCCGCGGCGGGACCGTGCGGCGTGGGGCGGTCGCATCGTCATCGCGCTCCTATTCCGAGGCCACCAGGTCGTCGGCGCCGGCGTTGTCGTCGGCATGATTGGGACCCTTTGAATACAGCGCCGGGCGCCCGCCCACGTATTTGAATACGAGCGGCTCGTTCCAGGCGTCCACGATGCTGACGCGCGTGCGCCCGGGCATGATCCGTTGGTCGCGCTCGTTGAACTCGCTCAGCGGCCCGACGTTTTCGGTCGAATATATCTCGCCCTTCGCGCCGTCCGGCGCGCGGCGGAACGCTCTGGTCAGGAAGAAGTACACGGTCTCGTTTTCATTGAACCCGCTCAGCGGCACCGGATCGGGAAAATCACGGTACACCAGTTTGTAGGTCGCGAGCCCGTTCTTCACTTTTTCCAGCAGGCCCTTCACGCTCGCCACGTGCGCGCGCGTGCGCAGGCGCGCCATTCCGTACCCCATGGCGGCCATGAGCAGGCCCATGATGAAAATCACGAGCAGCATTTCGAGAAGAGTAAAGCCTCTGGCTCGCATGCCCGTCCGCTCCCTGCGATCCATAGTTTGTAGAACCGCCGACGCCTGCTCGGACGTGCTTTATGAAAAACCATCTGCGAGCGCATCCGCGCGCGGAACATTCGCAACCGCGTCCGCCGTAGAGACGTTCATCCGACGGCCGAGGCTGCCGTGGTTTCCTGTGCTTTATTTTCCGGCTGGGCGGGCATGTAGGAAATGGCCTGCGCCGGGAGCGGCACCGACGGGCGCGCGATCTTCGAGAGCAGCATCTGCACCGATTTGCAGCCCATCTCGAAGAACGGAATCTGATAGGAGCGCAGGCCCATGCCGTAGTCTTCGTTCGGCCAGTCGGAGAACGTGGCGATCTCGATATCCTGCGGCACGCGCAGTCCCAGCGAGGCCGCGGCCATGCCCGCCAGGCGCGCCGTGGAGGTGCGGTAGGTGATCACCCCGGTGGGGCGCGGGTCCTGTTCGAGCCACGCGCGCAGGAAGGCGGTCTTTTCGACTTCCGAAAGTTCGTCCGGCGGCTGCACGATCTGCGGCGGCATGCCCATCGACGAGACCGCTTCGGAGTAGCCCGCCATGCGGTCGAACTCGCTGTAGTGGCGGTCCATGTCCTTGGCCAGCTTGGTGTGGTGGTTGTCCATGTACGCAATGCGGCGGTGCCCGCGCGCGAACATCTCCTGCGTCAGCATCCGCGCGGCGCCGCGGTCGTCGGGGTACACGCAGTCGCTGGAGAGCTTGCAGTTCATCCACACCGCCGGGATGCGGCAGGTCGCGACGGCCTCGAGGATCGTCGGCGGAATCTGGTGCGAGAAATTGATGAGCATCCCGTCCACCATGCCTTCGCGCAGAATCTTGGGCAGCAGCGCGGGCGTGACGGGCTGGTTGACCGGCAGGCTGGCCAACGTGAGGTGAATGTCGTTCTCTTCCAGCGTCTTCTGGATGCCCCACAGCATCGCCTGCGGCATGTAGCTGAAGTGGCTGTCGCTGCAGACCAGCAGGCCCACGCAGCCAAAGCGCCCCGTGCGGGTCGCGCGTGCCGACGAGTTCGGCCGGTAGCCCAATTCGTGGGCCATCTGCAGGACGCGTTCGCGCGTGCTCCGCCCGATGCGCCCGCGGCCTCGTAAAGCGTACGAAACCGTCATCGGGCTGACGTTCAGCTTCTGCGCGATCTGACGGATGGTGACGTTCGTGTTTGTGTTCATAGTGATTTAACGGTACACCTCAGATGTACGAAAGTCTACAGAATTCCTGCCGTAATTTGCAAGAAGTGGCCAAAGAAGCCCATTAGTTGCACAACATGTTTAATAACAATGCGTAATGACGATCAAAAATTAGACAACCAAGGCCCTGAACGGTAGGCCTTGAGGCGTCCGCACGCTTTATCGTCACAGGCAATATGAGGCGTGCTATTTCGAACCTGGAGTCGCGGCAGGAGCCGCTTCGGCAGGCTTGCCGGCCTGCAGGGGCGCGCCGAAGTGCCAGGCCTTCTGGAGCGCGTCGGCCATCGCGCGATGCCCTTCTTCGTTGGGGTGAATCCCGTCGCCCCAGGTGAAGTCGTGGGTCTCGCCCAGCTTTGCCGTGCTCGTGTAGCAGTCCGCGAAGAGGACTCCTTCTTCCTGCGCGATCTTGGCGGCCTCGTCGCGCATCTCGGCCAGCGCCTTCACGAACGGCGCGAGCCCCGCGTTCTTGCCAGCGTATACGCAGGGCGACGTCAGCACGGTCACGCGCACCTGCGCGGCCTTGAGCGCCTTCACGATCGCGCGCAGGTTGGCGGCGTAATTCGCTCGATCTTTATAGCGGTCGTTCATGCCGAAGCAGACCACGCACGCGGTCGGTTTATGGGCCGCGAGCAGGTTCGGCAGGCGCTTGAGCCCGCCCGCCGCGATGTCGCCCGAGACCCCGCCGTTGACGAACGTGAGCGCCGGCGTGCCCCACCCTTTGCCGTCGTACTTGGGCTTCTCGCCCTGGATCAGGTCGGTGTACTTCTTGGCGATGTCGTCGAAGTAAAGTTTGTAGAAGTACTTCGTCTCGGCCGTGATCGAATCGCCGAGGAAGAGCACCGTATCGCCTTTGCGCAGCCAGTAGGCCTCCTCTTTCTCCGCCGCGCCGGCCGTCAGGCCCGCCACCACCATAGCCCATGCAAGCGCGACGTTGCCGATCCGACGCATACGGTATCCTCCGCTTGGTTTAACCTTACACCACTGCCTACACCGAACGGGGCTTTGGAAAACCTACAATTCCTTATTGTCCAATAAGATAGGGTTAAATGTGCGCTAAGGACCGTACGCGCAAAGGAGTACACCGCAAAACCCATCGGCGAAGGGCCTCCCAGGCGCAGCGACTAATATAAGGATACGCCCGCACCCGAACCTGTTGGTCGGCCCATCACATCCTAGCAAAATGCGGAAATAAGAACCGGGTGCCAGACATGTAGAGCCCGAACATGAAAGAGCGCGGGGCGTGTATCCCGCGGTTATCCGAACGTGCTCATGCACAACCCGGAACGCTTGAAAGGCGCGGGCTTCGCGATGCGTCGCGGCCTGCCAGGAGGGCGCACATGTCTGCGATCGAGATCACCAACCACCATGCACAGGCCCTGCAAGCCGACGCCAAGAGCGGCGGCGGCCTCGGCCTGCTTCAGCGCAGCAGCGCCTTCGGGCTGAAGTGCGCGGCCTTCGGAGCCTTCGCCGCGCCGCTGCTCACGCGCCTGGCGCTGGGCTACGCGTTCTACCAGACCGGCAGCGGCAAGTGGGCCCACATCGACAACACGGTGGAATTCTTCGCGGGGCTGGGCATCCCGGCGCCCGCGGCCAACGCGTACTTCGTCGCCACGCTCGAACTGGTGGGCGGGATCGCGCTGATCCTCGGGCTGGGCACGCGCCTTTTCTCGCTCGCCCTCTCGTCCACGATGGTGGTGGCGATGATGACGGCG
>JAHCJK010000301.1 GCA_026184295.1 Planctomycetota bacterium
CAGCCCTGCAGCGCGCCGAGCGTCTCGCGCATCTGCGCTTCGAGCGCGGCGGCTTCGGCGTCGCCACGGACTTCGCCGGCCAGGCGCGCGCGGTCCTCGGCGCTCAGTTCGTCCGTCAGCAGGCGTGCGACCTTGGTCTCGCGTGCGTCAGGCATGGCTCACCTCGTGAAAACGCCGGTTGAGCAGCACCAGGCCTTCCTGCACGCGCAGCGCGACCGTGGATTTCGGCACGCCGGTTCGTTCGGAAATCTGGCTGAAGCTCAGGTGTTCGACCACTTTCAAGTAGAGCGGTTCCTTCAGGTCCAGCGGCAGCCCGGCCAGCGCGTTGCGCATGCGCTCCAGGTCTTCGCGGCGTTCGGCTTGGTCGGCCGGGGTCGGCGGCGCGTCGGAACGCACGGCGCCCTGCTCGCGGCGCACACGACGCTGGCGGTCCCGGGTGGAGGTGAAGGCGAGGTTACGAGCCACAGTGAAGAGCCACGCCTCCTGTCGTTCCCGGGTTCCCTGCGGCGGCTCTTCCAGAAACCGCACGTACACCGATTGCAGAAGGTCATCCGCGTCCTCGGCCGTGCCGGCCAGGATCAGGAGGTAGCGCCGCAGACGGGGCCCCACGGCCTCCAGCAGCGCCCGGGCGTCGGTGTTCGCCTGGCTCATGTACCGTGTTAGAAACTCCGCCGGCCCGGGATCGTCCAAGAAAAAACAAGCTCGCCCGCCCTGTTCTCACAAGGCGTTCGATTTTCTTAGGTTAGTAGAGTTAAAAAGCGCTGAAAACGGCGGGGCTGGGCGTTATTCGATGCTCAGCTTCTTGCGGATGTCTTCCCACGGCGCGCTGTAGGGCTTGACCTCCAGCTCCGTGCTGGTCTCGATCTGGCGGACCAGTCCGCGCTGCGGGGGCTTGGAGAAGGCCACGCAGAGCAGCCCGTCGAGCTTCTCGAAGGCGATGGCCTCGTGCTGGCGGCAGAATTCGGGGTCGAGCAGCGCGACGGTCTCCGGCGCGGACGGGAAGAAGCGCAGGTAGATCCGCGGAATGTGGGTCTGCTTGCGCAGCGCCTCCAGGAGGTCGCTTTCAAGCAGGCCGTATTCGTCGCGGAGGATGCGGCCGAGCGCCTGGAAGGTCTTGCGCTGAAGCGCGAGGGCGTCTTCCAACTGCTTGTTGGTCAGTTTCTTCTGGAGGACCAGCAGACGCCCGAGCGGCAGGTTGTCCTGGCGCGCGCGCGCGGACATGGCGGGGTCCGCACCGCTTTCGGGTGACGGCCGGACGGGGGAGAAGCGCCTCGGCGACGGCATATACTTTCAGTTACCACCGCCGCGTGAAGGAATCAAGCCCCTTATCGCAAGTCGCGCGTGCAATGTTGCGAAACCCGGAGGCGCCGCCGCCCCGAACGCCCGCGGGACCGGGCCGGCGCCGCGAAAACGCTCATGTGCACCGGGAGGCTCTTGACAAGCGCCGGAGGCGCGGTAAAAGTTAGACAAGGCTAAGTTAGCCGCGTGAAACTTTTCAGGGGACCCGCCGCATGAGCGCCAAGCACGGAAACGGACGGATGAACGCCTCCTCCGCGCGCTCGCTTTCCGCCAACATGGAAGACTACCTCGAGGCGATCTTCCGCCTTTCCGAGGAAGGCGGGCCCGCGCGCGTCTCGCGCATCGCCGATTCCCTGGGCGTCAAGCGCCCCAGCGTCAGCAAGGCGCTCAAGCGCCTGCAGGAACAGGGCCTGATCCGCCACAGTCCCTACGGGGGCGTGGACATGACCGCGCGCGGGCGCAAGCTGGCCAGCCAGCAGGTGCGCGTCCACCGGGTTCTCACGCGCTTCCTCACCGGGGTGCTCGGCCTGCCCGAAGACCTGGCGGAACACGACGCCTGCCTGATCGAACACGCCATCAGCCACGAGACCGTGGAACGTCTGGTCGAGTTCATCGACCATCTTGAACTGGAAGGCGCGCCGGGCGGCATCCGGGCCTTTCGCGCCAAAGACCGCAAACCGTCCGCGCGCCCGGTCCGGCCTGCCGCGCGGGCATGGAGAAGCCGCGTATGACCCCGTTCGCCTGGTTCGAAAAGTTAGCCTGGACTAACAGTGTTCTCACGTTCGGCTGCGCGCTGCTCGTCTGCTCAAGCGCGGCCCGCGCGGGCGAGGCCGCGCCGCCCATCGCGCCGGGCCCGCAGGCGCGCGCGCTGGAAGGCGAAAAGCCCGCGCCGCCGGCCAAGGGCATTCAGGACAACTCCTTCCTGGTCGAGGAGGCCTACAACCAGGAACCGGGCGTCGTGCAGCACATCTTCACCGCCCAGCGGAGCATCGACCGCCGACCGGGCACCGACGACAAGAGCTGGGACCTTTCCTTCACGCAGGAATGGCCGGTGGTCTCGCAGGACCACCAGCTCTCCTACACCGTCCCCTACAGCATGCTCGACGAAGGCGGCGTTTCCTCGAAGGGGGTCGGCGACGTGGCGATCAATTACCGCTGGCAGGCGCTGTACGAATCCGAGCGGCAGCCGGCCTTCTCGCCGCGCTTCAGCCTGCTCCTGCCCACCGGCGACGAGGACCGCGGCTTCGGCAGCGGGCGCGCGGGCTACCAGCTCAACCTGCCGCTCAGCAAGGTCGTGGGCGAACGCTGGACCTTCCACTTCAACGCCGGCACGACCATCCGCCCGGGCATGCGCGTGCGCCTGGACGACGGCTCGCATTCTTCGCGCCGGACGCTGGTGGACTTCAACCTCGGCGCGAGCGCCATCTACGCGGTCACCAGCCGCTTCAACCTGATGCTCGAATACGCCGGCAACGACGAACAGGGCTTCAACGCGCAAGGCAAGACCACGCGCGAGTACACCGCGGTGATCTCGCCCGGCACGCGCTTCGCGTTCAGCCTGCCCAAGGCCCGCGACGCGCAACTGGTGGTCGGCGTGGCAGCGCCCATCGGCCTGAACCGGAAGGCGCCCGACATCGGGGCCTTCCTTTACCTCTCGTTCGAGCACTCGTTTTGAGGAATCCGCGCATGCCCGCCCCGATACCCGGCAAGGAGGCCACGATGTCCGTGCACGCTAGATACACCCTGATGTTCGCCCTGGCCGCAGGCGCGCTGGCGCTGCTGGCGGCGGGCGGCGGCGGCGCCGCGCCGGCCGCCGACGGCAAGCCGAAGGTCAAGCGCGTCGTGACGACCTTCACGATTCTGGAAGACATGGCGCAGAACGTCGCCGGCGACAAGGCCATCGTCGAATCGATCACCAAGCCCGGCGCCGAGATTCACGAGTACGAGCCGACGCCGCTCGACATCGTCAAGGCGCAGTCGGCCGACCTGGTGCTGCGCAACGGCATGGGCCTGGAACGCTGGTTCGAGAAGTTCATGGGCAACATCAAGAACGTGAAGAGCGTGGACCTGAGCGACGGGATTCAGCCCATGAGCATCGCGGAGGGCCCGTACAACGGGAAGCCCAATCCGCATTCGTGGATGTCGCCCAAGAACGCGCTGATCTACGTCGAGAACATCCGCAAGGCGCTGGCGGAGATGGATCCGGACAACGCCGAGACCTACAACGCCAACGCCGCGGCCTACAGCCAGAAGATCAAGGCCATCGACGAACCGCTGCGCGCCAAGCTGGAACAGATCCCCGCCGAGCAGCGCTGGCTGGTGACGTGCGAAGGGGCCTTCTCGTACCTGATCCGCGATTACGGCGCGAAGGAACTCTTCCTCTGGCCGGTCAACGCCGACGAGGAAGGCACCCCGCAGCAGATTCAGAAGGTCGTGGACACGATGCGGAAGCAGAAGATTCCCGTCGCCTTCTCGGAAAGCACCATCAGCGACAAGGCGATGCACCAGGTCTGCAAGGAGACCGGCGCGCGCTACGGCGGCGTGCTGTACGTCGATTCGCTGACCGCGCCCGATGGCGACGCGCCGACGTACCTGAAGCTGCTGACCTACAACGCCGAAACGATCGTCTCCGGATTTACGGGAACGAAGTGAGCCGGGAAAGCCGAGCGACCGCATGGAAACGACGCCTCTTTCCGACCTGACCGTGCGCGACGTCACCGTCGCGTACAACAACGGGCACGTCGCGCTGTACGACGCCAGCTTTCAGCTCGGCGGCGGCACCATCTGCGCGCTGGTGGGCGTGAACGGCAGCGGAAAATCGACGCTCTTCAAGGCCATCATGGGATTCGTGCGGCCGGTGAAGGGCACCGTGCGCATCTGCGGCACGCACGTCCACGACGCGCACAAACGCAACTGGGTCGCGTACGTTCCCCAGTCGGAAGACGTGGACTGGTCCTTTCCCGTCAGCGTCTGGGACGTGGTGCTGATGGGACGCTACGGCTACATGAACTTCCTGCGCATGCCGCGCGAGACCGACAAGAAGATCGCGCTCGAATGCCTCGACCG
>JAHCJK010000302.1 GCA_026184295.1 Planctomycetota bacterium
GGTCTTCGGCAGGCGTTCCTCGAAAACGGGCGGGAGCGCGCGTCCGTTCAGCTTCGCGATCTCGTAGACGTCCAGGAACCCGCGCACGGCCATCGCGTGGTAGCCGAGGGCGAACTCCCAGTCGGCGCCGTCGGGGTAAATCTGGCGCGCGACTTCGCCTTCCAGCCGCCCCAGGCCTTCGTCCACCCAGGCGGGCGCGCGCTTGAATTCAGGGAAGAGCATCCCAATCAGCGCCAGCACGCGCGATTCGACGATCAGCCAGTTGTTCGGCCAGCCTTTGTAATGAAAGACGTGCTCTGCGTGGCCGTGCAGGCTCTTCAGCATGGCCAGGCGCGTCGCGTCCGAAAAGTTCGGGTCCTCCAGCAGCGTGAAAAAGCAGCGCAGCCACGAACCGTACACGCGCACGGCCACGCACAGCGTCTCCCAGGCCGGGTCGCCGCCGCCGTTGTGCCCGACGGGTTCGGGGTTGTCCGCGATCCAGCTTGCGAAGAGTTCGTCCAGCTTGCGCGCGTACGCCGCGTCGCCCGTCGAACGGTAGGCGCGCAGCAGCGTCATGAAGAAGCCGTGCCGGTTGAAGGCGTGCATCCATTCCAGGTAGCCGTTGGGATTGGCGCGCCAGTTCACCGGCGTGCCCACGGGGTACCCGTTCACGTGGTTGGCGCAGATGCGCGCGGCCTCCGCGAGGTCGCCCGCGTCCGCGGCTTCGAGCGGGCGCGCGTAGAAGTGCCGGGGTTCCGCGCGCGTCTTGAGATACGAAAGAAACGCCTCCAGCGCGTCGGCCGTGCGCCCGGCGGCGGCGCGGGTCTTCACGCCGGCCAGTTCGGGGCGTTCGAGATCCAGGGCGGCCAGCAGGCCTTCGTCGGTCAGGCGCGAGCCCCGGGCGCGCGCGCGCCGCACGCCCGTCACGGCGCCGATCCAGGCCGAACCCTTGCCCCCGACGCGCAGGCGCGCGGTCTCGATGCCCACCATGCCGGCGGGGATGCCGTAGAGCAGAAAGTTCTCGTACGGAAAGAGGACCTCGCGCCAGTCCGCGCGGGTGAAATCCTCGGGACGCCCGCTGTTCAGGTAGTCGTTTGCCGGCAGGCCGGCGGTGCGCGAGGCCAGTTCCAGCCGCAAGCTCGCCGCGGCCTGGCCGTCTTCGGCGGTGCAAAGTTCCACGGCGAGCAGGTCGAGTCCGGTCAGGTCGGCGCGCGGGAGCGGCAGGTCGATCGCGACGGAGCCGGCGTCGAGGTCCAGGCGCACGGCGGGCCGGCCGCGATGGATCTCGACGGGGCGGCCAAGGGCCTGCGCGAGGCCTTCGGCCGTGACGAGCCTCTCGCGGTGCAGGGTCTCGTCGGTCACGTAATGCACGGGCATGGGTTCAGTGTACGGAACCCGCGCCAAAAACAAAGAGCGGGCCCGAAGGCCCGCCCGTTTGCCCAGCGAGTGGATTGAAACCGAATCAGGCCAGCGCGAGCGCCTTGGCCCGTTCGTAGACGACGGGGAACTTCTCGCCGGCGAGCACTTCGCCCGGCTTGACGGTGACGTGCTTTTCGACCGGGTGCGGTCGCGTGGGCGCGTAGATCGTGTAGCCGGGCATGTAGTGCACGGCAATCGCGCGGCGCGGGCGGTCGCTGAGGTTGGCCGGCGAACCGTGCCAGGTCATGCAGTGGTGGAAGCCGACGCAGCCCTTCTTGACGATGAACGGCTCGGCCTTGACGTCCTCGGGCGAGAGCCCTTCGGGCAGCAGGCTCGCGTCGTACTTGGGCTCGAAGTTGGCGCCCGACTGGAGCGGAATCTTGCCCCAGCGGTGGCTGCCGGGCACCATCCACATGCAGCCGTTGTCGATCTCGGCGTCGTCGAGCGCGACCCAGGCGCTGATCAGGTCCGCGGGCTGCAGGATCGGCCACGCGGGGAAATCCTGGTGCCAACCGGTCGGCCCGCCGACCTTGGGCGGCTTGAACTGAACCTGGTCGTGCCAGACGCGGACGAGTTCGGCGTTGTTGCAGAGGCGCGCGATGGTGCTGGTGATCTCGGGGTTCTTGGCGTGTTCGAGAAACGCCTCGCTGGCCTCGAAGATGTTCACGATCTGCACGACGACCTTCTTTTCCGCGCTGGCGGCGGGGCCGTACTCGCTGCTGCCGCCCAGCAGGTTGCGGTTCAGCAGGGCCTGCTTCTGGCTCTTGCCTTCCATCACCAGTTGCATCTCTTCGCGCAGTTTCTCGACCGTGGCGTCGTCGAGCACCGGCGTATCGCACTTCACGAAGCCCTTCAGGTGGAACTCGTCGATCTGGGCGTTGGTCAGCAGCATGTCGGCGTCATCCTTTCGCGTGGGTGTGTGGAAAGCGTTCGTTAGCGGGCAGCGGCCTTCGCGCGCACGGCCGGCGCGGGCACGGCCTTGGCGCCGTCCCAGACGAGCGGGAAGTGCTCGCCCTTGAGCTGTGCGCCGTCGGCGACTTCGATGAACGGCTTCATGATGTGGTTGCCGCTGGCGACAAAGCAGGTCCGTTCGGTCATGTAGTGGTAGGCGATCGCGCGGCGCGGGCGGCCGCTGGTGTTGGCGTGCGAGCCGTGCCAGGTGAGGCCGTGGTGGTAGTGGACCTCGCCCTTCTTCACCGGCGCGAGCAGCACCTCGATGGCGTGCTCCTTGTACTGCTTGGGCATCGCCTTGAAATCCTTGATCGTGTGCAGGAACTCGATGCAGTTGCCCCAGGTGTGGCTGCCCGGAACCATGCTCATGCAGCCGTTGCTTTCGTCCACGTCGTCGAGCGCGATCCAGGCCGAGACCTGGTCGGTGAGCGGCGTGATGGTCGGCCAGTAGGGCCAGTCCTGGTGCCACATGTTCACGCCGCCTTCGGACGCGGGCTTGTACTGAATCTGGTCGTGCCAGATGCGCAGTTCCTTCGCGCCGGTGATCTGCGCGACTTCCTCGACGATGGTCGGGTGCGACATCACTTCGCGGAAGGCCGCGCTGGCTTCCCAGATGTTCACGATCTGCCAGATCGGCGCCTTGGGATTCCAGTTCGAGATCGAGACGGGCTGCTGGACTTCGGGGTTGTCCTTCTGCGTCATCACGCGCTCGAGTTCCGCGCGGAGCACGTCCACCTGCGCGTCGGTCAGGACCTTGGTCGATTTGATGTAGCCGTTCTTCTGGAACTGGGCGACCTGGGCGGGGGTGAGCATCGGGGGCGTCTCCTGTATATTTCGCCGGGACGGAAAGTGCGTCTGCGCCTGCGATGGGGATAAATTACGCTAGTGAATGCCCGGAAGACATGGATTGAGGACCAAAAAAAGATGGATTTTTCACCACATAACGTTACGTTGCTTCAGGACGGAACTCTCTGCGGCACAGGGCTTTAGACGACCATGACCGCCTCCGCCGAACCGCGACTGATCTCGCTGGAACCGCGCCCGATCGCCCCCTGGCTCCGGCTGGCGCACCTTTCCTACATCCCGGCCGACCACGCCCGGCACGTGGCCTACCTGCGGCTCCTCGACGACTTCGAACTCGTCTTTCAGGTCGAAGACAGCTGCTGGATCTGGTCCGGGCCGGACGGCGGGAGCGTGGACATCCGCGCGGGCGAGATGGCCTTTATCCCCCCGAACTTCCTGCACGGCTGGGCGAACGAGGGCGGCCGGCACCTGGCCGTGCACTTTGATCTGCACGCGCAGCCGGAGATGGCCGCGATGAAGAACATCAGCGGCACGCAGGAGGTCGTGCAGCGCAAGCCGCTCGGGCACATGCCCCGCTTTATCCTGCGCGAGCCCTTTACCGAGGCCGACGCGCCGCCGCTGGTGCTCCCGCTGGTGACCAAGCTGCGCGCGCCCGGCCTCTGGCGCGAACGCCTGCAGCCCCTCGTGGAACTCTACAGCCGCCGCGCGACCCGCTCGCTCTCGGCGATGCTGCGCGCCAGCGAGACGCTCGGCTGGGCGCTGCGCACGCTGGCCGAAGACGCCGCGCAGGCGGGGCTGGTGCAGCCCGACCGCGCCGACGCGCGCATCCTGGAACTCGTCCGCACGCTCGACCTGCCCGGCGGCGCGGGTCTGGGAGAACGCCCTTCGGTGGAAGACCTGGCCGAGGCCGCCGGGATGGGCCTGACGGCTTTCCGCGCAGCGTTTTTAAAGGCGATGGGGCGCGGGCCGCGCCAGTACCTGGAGGAACGCCGCGTCGAACACGCGGCGCGCGCGCTGGCCGAGACCGACCGCAAGATTCTGGAGATCGCGGAGGCCGAAGGCTACGGGGACCCGTACCACTTCAGCCGCGTCTTCCGCCGCGTGATGGGGGCCTCGCCGCGGGCCTTCCGCGCGCGCATGCGCGGGCTTACTTCTTCGGGTACTCGACCGTGATGTCGTCGAGGTAGACCGGCCCGG
>JAHCJK010000303.1 GCA_026184295.1 Planctomycetota bacterium
TTCGGCGCGAGCTTCTTCAGGCGCTGCAGCGCCGCCTCGCGCGTGCCGAACTCCTCGCTCGCCAGGCCGCGCAGCGCCTGGCGGAACGCGGCCAGCTCGTCGAGCCTCGGCTGCGCGGCGAAGCGCAGGTCGCCGCAGGCCGAAAGCCGCCGCCGGCCCGCCTCGCGCGCCTCGTCCGCGCCCAGCGTCTCGAAAGCCAGCGCCTCGTCGGGCAGCGTCAGCTTCAGCACCGTCCCGTCGCGAAACGTGACGAAGCGCTCGACCGCCGCGGGCGCGTCCTCCGCCGCCCGCGCGCCCTGAACGAACCCCGCGAACAGCGCGCACGCCGCCAGCGCCGCGCACGCCCCGCGCCTGTATAAACGTCCGATCGTCCGCCGCATCGCTTAGCCCTCGCGTTCCATGACTACCTTCTTAGACGCCGTTGCCCCCGAGGCGTATCGAAAATTCGGTACCTTCCGCGCTCCGTAACGCGGGCACGGGCGCGCGGTTGGAAGACGACGCGCGCGGCGGGCCGCCGCTCCGCACGGAACCGTCCTCCCATTTCCGCCGAAAATCGACGCCGAAATGCCCCGCGCTGGCCTCGCGCTTGCACACTTTCGCCCGCCACGCCGCCGGGATGAAAAAGTGTGGAGGAATCCCAACCTTCACGGCGTGCGTGTGGAGAATCGCGAGGGCTCAGCCATGGATCGACGTGAATTTCTCAAGACGCTGGCCGCGGGTTCCGCGGCGCTCGCGGCCGCGCCGCTGCTCGGCAGCCGGGCCCTCGCGACGCCCGCCGTCGGCGCCAGCGCCGACGAAGGCGTGCCGAATATTCTCGTCGTCATCGTCGATCAATTGCGCCCGCCGATGTGGTTCCCCGACCAACAGACGCTCGACGGCTACCTGCCCAACATCGCGCGCCTGCGCAAGGCCAGCGTGAGCTTCAACAAACATTACACCGTCGCGGCGATGTGCACGCCCTCGCGCGCAAGCATGCTCACGGGGCTCTACGCGCACCAGCACTTCCTGCTCAACACCGGCGCGTACGAAGGCCTCCCGTACCTCGATCCGCGCTTTCCCACGTGGGGCACCGCGCTGCGCGGCTTCGGCTACAAGACGTGGTGGTACGGCAAGTGGCACGTCAGCGACGGCGCCGCGAATCCCTGCGACCTCGAACCCTACGGCTTCAGCGGCGGCACGTGCCCCTCGCCCAACGGCGCGGCCGGCGAAGGCCTGGAAGAGGACGACGACATCGCGAACCAGTTCCTCGCGTGGTTCCAGGAAAACGGCGCGGGCGCGCCGTGGTGCACGACCGTCAGCTTCGTCAATCCGCACGACATCGTCTTCTATCCGCGCCAGACCGACCGCATCGACGGCGAAAACAATCCCCCCAAAGTCTTCACCGCGCTCCCGCCCAATTTCGAAACGCCGCTGCAACTGCGCCAGCGCAAAAAGCCCGGCCTGCAGCTCGGCATGATCCAGGCCTCCAACCGCATGTTCGGCAACCTCGATTACTCCGGCGCGGGCTACGAAGCCCAGTGGACGAAGATGCTCGACCTGTACCTCCAGTGCCAGCGTTACGTGGACGAACAGCTCGGCCGCGTCCTCGACGCGCTCGACGCCAGCCCCGACGTGGCCAAGAAGACGATCGTCGTCTTCACCGCCGACCACGGCGAACACGCGGGCTCGCACGGCATGCGCGGCAAAGGCGGCGGCGCGTACGAAGAATCGATGGGCATTCCGCTGATGGTCAAGGATCCCACGGGGCGTTTCGCGAACGCCCCCGGCACGCGCGACCAGTTCACGTGCAGCGCCGACCTGATGCCGCTGCTGATGACGCTGGGCCTCGGCGACAACTCCTGGCGCGACCGCCCCGAATTCCAGCACCTCGCCGGGCGTCTCGACATCGCCAAGATTCTCTCCGACAACAACGCCGCCGGCCGCCCGTACGTCCTCCACACCGTGGACGAAAACCACATCGAAGCCGCGCGCGGAACCGTCTCGGAAGCGCCGATCCACGTCATCGCGTACCGCAGCGCCGCCGGCAAGCTGGCCGTCAACAGCCACTGGAAGCCCGGCACCGTGGACCTCGACCCCGCCGGCCAGGAAAGCGAATGCTACGACTACGCCACCGACGCCGGCCGCAAGGAAACCGCCAACGTCGCGCCCAACAAGCCCGCGCTCTACACGCAGCTCTACAACGCGATGATGACCGACGCCTTCGCGAACGAACTCCGCAAACCCCTCCCCGCCGCCCTGCAACCCGCCCAGGCCGACGCGAAGCAACGCTACCTCAATTACGTCGCGGGAACGTGAGACGATTGACGATTTTCGATTGACGATTGACGATTGCAGCGACCGGCGGCGAGCATCGTTGTCCGCACTTCAATGCGGACGAAGCGAGATGTTGATCCGTTGCTTGCCACCAGCTTTAGCTGGTGGAGCAGAGACCCACCCCTACATCCTTTAGCAGGCTTCAGCCTGCTTCCACAATTCCGAGGGCTTAAGCCGAACCTTGGAAGCCGGCTGAATCCGGCTGGGCACTTGGCGGAAGACTTCCAACACCAGCTAAAAGCCGGTGGCAAGCAACCGATCAACCAAGATTTCGGCCAACCAGAAGAGGGCCGCCCGGACCGCCATGGCCGAAGCACTCTGCAAAGCACGATTTTCGACGATCGCGTGTGGACGGCGTGTGGACGACGGACGACTTTGGACCGACGCCGAAGAACAATTTTCGATAGAACGACCGGAGCCGCGGCGCCGTTTAGCCGCGGAGCGGCGTCAGTATGTAGCCCAGGGCGTAAGCCCTGGGAGTGCGCGCGCCCCACGTTGCGAGTCCCGTAGGGACGACAGACCCGGGACGCCCAAGACGCCGCGCCCCAGATCCGCCGCGCACCGCCCAACGCCCGCGCGCCCCTTTTCCGTTTGCCCATTTTCGTTTGTTTGGAACTTGGCTCTTTCCGTTTTCCGTTTCCGCCCCCCGAAAAATCCCACGCCCCCGCGTCAATCGTCAATCGTCAATCGTCAATCGAAAATCGTAAATCGAAATTCGGCGTTCACTCTTCCCCCCCGCGCTTCTCCAGCTCCTTCTGCATCTTGATGGTGATCGCGGCGGACATTGCGCCGAGCATGATGTTGCTGCCTTTGATGCGGTAGTGCCACGTGTCGCCGAAACCCGACGGATGCTCCTCGACGCGCAGGCATACGCAAAGCATGCCCAGGCTGCGCCGCTCGCACTCGTCGAGCAGTTCCTGGGTGGAAAAGCGGCAGAGGTCCGGGAGGGACGAGCCGGGATCGCGGGGATGCGCCATGGTAGCCTCCTTGGGGGGTGTTTCACCCATTGCATATGTTTCGTTGGTCCGGCGGGCTCCGGGCCCGCAAGCGTGGAATTTTCCGTGCGAGATTGGGTCTTGCTTTTGGCGCGGGCGCGTTACCTTGGATGCAGCCAAGCGTATGCGAACGCAAGAACCTGTAACGGAAGGAGCCGTGCCATGCGTTGCCAGGCCTGCGGCAAACACCGCCCCACCCGCCGCGTCGTCTTCTACCGCAACATCGGCGCGCTGGTGATGCGCTTCTCGAACCAGATCGACGGGAACCTCTGCAAGCGCTGCATCAACAGCTACTTTTTCGAATACACCGCCGTCACGCTCGCCGTCGGCTGGCTGGGCCTGATCTCCTTCTTTCTCGCGCCGATCTTCGTGGTCCACAACGTCGCGCGCTACTGCGGCACGCTGGGCCTGCCCGCCGATTACCCCGGCGGTTCCTGCCACGGCGAACATCCCACCGAATCGCTCACGCGCGACGCCGCCGAACGCCTGCTCCCGTTTGCCCAGGAGATCGGCGACCGCCTCGACTACGGCGAAGACCTCGACGCCGTCGCCGCCGACGTCGCGCCGCGCGCCAACGTCAGCGCCGTGCAGGTCGAATTGTTCGTCGAAGCCGTCGCCACCAAGGGCCTGCGCGCGTAGCACGACCCGTTCCGTCGCCGGTTCCGGGCGAATCGAACGCGCCTGCCGTGCCGGCCGCAGGCCGCGCTTCGCGTGGCCGAGCCTCTTCCGCCCGAGCCGCGTCGCGCGCCGGCGTCCACCGGGCGGGCGGCCGCCCGGTCGCGCGTCAAACCGGTTTCCCGTAGTGCGCGCTCCGCAGCCGCTCCAATTCCTCCTTCCGGTGGTGGATGAATTCCTGGAGCACCGCGCTGTTCTCGGGGCGCAGCAGTTCGGCGTAATTCAGCGGAGCCGCCCCGCCGCCGCCGCCGCCCGAACCCTGCGCGCCCGATCCGCCCTGCACCTGCGCCCGGACCCAGTGCGGCTTGCGCCG
>JAHCJK010000304.1 GCA_026184295.1 Planctomycetota bacterium
GGCCGATCCCGCCCAATCTGCCCTGCCAGGGCAGCACCGATCCCGCGAAAAATCCGATCTTCCGAGGGCCGGGAAGAACCCGAACGGTATCCCCATCGGTAAACGAAATCGGTCTTCCGTTCCGTGCGTTCTGTGCGTTCCATGCGTTCTCTGCGTTCTCTGCGCGCTCCGCGCTCTCCGCGGTGAATTATGGTTTGGTAGTGCTCCGTGTCTCCGTGCCTCCGTGGTGAAAAGGTGTCACGGAGCACTGCAGTACAGCAGCGCCGGGTACGCCGCGAGCCACGCGAAGACGAAGCGGTTGAGGCCGAAGACGGCCACGTTCAGCAGGTGAAAGACGAGCGCCGCGGCGAGGACACCCGCGCACGCGGTGGGACTCGTCAGTCCCAGCGGGAAGCTCACTTCGAAGAGCATGATCCCCCAGGAACTCATGCGCATCAGTCCCGGACGCCGGGCCAGCGCCGCGCAGGCCTCGGGCGGTTCGTACGGCGGGCCGCTCAGGAAGCGCGCGAGCGCGCGCCCGCTGCGCCAGCCGGCGTTGCGGAGCTTCACCGCGCCGGCCATCGCGTACGAGAGCGCCGTCTGCACGGCCACGTACCACAGGCAGCCGTGCCGCACGGCCGCGTGCCCGCGAAAGCAGGCCTCGACGGAAAGCGCCAGCAGCACCAGCACCGTCATGTAGTCCGCGCCGCCGTTGAAGCTCCCGCGCCAGCGCAGCGAGACCAGCGCGGTCGCCGCGAGCAGCCCGAGGAAGACCGCGGGGTGTTCGCGCGGTTCGATCAGGACCGACACGGCGAGCGCCGTTTGCGCGAAGATCACGAAGAGAAACCGCGGGTAGCCGAGGAACAGGCCCAGCGGCGCGCGCACGATGCCGGGAAAAATCGCGAACTCGTCGCGCAGGACCTCCCACGTCCAGATGCCGCCGTGCGCGAAGGCGCGGCGCAGTTGGAAGAGTTCCAGCGCCTGGAGCAGCACGGCGAAGGCGATCAGCCGGGCGCACGCGTCCACGGCGTCCTGGTCCGAGATCGGCATTCAGATCCTGTGCACGGGAGAGACGACGATGTCTTCGGGGGCCTCCGCGCCGGCGGCGCCGTCCGCGGGCAGGCGGCAGACCTTGAACTGAAAGCGCCCGCCGCCGGGCAGTTCGTTCCGTTCGCGCAGCAGAAAGCGGACGAGGTTTTCGACGAGCCGGTACGAGGGCGACGCGGGGACCGCGGCGAGCGCCTCGGGCCCGCGCGCGCCCGCCGTCTGGATGTCGTCTTCCAACTGGTCGAGCAGCGCGTAGCAGGCCAGGTGCAGGTTGCCTTCGGCGTTCTGAAAAAGCGCGTCCCAGCGCCGCGGCGGCCGCCGGAGCCCCACGCGCCAGGCGCCCAGTTCGCCGGCCGCGTGAGCCGAGGTGCGATAGTAGAGCACCGGCTGTTCCGAGAGCGTCTCGAAAAACCGCCAGCTCGGAATCCACGCGCGAAAGAGTTGCAGGAACCGCGGGTTCATGCCGCTTGGTGTAGCCGCTGGAGGCGAGGTTGAACAGGGGCGAACAGCGAACGGCAGGGGTCAGGATTCAGGATTCAGGGGAGGAGCGGCGAACGGCAGGGGTCAGGATTTAGGATTCAGGGATCAGGGGTGGAGCGGCTTCGCCGCCCTTTTTAAAAAGAAAAAGCAGCGCGACCGCGCTGCTCCTTCCCTGAATCCTGAATCCTAAATCCTGACCCCTTCTGTTCACCGTTCCGTTACTTCCCTTCCCGTCCCGCGCCGCCTTCCAGGAACATCGGGAGGTAGCGGTACGGAAGCTGGAGGCTCAGCACGGCCAGCGACGTGAAGACGCCGCCGTAGGGGTCGTCCCAGTTGCCTTCCTTGCGCTGCTGCTTGATCAGTTCGGTGGACATCGCGGGGTACCAGCGGGACCATTCGTCGCCGCCGTGCTGGAAGATCGCCAGCGAGGCGTAGAAGCAGGTGTAGTAGTACCAGCCCCAGCCGCCGGCCGCGCCCCACTGGCCCTGCTGCCCGCCGCCTTTCAGGAAGGGGCAGGAGCCCATCAGGTTCTTGATGCCCTTGGCGTACTTGGGGTGTTCCTGCAGGTTCAGCGCGCCGATCATGTACATCCCCGCGCCGGTGGTCGCGGCGGAGTTCCCGTAGCCGCGGCTGTTCCAGTTGTAGGCGTACCAGCCCTGCTCGTTGGTCATCTCGATCAGGTACTTCTTCGACTTATCGATCACCTTTTCCTTGGTCGAGACCCCGCACGACTGGGCCGCGCGCAGCGCCGTGATCTGCATGATCGCCACCGCACCGGAGCCGTCGTCGGTCAGCGCGCCGTTGGGCGAACCGTTCCAGCCGCCGAACTGGTTCTGGGTGCCTTCGATCAGGTTCACCGCGCGCTGCACGGCATCGTGGAGCTTGGTGCCGAGTTCCTGGTCGCGCACCATCCCGTAGGCCTGCGTGAGAAACTGCGTCGAATACCCGTGCCCGTACATCGAAGAGGGCCCGTAGCCGCCGTTCTCGGAGATGTAGCCGTTCTTCGCCTGGCACTTGAGCAGGAAGTTGATCGCGCGGCGGATGTTTTCGGCGTAGGGGCCTTCGTGCGGGGTGCTGCCCGTGGCCAGCCAGGCCAGCCCCGCCAGGCCGGTCGCGGCGACGGAGTACGACGACTTGAGCCCGCCTTCCTTGTCCTGGTTCTTGGCCAGCCAGTCGCAGGCGCGCTTGACGGCCTCCTCGACCTTCGGCGTCACCTCGGGCTCGCGCGAAAGCGAAGGCGATTCGTCGCTGCCGAAGACGGGAACCGCGCACGCCAGCAACGCCACGACCGCGCTTCCCAGCCAAACCTTCATCGTCGAACTCCTGAGGTCAAAAAAGGGTGCGTCTCCCTTCCGCCGTATTAGACGCCCAGAACCGGGGAAGGGAGACGCTGCTTGGGTCGGAATCCCAAAAACGATGTCACCGCAACAAACGCTCGGTATCGTAGTATTCACCATTTTCCACCGTTTGTGTCACTGCGCACGATGTAGGAAATGGTTTATTCGGCGACTGAGATCGGATTTGGAAGGAAATTCGCCGCACGGGGGCGGGTTTTAGGAATCAGGATTCAGGAATCAGGAATCAGGATTTAGGATTCAGGGGTGGAGCAGCCTTCGGCTGCACCTTATTGATAAAACAGGGCGGCGTAGCCGCTCCTTCCTTGAATCCTAAATCCTGAATCCTGATTCCTGATTCCTGAATCCTAGCCCCAGTCCCTTCCGGATTATTAGCCAAAGATTGCGCATGAATTCCGCGCCGAAGTCCAACTCACATGGGTAGAGTTAGGAGGGCCGGCCGCGGGGTGCGGGGCAGCGTATGAAACTCTTCTTCTGCGAAAAATGCGGAAAGCGCGTCACCGACCGGGATCTGGCCTCGGGCGAGGCGCTCGACAAGCAGGTGAAGGGCGTGCACTGCAAGGACTGCGCCGAAGGCGTCATGACGATGACGTTCGAGGCGCTCACCGAGAGCCAGGCCAAGGCCCTGGTTCAGAAGGCCCCCGTGCCCGGCCACCCGACCTCCGTGCCCGCCGTGCCCGCCGAGACCCTGCCCGCGCCGATCTCCAGTTCCCGCGCCGCGCCGCTGCGCGCGCCCGCGCGGGATTCGCATCCGCGCCGTACCGTGCTCAAGCCCGAGGAAGCGAACGCGACCCCGTGGATCGCGGCCGCCGCGGTGGGACTGGCCATCACGGTGGTCTGCACGCTGGTGCTGTTGAAGGGCAGCGCGGCGCCGGCCAAGCCCGTCGCGTCGGCCGGGGCGAAGACGGCCGAAGCGTCCTCCGAGCCGCCGCCGTCTCCGTGGGACAGCAACGCGCCCGAGGCGTCGCCGGACGATTCGCCCGAAGTTCCGGCGGCCCCGGTCCCGCCCGCGGTCCCTGCCCGGACGCCCGCCCCGGCGCCCGCCGCGCCCGCGAAACCCGCGCCGCCCCCGGCGGACGCTCCGCCGCGCGCGGAGAAGCTCAAGCCGTCGCCCATCGGCCCCGACGGCCTGCTTATTCATCTCACCTTTGACGGCGACGTGAACGACAGCGGGCCGCTGAAGCTGGAGGCCAAGGCCCGGACCGCGCCGGCCTTCGAGGCCGGCATCCACGGGCAGGCCTACGTCACCAAGGACGGCAGCAAGGACAACACGCTGGTGCTCGACCGCAAGAAGGCGCTGTACGACCTGGACCAATTCACGATCGCATGCTGGGTCCGCGTGGACAAGACCGCTCCGCGGGGCTCGACGCTGATCCTGAACCACATGCGCTGGAGCGTGAGCGTCGGCGCGAAGGGTTTCGGCGTGG
>JAHCJK010000305.1 GCA_026184295.1 Planctomycetota bacterium
GAGGCGGCCGAAGAGGAACTCGCGCGCAAGCACGACCTGCTCCGCGCCGCCGCCGCCTGGGCCTACTGGCTCGCCTTCGACGAAACGGTCAAGCCGCTGGCCGCCAAGCTCCTGGGCGGAAACCGCGTGCGCGCGGAGGCGCTCGTGCGCTGGCAGGCGGTGATGCGCGACGTGATGCAGCTCAGCCAGGACGTCTCGGTCTTCCTGCCCCGCGCCGCGAACGAATGCGCCTACGCGGGCGAGGCCGCGCGGCGGCATTACGATTCGGTCAACGAACGCTTCGCCCTCGGCGCGCTTTTGGATACGGCCGGCGCCCCTACGCCGTGGGCGCATCCCTTTTTGAAGAAGCCCTAGAGGCGCGCGCGATGCGGAACGTTCTGGCGGCGATCTTCCTGGTGCTCCCCGTGGCCGGCTGGTGCGCCTTCCTCTGGCTGGCGCCGGCGGAAATCCCCGCGCCGCCGCCGGACCAGGTCGTCCAATGGGAAAAGGAACGCCAGCCGCCGCCGCTCCCGCCGCCCGAACCGCCCGCGCCCAGCCTGCCCATGGGCTGGGAATGGACCGGCCACGAGGAATTCCTCGGCAGCAAAATGGAACGGAAGGACGGCTTCGGCTACATCGTCGCCGTCAGGAACTACATGAAAGCGGAGGAAGCCTGGGACAACCGCAAGCATGCCACGATGCTGATTCCCGGCGCGCGCAGCAGCCCCAACGATCTGAGCGGCGGCTGGAAGGAGATCCACATCCCCAGCGTGGACCCGCCCACCGCGGGCGGCTCGCGCAGGCTGACGGGCGTCCCGCTGGCCGCGGCGCTGCTCAACGATTCCTACCTGCCGCGCCCGGACGGGCCGGAGGGCCGGGCGACCGTGCAGGTGCTGGAGAGCGGTTCGGGGGCGGTCGTCTATTCCGCGCACGTGGACCTGGGCGCGAAGGCCTGGGGCCCGGCCGAACGCCGCGACTGGCTCTTCTGGTGGCGCGATCCGGACGGCATCAATTCCGGCGAATACACGCTCCGCCTGACCGGCGCCTCCGGCGCGGTCCTGGTCGAACGGACGTTCAGGATTCTGTGAGGGCCCCGCGGTGGAACACGACGAGCTTACCCCGGTCGGCTGCGCGAGCCTGCTCTGGGTCTTCGTGGTCCACTGGGTCGCGGGCCTCTACTGCCTGCAATGGTCCGTTTGGATCCTGCTGCCGGGGATGTACGTCACGCTGATCGCCGCCATGCTCGCGCACGCGGTCCTCGAAAAAATCGCGGGCAAGCGCTGGGCCCCGGTGCTGGGCGCGTTCCTCGCCTGCGCCCTGGCCTTCGGGCCGATCGTCTGGTTCGACCGCCGCGGCCGCGCCGACCTGGAACGCGCCGGGACGATCGGCGTCCGGGGCGTGGCCTTCGAATGGAACGCCGTCCACCGCGTGACCGGCGCCAAGCTGCTCGATCCCCGCCTGGGCGACGCCGAACTGGCCGAACTGCTCGCCTTCGAGAACCTCCGGCGCGTGGACGCCAGCTTCGCCGCGGTGGGGGAGGCGGGCGTCGCGAGCGTGGCCGGCAAGAAGGACCTGCGCGAACTGGACCTCTCGTTCACCAAGATCGGCGACCCGGCCCTGGCCCGCCTGGCCGGCGCCGCCGAACTGACCGTGCTCAAGCTGCAAGGCACCGAGATCACCGACGAAGGCGTCAAGCACCTGGCCCAGTGCCCGAACCTGCGCGAACTGGACCTCAGCCGCACCCAGGTCACCCCCGCGTCCATCGACGCGCTCAAGACCCTCGCGTCCCTGAAGGTCCTGAACGTAAAAGACACCCCCGGCGAAAAAAGCGCCTGGCTGCGCCTACGCACGACCCACAAAAACCTGAGTCTAGACTACTAGCGCGCATACCCGCGCACTTCCCGCCAGTGGTCAGTGGTCAGTGATCAGTGGGCAGTGGGCAGTGGGCCGTGGGCCGTGATCAGGGGTCAGGGAACAGGGGTCAGGGAACAGCCGCGGCGCGCGAGCGCGCGCCGTTGAAGTGTATGTAGGACAGGCGTCCCGCCTGTCCGCACCGAAGGAAGCAGCCCCGGTGCTTGTAGATTCGAGCCGTTCGTTGGGTGCCATGCTGCGAAGCGAACGCGAAGCGGCGTGCGTGCCGTTCGTGTTTTCCCTGCGCATGTTGGTGGTGCAGGCCTCCAGGCCCGCACACCCGCGACTCCGCGGGGTCCGTATGTGGGACAGGCGTCCCGCCTGTCCGCATCGAAGGAAGCAGGAGCGGTGCTTGTAGATTCGAGCCGTTGTAGGTGCCATGCCTCGGAGCGATAGCGCAGCGGCGTGCGGGCCGTCGTTGCCGTATGTGGGACAGGCGTCCCGCCTGTCCGCATCGAAGGAAGCAACAGCGGTGCTTGTAGATTCATCCGGGCCGTTGGGTGCCACACCACGAAGTGGTGTGCCGTCCGCCCCGCGGCAACGCTGAAACCTCGAGCGCCCACCCTATTCCCCCGGCGGAAGCCGGAGGCTATACTCGCCCCGGTCGCTATGGAACGTGGATCCGTACGATGAACACACACCCGCGCCCGTGGTTCCAACTGCATCTGAGCACGGCAGTGGTCTTGATGCTGGTGGCCGGCTGCTATTTCGCGGTCGATCTGTACCCCAGACGGACCCCGATTCGGATGGGACTCCGCGATCATTTCGAACCAGGAATTTTGGTTGGCTGGCCTGCCCTGCATTATGCGAAACTGGAGAACGGCGAAGCGTTGTGCATTGCTCCCCTTGGGTTGAGCATTTTGGTAAACGGCGCCTTCTTGGTGGTGCTGCTGGCCGCGACTGCAACCTCCTGCGAATTCTTCATCCGCCGCCGCGAAACCCGCAATCCATGAGCGCAAAGCCGCTGCTGGCGCTCCTGCTCTTCGCGAGCAGTCTCCGCGCCGCCGAGACGCCGGCGCCGTATCCGCTTTGGGACCACGAGGAAACCGTCGAGCAATACGCGCAGCGCGCGGGGCTGGCGCCCACCAAAACGCTGGACCTGGGTGGCGGCGTGACGATGGATCTCGTGCTGATCCCGGCGGGGCGCTTTCTGATGGGGACGCCGGAACCGACACCCGTGGACGAAGCCGGTTTTCGCCGGCAGATCGTGATAGGGCAGGGGGCGCTGGCGCTTGGCTGCGGCGTGGTGCTGGTGCTGGTGGGCGCGGTTCTCGTGGAAGCCATACGCACGCGCCAACGTCCGAAGGTTTCTCTTGCGCGGTTGCTCGCGATGACGACCGCGGCGGGCCTGCTTGTCCTAGGCGGTATGCACTGGCACGGATCGGTTCAAGCGTTGGAAATGGCGCGAGCGGAATTCAAGGTTGAACGCAGGCGTTTTTCTTGCGCCCGTGCAGAAGAAAAACCGGCGCATTGGGTGACCCTGACGCACCCCTATTACATGGGAAAGTTCGAGGTCACGTACAGGCAATACTGCGAAATGCTGGGACGGCGGATGAATCCAGCGCTCCTCGCCAAACTGAAGGATCGCCCCATGCGTCCTTCTGGCTTGTCCGAGGATATCGACCAATTCTGTCAGGCGTGGAACGAAAAAGCGCAACCGCCCGTGCGCCTGCCCACCGAAGCGGAATGGGAATTCGCATGCCGCGCGGGAACCACCACGCTTTACTATTCAGGCGATTCGCTCGCGGACTTGGATCGCATCGCGGTGCACGGGGGAAAGGCGATCTCCTACTGCGGTCCAGTTGGTCAGAAAGCCCCCAATGCGTTTGGGCTGTACGACATGCTCGGCAACGTCTCGGAATGGTGCCAGGATTGGTATGGACCTTACCCAGCGGAGAACGTCACCGATCCGCAAGGTCCTTCGGAAGGCGTACGCCGGGTATCGCGCGGAGGCTCAACCTTCCGTGGCTTTTCCCAGTGCCGTTCGGCAAGTCGAAATGCTGAATCCGACTGCGGCGATGTCGGCTTCCGAATTGTGATGCCCGTTCCATAGTCCTATTTCCGGCCTTGTCGAGGGCGAACCGGGCACGGGTCTCCAACATCGGCGACCCGTGGCATCCCCGAACAGCTCGAATCTACAAGCACCGCTGTTGCTTCCTTCGTTGCGGACAGGCGGGACGCCTGTCCCACATCACCACAACGGCGCGCGCTCGCGCGCCGCAGCCCCACCGCGCGCAGCGCGGCCTTGTCGTTTGCCGTTTTCGGTTTGTTTGGCTCTTGGTTCTTTGCGGTTTGGAGTTTCCGCGCGAGCGGGCACACCACTTCGTGGTGTGGCACCCACGAACGGCTCGAATCTACAAGC
>JAHCJK010000306.1 GCA_026184295.1 Planctomycetota bacterium
AGCCATTCCAGGGCGCGGTCCACGGCCGATTCGGTCTGCTTGTTCCCGCCGCCGGCCACGGCCCGGCGCAGGCGCGCGCCGCCGCCGGTCGGACGCCCGAAGGCTCCGCCGCCGCCGCCGCCGACGCCCAGCGAGGCCGCCGTGCCCGTCCCGCCCAGCATGACGTCGGAGAGGCCCTGTTCGCCGTGCGCGTCGCTGGCGTCGGCCTGGTCGTTGGTCTCGGCGTGATCGGAGATTTCCACTTCGTCGTGCATGACGACGACGCTGTCGGTGGTCTCGGCGGATTCGTCTTCGGGCATCGGCGTGTTCTTGAAGACGTCGCGGACCGGTTCTTCCTTCTTGGGTTCCACCGGCGGGCGCCGTTCGAGGTTGGTGAGGATCACGACTTCCTTCTCGTTCTTGTGCAGCAGCGCCATGCCGATCAGGGTCAGCATGACCAACATCAGCGCGTGGAACGCGCCGCTGACCATCCACCACGGCGCCGCGCCCAGCCGCAGCATTACCTTTTCGGAGAACGACCGCTCGCGCGCGTGCGGATCGGCGACGAAGGAATCGTCCGGGAACACCGGCAGCACGCCGCTGGTGACCGCATGCATGCGCTGGCCGGTCTCGGAGGAGAAGCCCGGGCGCAGCGCGGCGGCGCCCAGGGTCCCGTCGAGCAGTTTCTGGACGGCCTGGAAGCGCTTGAACCCGCCGCGGCAGGCCTCGCAGGTGTTGAGATGCAGTTCGAAGGCGGCGCGTTCGTCGGCGGACAGGCGGCCGTCCACGTAGGCGCTCATGCGTTCGTTCACCGCGGGACAATCGACGACGAGCATCATGCGCGGGGCTCCTGGTTGGGAATCTGTGCGGGCGGCTTGGGCGCGGCGGGCGCGGGCGTTTCGAGGTGCGGCTTGAGGCGGTCGTACAGCGCGAGCGTGGCCTCGTAGAGCAGCCGGCCCACGGTGCCGGGCGGAACCTTCAGCTTCTCGGCGATCTCTTCGTAGGAAAGATGCTGCCAGTAGCGCAGCACCACGATCGTGCGCAGGTTCGGCGGCAGCGTCTCGATCGCCTTCGCCACCGAATCGCGCAGTTCCAGCAGGCTGAATCCGCCCGTGGTGACCGCGCGCGCGGGCGCTTCGATCTGGCGGCGGCCGGGCTTGGCGCTCTCGCGCTTGCGGTCGCGCACCCGGTTGAGCGCGTTCGCGCGGTTGATGCTGCGGAGCAGCGCGCCCAGCGAACGCGCCGAGGCCAGCCGCTGCGGATCGCGGAAGGCTTCGCAGAAGGTCTCCTGAACGACGTCCTCGGCGTCCTCGACCGTCCCGCAGATGGCCAGCGCCTGATTGACCAGCTCCCCGCGGTAGCGCTCGATCAACTCCCCGTACTGCGCGGGGATCTCGCCCCCTTCGCTCATCGGCGCCTTCCTCAGGATGATTTGAACGGCGGCGGTGGTGGACATCGGATTCCTCGCGTTCCTACTATACTGTCCCCAGGCGCGGCCGATTTCTTCGGGAATCCTCGAAAAAGAAAAAGATCACTCGTGCGCGCGAGTGCATTCTTCGAGACGCCGGGCCGCTTTGGAACGTATAGACGCCCTCGCCGGCGAGCCGATCGTTCAAGCAGTCAGCCGGAACGTGCATGCCGTACGCGCGCTTCGCCGGTGTAATCAGGAACATGAACGCGGCGCGCGCTGGCGCCGCTCGCTTCGACCTTCACTCCGCATCTCTCAAAAGGAGGCTGCCATGCGCGTCGTCATGGGCGTCGTGATTTTTCTCTCGGCCGCGATCCTGCATGCGAGCGCGTCCGCTTCGGACTGGGCGCAGTTCCGCGGGCCCGCGCACGACGGCCAGGCCGCGAAGGGCGCGTTCGCGCTCTGGCCCAGCGGCGCCGCGCCGAAAAAGCTCTGGAGCGCCCAGGTGGGCGCGGGAAGTTCGAGCGTGATCGTCGCGGGCGGGCGCGTCTTCGCGCAGGGGAACAACGGCAGCGAGGCGCTCGACAAGGAGAACAAGAGCCAGGACACGATCTATTGTTTCGACGCCGAGACCGGCAAGGAACTCTGGAAGCAGTCCTTCGACGCGCCCTTCCTGCGCGTGAGCGACGCCGGCGGGCCCAACGCCACGCCCGCGTCCGACGGCGAATGCGTCGTGACGCTTGGCAAGACCAACGTCGTCCGCTGCTTCGAGGCCGCCACGGGGAAGCTGCGCTGGGCACGCAACTTCGCCGAAGAGAGCAAGGTCGATCCGGCCAAATTCGCGCAGGCGTTTATCTACGGCGGGATGGCCTGCTCGCCGGTCATCGTCGGCGACGTCGTCCTGATCGGCGGCCTGGGCCTGGAGAAGGCGACAGGCAAGACGCGTTACCAGGTGAAGATCGAGAAGGGCAACCTGAGCCGCTACGTCAGCCCCACGCCGGTCACGTTCGACGGCAAGACCGAGATCGCGACCGGCTTCCAGCGCTACCCGCGGCAGGGGCTGGTCTTCTTCGACCCCGCCACGGGCGAAGTCCGCCGCGAACTGCTCTGCCGCGTCGGCTCCGGCGATCCCCTGATGGTGGACGGGCGGATCTTCATCTCCGACCGCGCCGCCAAGGACGGCGGCGGCGGCTCGTGTCTTTACGACGCGAAGGACCTGACGGCCCCGGCGCTCGTCGCGACCGACAAGCCGCTGCCGCCGGAATTCGCCAAGCCCGCGCCCAAGCCCGCCGCCGCGGAAAAGCCCGCGGACGCCCCGCCCGCACCCGCCGCGCCGGCCAAGGGCGAACCGCCCGCGCCGCTCTGGCGCGTGGGCGACGACGGTTCCTACTGGGGCAACGCGGTACGCTGGGGCGACTGCATCTTTACCGGCGACATGAAGAGCATGACCTGCATCGACCTGAAGACCGGCGCGGTGAAGTGGCGCGAGAAGTCGCTCACCAACGTCCAGCCCATCGTCTGCGACGGCATGGTGCTGGTGATGAAGTACAACGTCCTGATGGTGCTTGAGGCCGGCCCCGAATATAAGGTGCTCGCGTCCGCCGAGGTCCTCCCGGCGACCTCCAGCAACCCCTACGCGAAGTTCAGCACCACGCCCGCGCTGGTCGCGGGCCGCCTGTACTGCAAGCAGTCGAACGGCGACCTCGTCTGCCTGGACGTCTCGGGGAAGTGACGTTCAGCGATAGAGCGGCAAGTAGCGGTAGTAGACTTCCAGGCTCAGCACGCCCAGCGCGGTGCAGACGACGCGCCCGCCGCGCAGTCCTTCGCGGCCCAGCGGATCCCAGGAGCCGTCTTCCTTGCCGCCCTTGACCTGGTGATCGAGCAGCGTCTTCTTCATCGCTTCGTTCCAGGTCTTCCAGCCGTCGCCGCCCATCTGGAACATCGCCAGCGTCCCGTAGTACCAATAGTAGAAGGGATGCTGGTGCGCCGAAGCCTCCTTGTATTCGGGCAGGTTTTTCAAGAGCAGCGCTTCGCCGCCGCGCAGGCCGTCGGGCTTGGCCCCGAGAAAGAGGCGCGAGAGCATCCCGACGGACGTGATGGATTCGTAGTCGTTCGCGTTGCTCGTGTAGCCGAAGGTGCCGCCGCTGTACGGATCGTTGGGCTTGGGTTTCTGCACCTCCACCTGGTTCAGCCAGTTTTCGGCGCCCTGAAAGCCCGCGGGATCGACCTGCAAGCCGGCGATGCGCGCGGACTTGAGCTGCATCACGAACCAGCCGGTGACGGAGGTGTCGGGCGAGGAGCCCTTCGTGTAGCGCCAGCCGCTCCGGTCGGAACCCTTGTCCGCGCCGCACTGGTGGATGTTCACGGAATAGTTCACGGCCTTCTGCGCGGCTTCCTTCACCTTCGGGTTGCGGCCCATGGCGGCGGCTTCGGCCAGGGCCAGGCCGGCCACGGCGTGGCAGTACCCGTTGCCGCGGAACTTGCTGTAGATCACGCCGTTGGCCTGCTGCTGCGCCATCAGCCATTCCTGCGCGCGGCGGACGTTGTCCTTGTACTTGCCGACTTTTTCGGTGTGGCCCGCGCCCAGGAAGGCGAGCAGCGCGAGGCCGGTGCCGCCGACGTCCGGGGGCGGATTCTCGGCGCATTCGTGCTTGGCCAGATCCCAGTGCCCGTCGGCTTCCTGATTTCGGGCGAGCCATTCCAGCGCTTTGTCCACGGCGGATTCGGTGGCTTGTCCGCCGCCGCCCGCGACCGCGCGGCGCAGGCGTCCGCCCGCGCCCGTCGGCCGGCCGTAGGCCCCGCC
>JAHCJK010000307.1 GCA_026184295.1 Planctomycetota bacterium
GCGCGCCGCCCCCCGGCTGTCCGAGTTGGAAGCGGGCGCGGGGCTGTCCGTGGGCGCGCGCGACGAGTTCCAGCGCGCCGCCGTGGTCTTCGAGGATGCGCCGGGCGATCGAAAGGCCCAGGCCCGTCCCCTTTCCCGCGGCCTTGGTGGTGAAGAACGGTTCGAAGATGTCGGGGCGGATGGGCTCGGCCACGCCGGGCCCGTTGTCCTCGACGCAAAGGCGCACGCCGCCGCGCCCGGCCGCGCCGGAAAGCCGCACCAGCCCGCCGCCGCGCAGCTTGCACTCGGTCTCGCCGAGCGTCTCGATGGCGTCCGCGGCATTGGTGATCAGGTTCACCAGCACCTGCTCGATCTCCTGCGCGGCCACCGAAACTTTCGTGGCCGCGGCGCCGGCGGCTTCCAGGGCCGAGGCGTCCACTTCGAGCGCGATCCGGCGCATCTCCAGGCTGTGGCGGGTCAGTTCGGCGGCCTTGGCGAGCAGCGCGGCCGCGCCGGTCTCCTCGCGCCCCCCGCCGCTCTTGCGCGCGAAGTCGAGCAGGCTCTGCACGATCTTCTTGCAGCGCCGCGCCTGTTCTTCGATGGCGGTCAGATCGCGTCGCGTCTGCGAGGCGCCCGGGTCTTCGAGCAGCATCTGGGCGTAGCCGAGGATCGTGCCCAGGGGCGTGTTGAGTTCGTGGGCGACGCCGGCAGCCAGGCTGCCGACGGCGTGAAGCTTCTCGGCGTGCAGGACCTGGCGTTCCAGCAGCGTGCGGTCGGTGATGTCGCGCGAGACGACCACGAGGCCGAGGGTCTCGCCGTCGTCGGTGTGCACGCCGCTGACGGTGTTTTCGAAATGGCGGCCGTGGCGCTGCAGGTCCACGCGCGCGGGCGCGGGCGGCGGGCGCAGCTTGACCGGGCGCGGCGCGCGCGGCGGATCGGCGCCGAGCATGGCCAGGGCCTCGGCGTTCAGTTTGCCCCCGCGCGTCAGCGCGTCGGTCAGGCAGGCCTGGCCGCCGTGGTCGTGTTCGGCGGCGGGCGGAGGCCCTTCGGCCTTCACGGCCGCGAGGCGTTCGCTCTCGGCCTTTTCCACCAGCACGCCGGCGCGCTGAAAGGTGTCGTCCAGCGCGACGACGACGTTCTGCATGCCCGCGGCGTTGGCGAGGATCACCTTCCCGGTCAGGTCCACGACGACGACGCCTTCGTCCATGCATTCCAGGATCGCGCGCGCGCGCGCGTGTTCGGCCTTGAGCTTCTTCTCCGCGCTGGCCAGGCGTTCGACGCGGTCGGCCAGGTCGGCGTTCAGGCGGCGGACGTCGCGGTTGCGGCCGCGCAGGCGTTCGACGATCGTCGTCACGAAGTACGCGGAAAAGATCTGCGTCGTGCCGATGACGAAGACCAGCCCCAGGCGGGAAAGCGAGGAGGCCTCCGGCGCGGCCAGCGCGCCGTGCAGCGGGCGGGACTCGAAGCCCGGCAGGTGCTCGCCCAACCCCAGGAAGGCGACCACCAGCGAGGTGAGCCCCGCGACGACGTAGGCCTGGCGGCGGTCGAGCAGGATCGAGGCGATGACCACGTGGAAGGTGAAGTAGAGCACGAAGGGATTCGAGAGCCCGCCCGAGTAGTGGATCAGGAGCCCGAGGCCGATCACGTCCACGGCGATCTGCATCAGTGCTTCGGAACTGACCGCGCGGAGCGTACGGTCGCGGTAGGCGCGGTGCAGGGCCGAGAAACTGAGGTTGAGCGCGGCCATCAGCGTCGCGATGCCGCAGAGCGGCCAGACGCGGTCCACGACTTCGTACAGGCGCGCGAGCGTCACCGCCACGAAGACGCCGGCCAGCGCGATCCAGCGCAGGTTGATGAGCCAGAGGAGGCGTTCGGCCAGTTCGTCGCGCCGGGCGAGTTCTTCGCCGGGGTCGAGCGCGGGCGGCGCCGTTTCCTGCGGGGCGTTCATGCGCCCATCATCTTGGATGGGTGGCGAGGATGCAAGCTACCGGGCCACGGCCCGGCCGGCTACTTTTTCACGGCATGCCGGTAGACGTAGGTGGTCTGGGATCGCCCGCAATAGAGCACGAAGACGTTCAGCGCCGTGTCGTAGTACCCCGCGAACTGCTGAGCTTCCCAAGCGCGGTCGGGCGGATCCTGGGGCAGCGGCGCGCCCTGGATCTCCACCTCTTCCCAGGTGTCGGCGGCGATGTTGTACGCGGCGATCTTCCAGGGCGTCTTGGCCCACGCGCCGCCTTTCTTGCTCAGCAGCAGGCAGACATCGGCCTGGCTGTCGTACGCAAAGACCGAATGGCTGTCGTACCCGTGCCCGGGGTTGTCGGCCACGCGGATCCACGTCTTGGAGGAAAAGTCGAATACGAAGGTCATTTCCTTGTTCACGACGACCAGCTTCTTGTGCTTGCCGCTGTAGGCGGCCTGAATCTCCTCGCTCGGCGCTTTCTTCTGCCGCATCAGGCCGGAGATCGTCCCGCCGGGCACCAGGTTTTCCCACGTGTTGGTCTTCGCGTCGTACGCCCACATGCCTTCGTCGTAGCCGCCGGGCGTGTTGCCGACGCAGGCGTACCAGATCGTCTTGTCGAGGTCCGGGATGTAGTTCAGCGTGCCGCCCATGCCGCGCATGATGGGAAAGGGCTCCTGCCCGAGCTGCTTGAACCAGCGCCGCTGCGCCGGGTCGTACATGTACATGCTGCTGCCGGGCTTCAGTTCGGCGACGAGCTTTTCCGGATCCTGCCCGGTCACCCGGGCGTACGCGCGGGTGAGGTTGCGATGCACGCGGTTCTTTTCGTCTTTGAAGTTGTCGCTGTCGAGTTCGGCCCAGTACAGGCGCTTGGCCTTCTCGTCGTAGGTCAGGCCGTCCCAGGTATGCCACGGCTGCACGGGACCGCCGTTGGCCTTGTCCTGAAGGTAACCGTCTTTGACTTCCACGCCTTCGTACCAGGTCTTCATTTTCGCGTACACGGCTTCGAGTTCGGCTTTGGCCTTCTCGGCGTCGGCGCCCTTGGCGATTTCATCCTTCAGTTTTCGTTCCGCGTTTTGAAGTTCGCGGAAGGCCGTGGCGTTCGTGCCCGGCGCGCAGATCATGCGCCAGGTGTTGGACGCGAGATGGAATTCCCACACGTCGTTCAGCCGGTGCGGCGATCCGTGGTTCGCGCCGCAGTAGAGCGCCGTGCCCCGGTCGGGCGCGTAGGCCATCTTGTTCCCGTAATCGCGCCGGCCGGGCCCGTTCTTCAAGGCGCCGTGGAATTTCTCGACGCCGGCGGGTTCGACCTTGAACTTGCCCAGCATCGCGCCGGACCGGTCGCCCAGCGCGCGGAGTCTTTCCACGATCGCGGGGTCGTCCTTGAACGGTTCCTGCGCGGGCAGCGCCGCTTCGCCCGCGCGGCAGCACAGGCCGAGCATGGCCGCCGTCATGGCACACACGATTCGGAACATGGCGTATCTCCCTGAACGTTTCAAAATCGCCTCAAAGTCCCCCGTCCGCCCGCTCACGGCGCAGGGCAGACGGCTTCGGCCGCGTAGGTCATCTTGCAGCGCAACAGGCGGCGGTTGACGGCGTCGCCGATGTACGCGTGCTTGTCGGTCACGCCCACGCCGGCGGGCCAGGCGAGCGCGATGTCGGGCTCGGCGAAGGGGCTCTTCAGGTCCTTGGGATCGCCGGCGCGGCGTTCGCGCAACTGCCCCGTCTTGGGATCGACGACGGGCGAATCGGGCCCGCGGTTTTCCGGATTGCCGTAGCCGCCGAACTTGGTCAGCTCGTTGCCGCTGGGGTCGAGCACCACGATGCGGAAGCCGCACAGGTCGGGGAAGAACGTCCGCCCGAACTCGTCCACGTCGAACGTGATGTTCTCGCAGTTGCAGCGGAACATGCCCACGTTGCCGACGCCGGGGTGCATCCACTCGGCGCCGGTCACCTTCACCGGGCGCACCTGGTCCCAACTGTAGAACTCGGCGTCCACGGTCTTCAGGGCCGGGTCGAGTTTCAGGTCGCCGTCGTACGGATCGAGCCCCGCCCAGCCGCCTTCGTTGGCGGTGCGCGTGCCGTCGGGGTTGGCGCCGCGCGGCCAGTGCACCGTCCCGCCCTTGGGCGAGAACTTGAGGATGCTGCCGTACTGGCTGGTGAACATGGCGGCCTTGCCCTGCGGCCGGCCTTCGC
>JAHCJK010000308.1 GCA_026184295.1 Planctomycetota bacterium
AGATCATCTGTTCGGCGGACGGTTCGACGCGCGCGGTCATGCCCACCTGGTCGGAGGGGCCGCTGGACGGCGGCACGATGCCGCGTATCGAGTAGATCGCGATCGGTTCCTCGACGTTTTTCACCGAGGCGTCCGGCATGTGAAAGACCAGCGCGCGCTCCGCGACCGATTCGTAGGTGCCCTGCCCGACGAAGACCTGCCCGCGCCCCGCGGTGGCCTCCAGGCGCTGCGCCAGGTTCACCGAATTGCCGATGACGGTAAACTCGATCTTGCGTTCGCTGCCGATGTTCCCGGCGATGAACTCGCCCGTGTTCAGCCCGATGCCGTGCCCGAGCGGCTCGGGCGGCTTGACGATGCTCTCGTCGCGCGCGAGTTCGCGGTTGAAGACCAGCATCGCGTTCTGCATTTCCAGAGCGGCGGTGGCCGCGGAGGCCGCCGCGTTGGGGGTGTTCACCAGCACGCCCCAGAAGGCCATGATCTGGTCGCCGCCGAACTTGTCCACCGTGCCGCCGCGGCTGAAAATGATCTCCTGCATGACGCGGAAATAGCGGTTCAGCAGCGCGACGACGTCCGCCGGGCGCATCTTGCCGGCCATGCGCGTAAAGCCCACGATGTCGGAGAAGAAGACCGTGCCCTTCTTCATCGAGCCGCCCAGATCGACGGTCATTTCCTTCTTGATGATGCGGTCCACCAGGTGCGGCGAAAGAAAGCGCTGCAGGTTTTCGCGCGTGGCCGCCTCGGCCGCCGCGTGCCGCGCCAGTTCGGCGTTCTTGATCACCACCGCCAGCGTGCCGGACAGCGCGTTCAGCAGGTTCAAATCGTCGGGCGCGAAGCGCTTGGTGTTGTCCTTGGTGTCGATGTAGATGATGCCCAGGTCTTCGCTGCCGATCACCAGCGGCGCGCACATCACCGAACGGATTTCCAGGCGCGCCATCGACATCGCGGGGTTGTACGCCGCGTCGCTGGCCGCGTCGCTGACCAGCACCGCCTGGCGCTGCGTGCGCACGCGGCTGACCACCGTGCTCGAGACCTTGACCTGCCCTTCCTCTCCGTCCACCTCGTTGCGCACGCGGCTGACGCTCAGCGGGCCCTTGCGCCCTTCCAGCGCGTCGCTGCCCTGCGCTTCCTCGGTCACGATGCTGGACGGCAGTTCTCCGTTGGGCCCGTAGAGCAGGATGAAGCCGCGCTCGGCCTGCGGGAAGACGTCGAAGAAGAGCTTGTCCAGGCCGGTCTGGAGAACCTTGCGCGGCGCGAGCGTCGAGCCCAGGGACTGCCCGAGGTCGAGCAGGATCTTCAGCCGCGAGGTGACGCGCTTGAGCTGCGTCAGGTCGCTGGTGGATTCCTCGTCGGCGCTCACCGCGCCGCCGCCGGCGGCCATGGTGAAGTCGAAGTTCGGCGCGGCCTCCGCGATGTCTTCGCGCAGGCTGACGACCGAGAGCGTGGGGTCGAAGGCGCCCTTCCCCGCGGCCTTGGCCGTCTCGTTCAAGACCATCTTGGTCAGGCCGATCTGGATCGTGTCGCCGGCGTTGTAGGGGCGGCGGGAGCGCAGGGGCTCGCCGTTCAGCACCGTGCCGTTGGCGGAGTTGTTGTCTTCGACGAAGTACTGCGCGCCGATCCGTTCGATCTTGCAGTGGCGGCGCGAGGACATGGGATCGGTCAGGACGACTTCGCAGTCGGGATGGCGGCCGATGGTCGTGATGTTGCCGAGGTTGTAGCGGGCAACGGTTCCGTCAGGTGCCGTGACGACCAGTTCCGACATGGAGGGGTTCGCTCCGACTTGCGTTCTGGTGTAACCCCAAGTGCCGCATGCGTCAAGAAACCGGAGGGCGGGCCATTAGAAAAGGCTGGGCGGGCCCGAAGGCCCGCCCAGTCCCGTCACATCAGGTTTCGCCTAGCCTTCGATCTTCTGAATCTTGACCAGGCTGTATTTGGTGCGGTGGCCGTGGCGGACGACGTGCTTGTTCGTCCAGATGCGGCGGCGGCTGACCGTCTTCTCGCCCTTCACGTGCTCTTCCAGGACGCCGGTCACGCGCGCGCCGGCCACCTGCGGGTTGCCGACCTTCACGCTTCCGTCCGCGCCGATCAGCATCACCTGGTCGAAGGTCACCTGCGCGCCCTTGTCCACGGGCATCAGGTCCACCCGCACGACTTCCCCCTCGCGAACCTTGTACTGATGCCCGCGATCGTTAACTATTGCGTACATAATCATCCACCTCGCTTACCTTCTTCACCACGAAATCGCCGCCAGCCTTGGCGGTCGCAATCTGGAACTGTCCCGGTTGAATCCGGTCGTCCGACGCCACCTCGATGCTCATCCCGCGCGCATCCTCCAGCTTGATGAAGTCGCGCCGGAACCGGTTTAGAATCGCACATGCCGAGGCGGAATGCAAGGTCACCCGCACGCGCGCGACCTGATGGTCCGACAACTGCGCCCGCAATTCTCTAAGTACTTCCAGACCAATGGTTTCCGGAGACTTCACCTGCCCCGCCCCGTGGCAGTGCGGGCAGCGTTCGAAGAGCGCCCGGCGGATGCCGTGCCGCACGCGCTGCCGCGTCATCTCCACGATGCCCAGCGGCGAGATCGGCATCACGTTGATGCGCGCCTTGTCGCGTGCCAGGTGGGCCTTGAATTCGCGTTCCACCCGGCGGCGGTGTTCCATGTGGTCCATGTCGATGAAGTCGATCATCACCAGCCCGCCGATGTCGCGCAGGCGCAGTTGCCGGGCGACCTCGCGGGCCGCCTCCAGGTTGGTCGCCAGGATCGTCTCGTCCTGCGTGTGCTTTTCGCGGTAGCGCCCGGTGTTGACGTCGATCGCCACCATCGCCTCGGTCTGTTCGATCACGATCGAGCCGCCGCCCTTCAAGGCCACCTTGCGGTTGAAGAGCAGCGAGAGCTGCCGTTCGACGCCGTACTTGTGGAAGATCGGGTCGTGGCCGGAGTACAGCTTGATCTTCGACTCGCTGCCCGGCGCCATCTCGCGCAGGAACTCCTTGGCGCGTTCCATCACCACCGGATCGTCCACGATGATCTCGGTGACGTCGTCGGCCAGGATGTCGCGGAAGACGCGCGTGATCACGTCGCCTTCCTGGAAGAGCAGCGCGGGGGCGCGCGCGATCTGCGCCTTCTTCTTCAGCGCTTCCCACTTCTGCATCAGGAAATCGAGGTCGCGCTGGAGTTCCTCCTGCGAGCGCCCCATCCCCGCCGTGCGCACGATCACGCCCATGCCTTCGGGCGTCTTCAAGTGCGCCAGGATGTCCTTCAGCGCGCGGCGCTGCTCCTCGCTGTCGATGCGCTTGCTCACGCCCAGCCGCTGCACCGCCGGCATCAGCACCAGGTAGCGCCCCGGCAGGCTGAGGTACGTCGTCAGCGCGGGACCCTTCTGGCCCATGCCTTCCTTCGCGACCTGCACCAGCACTTCGTGGCCGCGGCGGAGCATCTCCTGGACCGTGTGGCGGCGTTCGTAGCCGTTCCCCCGGCCTCCGCGGTCGCGCCCGCGGTGTTCCTCGCGGCGCTGCTGCGCCGGCGCGCCGTTCGGCGCGGCGGGCTTGGCCGCTTCGCCCTCGGCCGCTTCCTCGTGAACCTGTTCGAGCGCGCCGACGGCCTCGGCCGTCACTCCGTGATCTTCGGCCGCCACGGCGGGATCGGCGGGCACGTCCTCGTTGGGATACGGCGCGGCCGGGGCGAGGTCTTCGCCCGCCGCTTCCGGATCGGGCATGTCCTCGCCGGCCTCGTCGCCTTCGTCGCCGGGCATGTCTTCGTACGCTTCGCCCCCGTTTCCGTTGCCCGCATCGCCGGACGCGAGCGTCTCCTGCGCGGGCGCGGCGGCCTCGGTGGCGGCAGGCTCGGCTGCCGGCGCTTCGGGCGCGGCTTCGGGTTCCGCCTGGACTTCGGGAGCCACGGGCGCGGGCGTCGTTTCGGGCGCGTACACGATCACTGCGGGCTGCGGAGCCTGTTGCGGCGCGGGCGCTTCGCCGGTCTCGGCCGCTTCGCCGGGCATCCGGCTCTCGCCGGCGTGCTCGTCCGGACGGGGCGCC
>JAHCJK010000309.1 GCA_026184295.1 Planctomycetota bacterium
GTGCTCGAGCGCGATCTTCCCCGAGGGCTCCTCGAAGTTCGCGGTCGGCGGGAGCGTCTTTTCGCGCAGGGCCAGCAGCACCTTGGCCAGGCCCGCGGCGCCGGCGCCGGTGAGCAGGTGCCCGACGTTCGATTTCACCGAGCCGATCACGCAGCGTTTGCCCGCGGGCGCGTCCGGGCCCCACAGCGTCTTCAGGCTCTCGAATTCCACCGCGTCGCCGATGGGCGTGCCGGTGGCGTGGCATTCGACCAGGTCCACGTCGCGCGGCGACCAGCCGGACTGTTCGTACGCCTGCCGCATCGCGCGCAGTTGGCCCTCGCTGCTCGGGGCGAGCAAACTGCCGTCGAGGTCGTTGCTCAGGCCCGCCCCGCGGATCACGCCGTGGATCGTGTCGCCCGCGGCCAGCGCGTCGTCGAGGCGTTTGAGCACGAAGAAGCACGCGCCTTCCCCCACGACCAGGCCGTCGGCCTTCTTGTCGAAGGGCGAACAGCGCCCGCTGGGCGAGAGCGCGCGGAGCTGCGCGAAGCCCATCTGCGTGTAGAGGCAGTCGGGGCGCGAGGCGCCGCCGGCGAGCATCGCGTCGGCGCGCCCGGCGTTCAGTTCGTCCGCGGCGAGCTTGACCGCGTATAAAGAGGAAGCGCAGGCCGCGTCGAGCGTCGCGCTGCCGCCGCCGAGACCCAGGGCGCGCGCGAGCATCCCGCCCGGCAGCCCGGTGACGTAGCGGTTGAGCGCGTCCGGCGCGCCGGGGTCGGCGTCAAGGCTTTCGGTCTGGCCGGCCAGCGCGCGTTCGGCGAAGGCGCGGCCGAGCCATTCGCGCGCGAGGGCCGAACTGGCTTCCGTCGGCAGCGCGATGTTGCCGATCAGCACGCCCGCGCGGCGCTTGTCGAGTTTCTCCGTGCGCGCGGCGCGCCAGGCTTCGTGGCCCGCGCGCAGGACGATCAGGAAGAGCGGGTCGAGCCTGGCCAGCAGGGCCGCCGGGACGCCGAGTTCCGAGTCGCGCGCGGGGTTGAAGCGGAAGGCTTCGTCGTCGAGGAAGCAGGCGCGCTTGCTGTAGACCGTGTCGGGCGCGCCGGGGGCGGCGTCGGGCGCGTAAGCTTCCTCGGGCCGCAGCACCCAGCGTTCGGGCGGGACTTCGCGCGCGGCGCTGCGCCCTTCGCGGACGAGTTCCCAGAACCTCGCGAGGTCCGGCGCGCCGGGAAAGACGCCGCCCATGCCGACGATCACGACCGGCTTCACGCGCGCCTCCGCTGGATGTGCCTGCGTGTCGTCATGGTTTCTGGGCCGCTCTCTGCGAGGTCAGCGTGCTCCGCGGTGCATACCGCGTGCTACGCGCCCAGCAGGTTCTTGCGGAACGCCTGGCGCAGCGACGAATCGATCGTGCATTCCAGGCCTTCCATGCGCGCGATTAGCCGCCCGTCGTGGTCGAGGAATTCGATATCCGCGCCGGCCATGTGGCTGCGGTCCTTCGCGATGTGGATCACGATCCGCGTGCCGTCCTTGGGGAAGACGCGGCGGAACTGGCGGTAGCGCTTCACGTAGTTCGGCAGCGAGCCCGCGTCGTGGAGTTCCAGGCTCCACAGGATCATCATCTGGAAGGCGCAGTCGATCACCAGCGGGTCGGTCACCCACGAACCGCGCAGCGGTTCCTTCATCCAGTCGAGCGGCGGGGGCGCGTTGCGCACGGTGGCCGCGATGCCTACTTCGCTGCAGCCTTCGACGCGCTGGATGCCGCGCAGCGCCGGGCCATGGAAGAGGAATTCGCCGTAGACCGTTTCCATGCTGTGTTCGTACGGGCGCGTGGGCGGGTCGCCGAAGATGCGCTGGCTCTCGCCCAGCTTCTGCGCCAGCAGCGCTTCGCCGCGCGCGTGCAGGCGCTGCGGGCCGTCGCCGGGCGAACCCCAGAGTTCCACCGGCACGCTGATGTGCCCGTCGCTTTCGGTCACGCCGTTCCCGGCCAGGACGCGCAGGCGGTAGGGCGCGCCGGAGGTCCCGCCGAGGATGATGCCCTTCATGATGCGCAGGCCGTTGAAGCCGTGGAAGACCAGCCCCGGGTGCTGGTGCAGCGCGCCCTGGGCGAGCCATTCGGCCGCCATGGCCATCGGCAGCACCGCGCGCCCGTCGATCACGTGGTCGGCCAGGAACGGATGGCGGTCCAGGTCCAGGTCGCGTTCGAAGGCCACGTGCAGGGCGGCGTCGGGTTCGGTGGGCATCGCGGGCCCGCGGCCGGCGACGATCGTCAGGCGCGAAGGCGGCGCGGCCGGTTCGCCGGCGACGGGCTCGGCGCTTACGGCCAGGCCCGCCGCTTCCGCGCTTCCGCGCGCCAGCACCGCCACTTCCACCGGGCGTTCGCCGTTGCTGCAGATCTCGCGCACGAGGTATTCCGCGCCGGCCTGCAGGCCGATCAGGCCCACGCCTTCCTTTTCGAAGACCTTGCGCAGGCCGGGCGTGACCATCCCGCCTTCCCATGGGCCCCAGTTGATCGAGACCACGCGGCACCCGGCGCGGCGGCGCGCTTCGGACTGGGCGATCTTGTTCAGCACCTCGTTCGCGGCGGCGTAGTCGGCCTGCCCGCGGCGCCCGTAGCGGCCGGTGGTGGACGAGAAGAGCACCAGCAGGCGCAGTTCGTCGGGGCCCAGCGCGTCGAGCAGGCTGCGCAGGCCTTCCACCTTTGTCCCGTACACGGCGTCGAACTGTTCGTCGGTCTTGTCTTCGATCAGTCGGTCGGCCAGCACGCCCGCGGCGTGGATCAGGCCCTTGATCGGCCCCAGTTCGGCGCGCACGGCTTCGAGGGTCTTCTTCACCGCCGCGGCGTCGCGCACGTCCACCGACTTGTAGAGCACGCTCGCGCCGGCCACTTCGATGCGGCGCAGGTTGTAGCGGACTTCGCGGTTGGCCGAGATGGCGCGGTAGTCGGCCTCGATCTGCTTCGGCGTGGCCGAACCGTTCGCGCGCGAGGCCAGCGCCTGCTTGACCGCCGCTTCGCTTTCCAGGCCCTTCAGCCAGTCGGGTTCTTCCTGCGGAACGGGGCTGCGGCCGAGCAGCACCAGCACGGGCTTGAAGGCCTTCGCCAGCGCCAGCGAGACTTCCGCCGTCACGCCGCGCGCGCCGCCGCTGATCACGACCAGATCGCCCGCGCGGATCGGCTGTTCGGGCGTGTGCGCGTCGAACGGCGCGGGCACGAGTTCCAGGGTCCAGCGCCCGCCCGGCGAGAGCCCCACTTCGACGGGGCCGGTGCTGAGCAGTTCGCCCGCGATGCGTTCGGCCGCCTGGGCGGCGTCGGTGAATTCCGGATCGAGGTCCAGCGCCTTCGCGCGCACTTCGGGCCATTCGTGCCGCGCGGTCTTGGCCAGGCCCGAGAGCCCGCCCGATTCCGGAAGCGCGCCGCCGTTGAGGCCAAGCAGCCCGAAGCCGCCGTCCAGGCGCGCCACGGTCACCAGCGCCGCGCCGCCGCCGTTCGCGCCGCTCTGCCGCAGCGCGGGCCCGCAGAGCCGCAGGAGGCGGAAGGCGTGCTTCAGGAACGCGCCGCCGCCGCTGCTGCGCGGGGAGAGAATCACGAGGCCGGCCAGGTCGGGGGGCACGGCCGAGGCTTCCAGCGTGCGCGCCGAGACCAGCTTGGCGGTGTAATCGAGGTCGCGCAGGCGGTCGAAGAGCGCCGCGGCGAGTTCCGGGTCGTCGTCCGTCACCCAGACCTTCGCACCGGGCGGAAGCGGCGCGGACGTGCCTTCCGCCTGGCCGTTCAGCGCCACCTTCGAAAGCACGAGGCGGTCCACCGCGCGGACGAACTCGCGGGTCTCGAGTTCCTTCTTCGTCACCTTTGTTTCGAGCAGTTCGGCCGGAGTGCGCGGAGCCACCGTGTGGGCCTCGGGCGCGGCCGCCGCGACGCGCAGGGGCGCCGTGGGCGCGACGGTGTTCGCCGCGGGCGTGCGGTCCAGGTGCGCGACGATCTGCGCGAGCGTGCGCAGCGCGCCGAGTTCGTCCGACTGCACCTGCTGCGCCTCG
>JAHCJK010000031.1 GCA_026184295.1 Planctomycetota bacterium
GGACGCGCCTGCTGGCCGCGGTGCGCCGTCCGCTGCGCGCGTCCGCGCTGCTGGGGCTGCACGGGGCGCCGGGCGAAACCGGCGCGGAGCCGGCGAAGCGCCTGGCCGCGGAGCAGGAACCGGAGGCCCTCGTGCGGGCGCACGCGCTGGTCGCGCTGGGTTCGTTGAACGGCGGGAAGGGCGGGGCGGCGCTCGCCGCGTGGTTCGACGCCGCGCCGGGGCTCGCGTGGCGCAGGCTGGCGGTCCTGAGCATGGCGCAGGCCGACGGGGACCCGGCTTCGCTCGCCCTGCTCAAGGATCTCCTGGAGAAAGCCCTCGCGGCCGAAAGCGCCGCCTGGTCCATGAAGGCCGAGGACGAAGCGCCCGCGCCCGCCATGCCCGCCGGTCTCCAACTTCTGCGTCCGGTCCTGTATGCGCTGGCCGCGCGGGACGACGGCACGCCGGGGCTGCTCCGGGCCCTGGAACTGAAAAACCTGGAATTGCGCGAATTCGCCCTCCGCGCGGTGGCGCAGCGCCGCCCTCCGCAGTGCGCCGCGGCCGTGCTCACCGCGCTCTCGGGCCTCGAACGCATCGACGTCCCCGACCTCGCGCGGCTCTTCGAAGCGGTCTTCGGCCCCGAACACGCGCCCATGCTTCGCGAACTGCTCGCCAAGGGCAACGACGCCGGGCGCGTGGCCGCCGCGAGCATCCTGGCGCAGCGCCCGGACCTGGCCGGCGACCCCGCGACGCTGCAGGCCCTCGTCTCCGCGTGCAGCGACCTCTCCTCGCTGGTGCGCGCGCGCGCCGCCAAGGCGCTGGGCCGCGCCCGCCACGCCGAGGCCCTGCCGGACCTGACGGCGCTGCTCCTGGACACCGACCCCGAGACCTGCGCCAACGCGGCCGAGGCCGTCGCGCGCATCGGCGACCGCGAAGCCTGCGCGCGCGCGGTGGTGGCCTCCACCCGCGCCTTCCGCCGCGACATCCGCTGGTACCGCGCCTTCGGCATCGCCGCCGGGGAGACCGAGGCCGAGTCCCTGATCAAGCTCACCGCGTCCGACGTTTGGACCGACCGCTACGCCGGCATCGCCGGGCTGGCCGCGTGCGCGCGCCCGGAGGCCCTCGCGAGGCTCCTCGAGATCTACCACGACCCCGATTCGCCCCTGCGCACGCTCGCCTTCCGCGCCCTGCCCGAACAGGGCGAGGCCGCCGTCGCGGGGCTCGCGCCCGATCTCCAGGACCCCAAGCCCGCGGTGCGCGCGCAGGCGCTGCACGTGCTCGGGCGCCTTCCGTCGCCGGCCTCCGCGAAACGGCTGCTCCAGGCGCTCGACGACGAAGACCCGGGCGTGCGCGCGATGGCCGACTGGGGCCTGCGATCGCTCACCGGCAAGGACGCGGGCTACGATCCCGCGGGCGAACCCGCCGCCCGCGCGGAAGCATCCAACCGCTGGCGGGGGCTCCTGCCCGCTGCGCTCCGCGCCCCGTAGGCCCGCCGCTCTCTCGCTTGCCGATCCGCCGCCGTTCCGTAAGCTGGTGCCCCTGAGCCACTCACGGAGACGAGGATGCCTTTGGATTCGAATGCGTATGCGTGGATGAGCGCGCGCGAGATCGCCGCGGGCGTTCGCGCCCGAAAATTCAGCGCGGAAGACGTGGCCCAGGCGGCCCTGGCGCGCGCCCGCGCACTGGACCCCAAGCTGCAGGCCTTCGTGACGGTTCTCGACGCCCTGGCGCTCGAACAGGCCCGCGCGGTGGACGCGGCCGTGGCCGCGGGCAAGGACCCCGGCCCGCTGGCGGGCGTGCCCGTCGCGATCAAGGACAACCTCTGCATCCGCAACACGCGCACGACCTGCAGCTCGAAGATTCTGGCCACGTACGAACCGCCCTACACGGCCACCGCGGTGGAAAAGATCGTCGCCGCCGGCGGGCTGACCATCGGCAAGACCAACCTCGACGAGTTCGCGATGGGCTCCAGCACGGAGAACAGCGCCTTCGCCAAGACGCGCAATCCGTGGGACGCCACGCGCGTGCCCGGCGGCAGCTCGGGGGGCTCGGCCGTGGCGGTCGCGGCGGGCATCGCGCCGCTCGCGCTGGGTTCCGACACGGGCGGCTCGATCCGCCAGCCCGCGGCGCTCTGCGGCGTGACGGGCTTCAAGCCCACCTACGGGCGCGTCTCGCGCTACGGGCTCGTGGCCTTCGCGAGTTCGCTCGACCAGATCGGCCCGTTCGCCCGCGATGCCCGCGACGCCGCGCTCCTGACGGCGGTGATCTCCGGGCAGGACCCGCGCGACGCCACCAGCGCCTCGCTGCCCGTCCCGGAAGGGCTTCTTGACCTGCCGGCGCGCGCGGACCTGAAGGGCGTGCGCCTGGGCATCCCCAAGGAATACTTCATTCCCGGCACCGACCCCGAAGTGGCCGCCGCCGTGCAGGAAGCCATCGGCGTGCTGAAGGGCCTGGGCGCCGAGACCGTCGAGGTCTCGCTGCCGCATTCCGAGTACGGCATCGGCGTCTACTACCTCGTGGCCACCGCGGAAGCGTCGAGCAACCTGGCGCGCTACGACGGCGTGCACTACGGCCACCGCACGGAAAAAGAAGTGGGGATGGTGGAGATGTACGCGCGCTCGCGCGCCGAAGGCTTCGGCGACGAGGTCAAGCGCCGCATCATGCTCGGCACCTACGCGCTCTCCAGCGGCTACTACGACGCGTACTACCTCAAGGCGCAGAAGGTGCGCGCGCTGGTGAAGCAGGATTTCGAGAAGGCCTTCGAACGCTGCGACGCGATCGTCAGTCCCACGACGCCGACGCCGGCCTTCAAGATCGGCGAAAAGACCGACGACCCGCTCGCCATGTACCTCTCGGACATCTTCACCATCAGCGCCAACCTGGCCGCGGTGCCGGGCCTGGCGATCCCCTGCGGCTTCAGCGCCGCGGGCCTGCCCATCGGCCTGCAAGTCATGGGCAAACACTTCGACGAGGCCGGCGTGCTCGGCATCGCCGCGGCCTACCAGGCGAAAACCGATCATCACGCCCGGCGTCCGGCCCTGGGCTGACCCCGCGGCGCTTGTTTTTTTCGGGATTTTGGACGATCCTATATCGGCTCGCGCCGCCGTGTGGCGCCCGTGCAAGGGACAACACCAAGGGCATGTCCGCTCACACGCACTCCGCTTCATGCACCTGCGGACAGGTCGTCTTTGATCTATCCATGAAGAAGCCCGGCCACGTGCTGATCTGCCCGTGGTGCCGGAAGAAGTACAAGCTCGTCGAAGGCGACCGCATCGAGGAGTGGACCTCCGGTTCCGAGCCGCCGCCTCCGCTGCCCGAATCCAAGCCGCCCAAGGAAGGCGATCCGGCCCCTGCGAAGCCGCGCAAGCACACGACGCTGATCGTGAAGAAGCGCAACGTCACCTCGGTAAGTTCCAAGGTCGTCGCGGCTGCCAAGCCTTCGGCCGAGGAAAAGCCGGAAGCCGCCAAGGCCAGGCCCGCCGCGGCCGCGCCCACGAACGGCGAGAGCGCCGGCAAGCCCGAGCGCGATCCGGCCGGCAAGAGCGACCTGGTGCTCAAGCGCTCGCAGTCCTCCGTCTTTACCAAGTCCAAGCTGGCCCTGCTGCGCAAGGCCGCCGAGGCCGGCGCGTCGGACGACGGCAAGGACGAAGACGACGGCGGCGCGGCGGAGGACGGCGGGGATTCGGCCAAGGAGTCCGGCGCGACCGAAGCGATCGAGATGCCGGACGAGGACGCGTCCGAAAGCGGTTCGCTGGAAAGCGGCGAGACCGGCGCGATCGAAGAGCCCGGCGAGCCCCGCAAGAAAAAGAAGAAGAAAAAAAAGAAGAAGAAGCGCGCCAAGTCCTCCGCAGGCGAATCCGACGGCGAGCCTCCGGAAAAGGGCTCGACCGAGAAACTCGACTTCGACGAACTGGGCGAAGAACTGGCCGCGGAAGGCGACGATCCCGCCCAGGCGCAGGTGGATATCCCCGCCCTGACCGGCGAGAGCCTGTACAGCCTCGAGGGCGATTCGGTCGAGGCGAAATCCCGCGAGAACCGTCCGACCGAGCGGCTCCAGGCCGTCTCCACGCGTTCGGTCGCGAAAGTCGTCTCGCGGCGCGCGCGGCCTTCCACGCCGCTGGACGTGGATTTTATCGACGAGCCGCAGCCGCCTCCGCCGCTGACGCTGGAAAAACTGGTCGTCTACATGTTCATCGCCGCGGTGCCGCTCGGCGCGCTGGCGTTCGCGGTCTACATGTGGTGGGGCATCCAGGAAGGCGTCTACCAGTTCCAGGACCGCGTGATCTTCGGCATCGTGATCAAGGGCAACAACCCGTGGGTCTGGGTCGGCGGCATCCTGCTCGGCGCGCTGTCCTTCCTGCTCGCCTGGGTCGTGTACATGTACCTGTTCGTCTACCGCGGCAAGCGGGCGGAAGGCGAGAAGGCCGAGAAGAAACCGGGCGAGGCCGCCCGTCCCAAGCGCGCGCGCAAGTCGGCGGAAAGCGAATGAGCGCCCCGCGCGCCGTCGTGGCCTGCGCATCGTTCAAAGGCACGCTCTCGTCGTTGCAGGCCGGCCGCGCGGTCGCCAAAGGGCTGCGCGCGCTGGGCATCGCCAGCGACGTCGTGGCCCTGGCCGACGGCGGCGAAGGCCTGGTCGAAGCGCTCGCGCGCGCCGTGCCCGGCGCGAAGCTCTATTCCGCGCGCTGCCGAGGTCCCCTGGGCGAAAAGCGTTCGGCCCGCTGGGCTTTGCTGCCGAAAGGCCCCGGCCGCCGCGTGCCTACGGCCGTCCTCGAAATGGCCGCGTCCTCGGGGTTGCCGCTGGTGCCCGAGGCCCGGCGCGACCCGCTCGTCACCACCACCTGGGGCGTCGGCGATCAGATTCGCGCGGCCCTCGACCGGGGCGCCGGCGCGATCCTGCTCGGCATCGGCGGGAGCGCCACGAACGACGCCGGCGCCGGCATGGCCCAGGCCCTCGGCGCGCGGCTCCTGGATGTCCAGGGCCACGAACTGCCGCCCGGCGGCGGAGCGCTGCGCGCGCTCGCGAAGATCGACCTCGCGGGGATCGATAGGCGGCTGCGCAAGGTCGCCGTCACCGTCGCCTGCGACGTCGAGAACCCGCTCTGCGGCCCGCGCGGCGCCAGCGCGGTGTACGGTCCGCAAAAGGGCGCGACGCCCGCGAAAGTGAAGCTGCTCGACGCGGCGCTCGCGCGCTTTGCCCGCGTCGTCCGGCGCGACCTGCGCAAGCAGGTGCGGAACGTCCCCGGCGCCGGCGCCGCGGGCGGTCTCGGCGCGGGCAGCCTGGCCTTCCTGAACGCGCGGCTGACCCCGGGCATCGAACTTGTGCTGGAAGCCGTCGGCTTCGACGCGCGCATCCGGGGCGCTACCTTCGCCGTCACCGGGGAAGGGAAACTCGACCGGCAGACCCTGATGGGCAAGGCGCCCGCGGGCGTGGCGCGGCGCGCGCGCGCGTCCGGCGTCCCCTGCGTGGCGGTCGGCGGCGGGATCGAGGCCGGCGCGCTCCCGGCGCTGAAGCGCATCTTCGCCGCGACCGAGAGCCTCTCGGAGTTCGCGGGTTCCTCCGCCCAGGCCCAGGCACGCGCGGCGTACTGGCTGGAAAAACTGGCGCGGGCGCGCGGTTCCAAGTGGTTGGCCGCACGCCGGTAAAGCACTCGCGGCCGGCGGTTCATTAAATTCCCTGACGAAAATTCGAAAGTTCGCGCGCGGGCCTCCGTTGACGAGATGGCGGCGCATCGCGCCGTCCTACCTGTTTGGTCGGCAAGGACAGCTTGGCGGCGGAGTCCGTTCGATCCGCGTGGGCAAGCGGAAGGTCCGCCTTCCGTGGAAAGGCCTTGTCGGCATGAAGCCTCGCATGCTCCCGTGGTTGCTTTGTCTGGCGCTGGGTTCGGCGCCGGCGCGCGCGTCCGAAGCGGACTACCGCTACGCCGAGGAACTTTTGAAGCGCGAAGGCGCCGGCCTGCCCACGCGTGACCTGGTCGAACGCCTGGCTCAGGAACTGGAGCGGAGCCCCGCGGCCTCCGCGCGCCTGGACGGCATGCTCGTCCGCGCGCTGCTGTGCCGCAGCCAGGCCCGCGCGGCCACCGAGACCGAACGCGCCGAACTGCTCGCGCAGGCGAAGAAACTTTACGAAGACTTCGAGGCCAAAGGCAAAGGCCATCCGCTCCTGGAGGTCTGCCGCGCCGAAGCCGTGGCGCTCGAACGCGACTGCGCCAAGGCCCTGGCCGCCGCGGCCGAGCACGATCCGGTGCGCGGCAAGGAGAAGCGCGCCGAGGCCGCGAAGGTGCTGGGTGCGATTGCCGACCGGAGGAAGGCGGAGGCCGAAGCCCTGCGTCCCGCGGTCGCGAAAGCCTTCAAAGACCTGGACGCCTACATGGAGGCGCACCCGGAGATCGAGCGCGCGCCCGGGCACCTCGTCGATGCGGCGCGCCGGGCCCTGAACGCCTACATCCCCGCCGACAAGCAATACGTCGTCGCGCGTTTGGATCAGTTGGAGACCCTCGACCCGTCCGACCCCGCGCGCAAGACGCTGGCGGGAGAACTGGCCGCCTATTGCCAGGCGCAGCTTGGCTGGGACGTGTACCTGTACCCGGGCCTCGAATCCGTGGCGATGTGGTACGGCTTTCTGAAAGGCCGCGTGCACGCGACGGCGGGCGACGACGCCCAGGCCGAGACGAGCTGGCAGGACGCGATCTCCACGGTCGAGGCGCTCGACGATCCGGCGGCGGTTAAGGAAGCGCGCGAGATCAAGCTGCTGATCGGGCGCGATTTCATGGCCCTGCTGCTGCGCCAGGCGGAACGGCAGCCCGGCCGCTACGCGACGGCCGCGCAGGTCTCGCAGCAGCTCCAGCGCGATTATCCGCAGATGGCCTCGGCGGATCCCGGCAAGGAGGTGCTCATCGGCGGCGCGAAGGCGCTGGCGCACCTGCCCGACGCGGACAAGGAACAGTTCGAGGCCGCCGTGGGCGATCTTCGCAAGGTGATCGTGCTGGGCGGCTGGGGCGCCAACGCCGCCTGCCGCGCGCTGGCCGAGGTGCTCGCGGAATCGCGGAAGCGAAAGCTGACGCTGGACCTGACGCCGCAGGCCTGGTTCGACGCGGCGCACGGGCTCTTTCTCGACGGCCAGATCGCCTGGCGCGACGCGCAGGAACGCCGCGCGGCCGGCGATGCGCCCGGCGCCGAACGCCTTGCGGAGGACGCGCGGCATTCGTACGAGCAGGCGATGCAGGCCTTCCGGAACACGATCGGGCAGACCCGGGCGCAGGCGCAGAAGGAACCGCTCGCGCGCCTGCAACTGGAACCGCGCGCCTGGTTCGAGTCCGGGCTCTGCGCGTACAAGCTGGACGATTTCGCCTCGGCGCTGCTGGCCTTCCATGCCGTGGACGAGAACTTCTCGCCGCAGGGCCGCGCGAAGTGGCTGCCCGATGCGGCCCAGAACAGGCCCTGGTACTTCAAGCGGGAGGTCAAGGAGGCCCTCGCCGCGCTCGACGGCGTGGACACGGCCCATCGGCAGGAGGACGGGTTGCTGCGCGCTTCCGCCCGGAACCTGGTGGCCGCGTTCCAGCGTTTCCGCGCGGCGCATCCGGGGCAGACGCCGCCGGTGACGCCGAGAGGCTGGCAGGAAGAGGACGCGCTGGCCGGCAAGCGCGTGCTCACCGAAGCGAACGACCTGCGCGCCGCGGGCCTGAAGGCGCTGGCCGGCGGCGACACGCGCGAAGGCGCTCGGCAGTGCCGCGAGGCGTTCGCGCGCCTGAAGGAGGCCGCGCGGCTCTTTGCGCAGGTGTCCCAGGATGACCGCAACTACGAGGCCGCGCTGTACCAGGCGCCGGCCGCGTGGCTGGCGGCGCAGAGTCTGGCCGCCGAGAAGTCGCTCGCCGCGCAGCTGGACGAACGGGAGCGCGAGGACGGCCGCGCGTGCGGGCGGAAGGCGCTGGAAGGCTTCGCGGTCTACGAGGCCTGGGTGGCGGCCCACCCGAGCCCGGACGAGTCGGTGCTCGCGCGCCGGTTGCGCCTGGGGTTGGCCGCGCAGATGGGACGCGCGAACGCGCATTTTTACCTGCGGGAGTGGGCGAAGACCGTGGAAGCCTGCGACCGCATCGCGGCGCTGGAAGACCCGGCGCAGGACGCGGAGGCCTCGCGCAAGACCGACGCGGCGTTCCTGAAATTCCAGGCGCTCAGCCATCTGGCCGCCGCGGCCGAGCCACCCGCGTCCGATCGTCATCTGGAGGATGCCCTGGCGCTCCTGCCTGCGCTGGATGCCCGGCCCGACTGGCGCGCGTACGCCGTGCGTAACTTGATGGCGCGGTACTCGAACGCGGTCGAGCGGGCCCGCCAGGGCGGCGGCGCGGAAGCGCGCGTGGCCGCGTACCACGGGCACCTGGCGGATCTCGCGGCAGGCATCGTGGCGGAGGCGAAGGCGCCGGAACTCGAGGACCGCCTGCGCCTGACGCACTATCTGCGCGAGGCCGGACGCCTGCGCGAGGCCGCCGATGCCGCGGCGGCGCTTCTGCAGGCCTTCGACCCCGAGAAGAAGAACGCGCGCATCGACGACGCGCTCTGGCCAGCGGTCTACGAGAAGATGACGCGCATCATCCGCTACGACGACCTGGACAAGTGGGAACGCTGCAAGAAGGACCACCTCGCGCTGCTGGACTTGATCTACGACACGCCCGAAGGCGCGGCGCGCGGGCGCAAGGGCGGCCCGGCGCTGGCGCACGACCAGCAGGATGCCGACTACGCGAAGGCGCTTCAGCAGCTCGCGACGATCCGCGCGAACTACGCCGACTGCGCGACCAACCGCCCAGCGGCGGGCGCGGCGGACCAGCTCCTGAACGGGCGCGGGTTCCTGCAGGCCATCGAGGACGAGATCGTCTTCCGGCAGCGCATGCTCGCCACCCGTGACATGCTCGCCGATCTGGCCCTGAACGCCGCCGATGAACTGGAACGTTCCGGCGACGCGGCCGCGGCGAAGCGCTACCGCGGCATGGCCGCCGAGCAGATGGAAGTGCTGCTTGAGACCTGGAGCGACACGCCCGACGCGAAGCTGCGCATTGCGCGCGTGAAGCTGGCCAACCAGGAGTACGATGCCGCCCTGACGCTGCTCTTCGAGGTGAAGCGCGACGCGGGCGATACCTCTTCGGACCTGTACGTGCGCGCGGCGCGCCTGGCGTCCGAGACCTGCTTCGCGGCGGGGCGCTTCGAGGAGGCCGCGGAGTACCCGCGGCGCATGCTCACGCTGGAAGTAGGCGAGGCCTGGACGCGCAAGCACTGGCCGGGGATGCGCGCCTTCGCGGAAGCCTGCTACGCCCGCGGCGCGCGGCGTCCGGCGGCGGCGGAGACCGAAACGGCCGCGGCCGGCGCGCTGAACTACGAGATGGCGACCCCGGACGAGAAGGAATTCGCAGACCTGCAGCGCGTCTACGAGCAGGGCAAGCGCACGAACGACGCCAACCTGCTCTCGCCGGTCTTCGTAGCGCGCTACGAGTTCCTGAAGGCGAAGATCGAGCACTACCGATCGTACGCCGCGATGGAGCGGCGCGTGCTGGAAGCGAAGTCGAACGTGAACGCGCAGGTCTTGAGCGCGGCGTACCTGGCGCGTTACGAGGCCGCGCGCGCGCTGGTGGCGGCGGAGAGCGAGGCGTGGCTGGCGTCGAAAGCGTACGACGAAGCGATCACCCGCTTCGGAGGCGTGGAACGCGTGCCGGGCGAGGTTTCCGCGCGCCGCAAGGACGGCTTCGCGAAGGCCGCGTCCCTGCGCGCGTCGTACGAGGCGCTCGCGCGGGAGTGAGCCCCGCCCGCGCGGCTACTTCTTTTCGTGTTCGAGGTGCCCGGCTTCGACCGTGCCGGGCTTGTTGCCCTTGTTGAAGGCGTTGATCGCGAAGCGGTAGATCGGCCCGTAGAACTTGTCCTTGGGCACGCAGCCCGAGGGGAACTGGCCGAACTCGTTGCCCTTCGCGCGCATCAGCGCGGTGCAACTGCTGACGGCGATGCAGGCCTGCTTGTCGTTGATGTGGCCCTTTTCCTTCAGGTCCTTCACGAAATCCGGATACGCGAAGGCTCCGCGCCCGACGCCGGCGATGGCGATCATCTTGCGCTTCACGTTCGCGGCCGCGCAGGCGATGAAGTGGTGCTGCAGCCACGAATAGCCCGTGCCGACCATGGGCAGGTCGGGGAAGGCCTGCTGGAGTTCCGCGGCCATGCGGAAGTGGCGCGCGACGCCGATCAGCGGGTGCTCGGGGTTTTCGTACGCGTCCAGCGGGGGCTTCTCGTTCGGCCGGCCGAAGTGCGGGTTCGAATACGGGTTGCCCATCGAGAGGTTGATGACGGCGACGCCGAGGTCCTTCTGCATCGTGGCGATCCACTGCTTCGGTTCGCGCAGGTCCGGTTCGAGCGGGTTGTTCTCGTCCACGCCCCACGACCACTTGTACGGCGTCGTGTACGGGCGCGGCTTGCCGACGTTGTCCGGCCCCTTCATGTACGGCACGGCGTCGAACATGTTCATGCGCGTGCCGAGGATCGCCTTGGGGCCCAGTTCGCCGCGCATGCGCCCGAAGACGTTGCGCTGCAGGCGCGTGCGGTTTTCCAGGCTGCCGCCGTACGGGCCGGGGCGGGTGTGGCTGCCCAGCAGTTCCGAACAGAGGTAGCGGTGGCACTGCTTCAGGTCCAGGAAGTCGAAGCCGCACTTCACGGCCAGCTTGGCGGCCACCAGGTACTGGTCTTCGATGCGCTTCAGGTCGTCGTCGCTCAGCACCGGGTAATCGGCCGGCATGGGGATCTTGCCGCCGTCGGGCCCGGGCACCAGGGTGGCGCCGTCGAGCGCCGGGTCGCGCTGAACGATGAGCGGGCGGCGGTAGCTGTACCGTCCGGAATGCGTGAGCTGGCAGCCGATGAGCAGGTCGTCGCAGGCGTTCGCGCCCCAGACGTCGCGGTGGGCCTTGCGGGTGGTCTCGACGAGGCGGGCCATCTCGTCGAACGAGCCGTCGTGCAGCCAGAGCTGGCGGGGGTTGGCGCGGCCTTCCTCGACGATCGCGACGGCCTCGCCCCAGATCAGTTTGCAGCCGCCGGCGCCGAAGCGCACCCAGCGCCGGATGGTCAGTTCGCCCGGCTTGCCGTCGGCGGTGCCGTCGCAGCCTTCCATGGGATGAATGGCCAGGCGGTTGCCGACGGTGCGCCCGCCGATCTGGACGGGCTCGAAGAGCGGCGCGACGTCGCTGTCGGTGGCGACGACGTCGTCTACGCCCAGTTCTTTGGCGCCTGCGATCAGCGATTCGGTGGTCGGGTACTGGAACCAGTTGCTCATGGACGAAGCATGCTCCTGATGGAAGAAGGTAAATTATCGAGATCGGCGGAAGCTTTACAAGCGCCGGGCGGGAATCGGGGGCGCGCGGGTTTCTTACATGGTGCACGCTTTTCCTTGACAACTTGGAACTTCTTCAAGTATGTTACGCAACGCTTGTTACGAGGTCGGCTGGGCTTCCAAGGAGGTTGGAACCCCGCATTCCAATGCGCTCGATGCTGCGCACGCGTCGCCGCTCCGTTGGAACCGCATGACGCCAGGCGATCAGGGGAGGGCAGGGCCCCATGGCCCTTAAAGGCAACCTTTCCACCGTCAGCCTGGCCGACATATTCCAAGTCTTGTCCCATGGACATTCCACGGGTCTGCTGCGCATTCAAGCGCCCGAAGGCACGCGCTTCGTCGAAATCCTGGACGGCCAGGTCTCCATCGTCGCCCGCACGTCCAACCGCATCCTGCTCGGCGACCTGCTGCTCTCGCGCGGCCTGATCGACGAAGCGGCGCTCAACAAGGCCCTGGCCTCGCAGAAGCAGAGCGGCAAGCTGCTCGGCCAGGTGCTGATGGAAATGAACGCGCTGCAGATGGTCGATATCGAGAACGCGCTGCGTTTCCAGATCGAAGAAGAAATCTGCGACCTCTTCCTGCTCAAGTCGGCCGAATTCGACTTCCTCGCCAACGCGACGCTCGACGCCAAGATGGCCCTGGGCGGCGGGCTGGTGCGCCTGAAGATCGACCCCAACGGCCTGCTGCTGGAAGCCGCGCGCCGCCTGGACGACTGGAGTTCGCTCGAAAAGCGCATCTCGTCGCAGTCGATGCTCTTCGAACCCACCGAAGCGGGCCTGAACCTGCTGAAGAGCGGCGAGGGGCTTTCCGCCGAAGGCATGATTCTGCTCCAGCTCGCGTCGGAAGGGCGCACGATCGAGTCGATGGTGCAGAAGGCCTGCCTCGGGCGCCTGAACACCAACCTCCTGCTGACCGAACTCTGGGACGCGGGGCTGCTCCAGCCGGGCGGGGCGGATTCCTACGTCAAGGTCGCGCAGGAACACCTGGAACAGGGCCGCATCGAAGAAGCCGAGCGCGTCGCGCAGCAGGCGCTGAAGACCGAGTCCGACAAGAGCCGCAAGGACGCGCTGACCAAGGTGCTGGCCGAGGTCGAAAAGAAGAAGAAGACCGGCACGTCCGCCGGGCTGGACACGACGGCGCGCACGCGCTCGGAGGTGATCCGCCGCCCGAATCCCGCGCTGATCCTGCGCAAGCAGCGGTCGCCGCTGCCGCTGATCCTGGCCGGGGTGGCGGTGCTGGGCCTGGCGGCGGGGGGGCTGTGGTTCTTCGTCTTCCGGCCCAAACCGCAGACGGTGAACACCGAGGAACAGAAGGCCTTCGACGCGTGGGTGCAGCAGATCGACGCCGCCGCCAACCGGGGCGACTACGCCGCCGCCGTGGAACTGCTCAAGCACAACTACAGCACGCAGGCGCTGCGCGAGAAGGCCAACGAGCAGAGCCAGAAGTTCAAGAAATTCATCGAATCCCAGATCACGTCCACCTTCTCCGAGGCCGACCAGGCGCTGGCGTCCAACCAGGAGGCGGGGATCAAGAAGTACTTCGAGGAACTGACGGCCATCCAGAAGCTGCAGGTGCTCGACGGGGCGCTCGCCCAGCAGCTCCAGGATACGCTGGACAAGCTGCGCCGCTGGAACGAGCGCCTCGAACTGGCCAAGTGCGAGGAACGCCTGCGCAAGATCGAAGGCCTCGAGAACAGCGGCGAACAGCTCGCCGAACTCACCAAGATGCTGGAAGAGAACCATGTGGAGGCCGTCGCCAGCCGCATCCGCGAGGACCTGGCCAAACTGGCCATGCACCGGGAAGTGGCCGAGGACGCCTTCGCCAACGGGAGCAAGTTGGACGAGGTCGGCGAACTGACCGCGGCCAAGATCGAGTTCGAGGCCGTGCGGCGGTACTTCCCGGGGTCGGACCTGGCCAAGCAGGCCGAGGGGCGGCTCCAGAAACTGGCCGAGCGCAGCCGCGCCGTGGAACAGGACCTGAGCCAGCTCGAACGCAAGGCGCTGCAGAAGCAGATGGAGGAGGCCCGCGACGGGCTGATCCGCTTCCTCGACAGCCGCCCCGAGCCGCTCTTCGCCGACCGCGCCCGCTCGGTGCTGCGCACGCTCGTCCCGCCCGACGGGGAGACCGGCGCCGAGAAGGGCCTGCGCGAGGCCGACGGATTCGCCGCGCGCAACCAGGACGCCCAGGCGCGCCAGAAGCGCATCGAGACGCTGGAAAAATTCCCGCATACGATGGCGATCGCGAAAGCCACGCTGAAGGTGGCCCTCGATTCGATGCCCAAGGGCTGCAAGATTTACGTCAACGGGCGCGAGATCCGCGAGACCACGCCCGCGGTCGTCGATCTTCCCGCCGTGGGCGCGGTGCGCCTGCGCCTTAAGAAGAAGGGCTTCGAGGACGCGCAGTTCATCGACTACAACTTCCGCGGCGAGAAAATCTCCATGCAGCTCGCGCGCACGCGGGCCATGCCGCTGCGCCTGCTCCCGGCGGCGCCTTCGGCGGGCATGGCGCTGAACGGCGCCTGGCTGGCCATGGCCGGCGGTTCCACGGCGATGGCGATGGACCTGGAACGCAAGGACGGCCCCGAACTGCTGCGGGCGAACCTGGGCGACGGCGCGGGCACGCTGGTCTTCGCCCCGACCTTGGCCGCGCGCAAAAACGCCCCGCCCGTCCTGTACGCCGCCAGTTCGGAAAAAGCCGTCTACGCCGTGCCGCTGGACGGCATGAACGCGGTCAAGATGGCGGTCAATTCGGCGCCCTGTTCCAGCCCGTACGCGTACGCCGACCCGGAGTTCCCCACCAAGTACTTCGTCGGGATCGCGGTGGACGAAGGCTTCGAGCACCTCAACGCCGACGGCACGCGGCGCTTCGCGGTGCGGCAGTTCGGTTCGGCCGAGGTGAGCAAGACGCTGGGGATGGCCTTCGACGGGCAGCGCTTCTTCGTGCCGCGCCCCGACGGCAAGATGTACGCGGTCCAGACCAAGGACAACCAGGGCTGGGAGGTCTCCATGCCGCCCAGCCCCGTCGCGCCGCCGGCCTGCAACCCGGGCACGCATACCGTGGCCGTGGTGGGCGCGACGGGCAAGGCCAGCGTCTTCGAGGCCGGCTCCGATAAGAAGGTCTTCGACCTGGACCTGGGCGGCACCTGCGGCGTGGGCCTGGCCCCCGCGGGGAAGGGCTACGTGGCGCTGACCGAGGACGGCCGCGTGCACTACTTTACGGCCGAGACGGCGAAGGTCGCCTGGACGGCGGAGGTCGGCAAGGGCGTGACGCTCGTGCCCGCCGAGGCCGGTTCGCAGCATGTCGTGGTGGCCGCGCCGGCGGAAGTGATCGTGATCAACGCCGAGTCGGGGGAGATCGCCTGGCGCAACAAATTCGCCAGCCCGCCCGTGGCGGTCGCCGCCGACGCCAAGCGCGTCTGCATCGCTACCAAGGACGCCTTCCTGCACGTCTATAATCTGACCGAAAGCGAAAAGTAGTCCGGTCGTCCCGCCCGCGGGTTACTCGGCGACGGCCGGGACGGCCTCCTGCTGCGCCTGCGTGGCCTGGTAGGTCTCCAGGTCGGCCTTGTTCTTCGCGTCGAGCGCGTGCCACTGCTTCATGGCGTCCTCGCCCAGGCCGGCCAGTTCCGGCGGCAGGTCCATGGCCGCGCGGCATTTGGGAAAGTTCGAGCAGCTCAGGAAGGGCCGGCGGTTCTTGCCGCGCGACGTGACGCGCACGACCAGCGGCGACTTGCACTTCTCGCAGACCTTCTCGGTCGGCAGCGCCTTGAACTTGCGGATCGGGTGGCCTTCCTTGTTGCACTTCATCGTGAAGGTGCACTGCTTGTCCGCGTACTTGACGCAGTGGAAGTACGGGCCGAAGCGCCCGACGGACTTCACCACGTCCGCGCCGCAGACGTCGCAGACCATGCCCGTGGGCTGGGGCTTTTCCTTCTCTTTGATGTTGCCCTTGTTGTCCAGGCGCAGGGTGCCCTTGCAGTCGGGGGCCTTGGAACAGCGCAGGTAAAAGCCGAAGCGGTTCAGGCGCTTCTCCATCGGCGCCGCGCATTCGGGGCACTTCACGTCGGTCATCTCGGCCTGGCCCTTGGTCGCGACCATGTCCTTCGTCGCCTGCACCAGGTCGTTGGTGAACGGATCGTAGAACTCCGTCAGCACCTTGCGCCAGTCGAGGTGCGCTTCCTCGATCTTGTCGAGTTCCGATTCCATCTTGCGGGTGAAGCCCAGGTCCATGATCGAGTGGTCGAAGTGGCCGACGAGGCGGTCGTTGACCACCGTCCCCAGCGCCGTGGCCATGAACGAACCGCGCCCGCCCGCGCCGGTCTTCTGCGCGTAGCCGCGGTCGATCAGCGTGCTGATGATCGTGGCGTAGGTGCTCGGGCGGCCGATGCCTTCGCGCTCCAGAATCTTCACCAGGCTCGCTTCGGTGTAGCGCGGCGGCGGCTGCGTGAAGTGCTGCACCGGGTCCAGGCCCTTCAGGCCCGGCTTGTCGCCGATCTTCATCGCCGGCAGCACCTGGTCGGCGCGCTTCTTCGACGACGCCTTGCCCGGGGCCTTGGCCGCGGCGGGCGCGCCCGGCTTGGCGGCTTCCTCTTCGGCGTCGGTGGTCTCGTCGCCCTTCTCGCGGTCCGCGGCGCTCGCTTCCAGGTGCGAAGCGGTGGCGGCGCCGCCGTACACGGCCAGCCAGCCGTCGAACTTCATCACCCGCCCGTTGGCGCGGAAGACCGCGTTGCGCGCGGACTCGGCCGTGGCGGCGATGTCGCAGGAGGTCGCGTCGAAGACCGCGGGCTTCATCTGGCAGGCGACGAAGCGTTCCCAGATCAGCTTGTAGAGCTTGAACTGTTCGTCGGTCAGGTGCTTCTTCATCTGCTCCGGCGCGTGGTCCACGTGCGTGGGCCGGATGCATTCGTGGGCTTCCTGCGCGCCCTTGCGCGAACTGTAGTAGTTGGGCTTTTCGGGCAGGTACTTCTCGCCGTAGCGTCCGCCGATCAGGTCGCGGCATTCCTGGATCGCGTCCTGCGCGATGCGGAAGCTGTCGGTACGCATGTAGGTGATCAGCGCCACGGGGCCTTCGTCGCCCAGCGCGATGCCTTCGTAAAGCTGCTGGGCCACGCGCATCGTCCGGCGGGCGTCGAAGCCCAGGCGGTTCGCGGCGGCCTGCTGCAACTGGCTGGTGGCGAAAGGAGGGTAGGGGCGGTCGGAGACCTCCTTCACGTCGTACCCGCGAATCTCGTAGGGCGACTTCTCGAGCAGCGCGACGAGCGCCTTCGCGTCGGTCTCGCTGGCCAGGAGCGTGCGCAGCACGCCCGAGGCCGATAGGCGCGTGTCCTGGGCCTTGAACTTGCCCAGGTCGTCGGCGCTCGCGACCACCTGGCGGCCGTCGAGCGCGCGGAGTTCGGCGTCGAAGTTCTTGCCGTCGAAGCTGAATTTGCCGCTGACCGTCCAGTATTCCTCGGCCTTGAAGCGGTCGATCTCGGCCTCGCGTTCCACGATCAGGCGCAGCGCGACGGACTGCACGCGCCCGGCGCTGAGGCCGCGGCCGATCTTTTCCCACAGCAGCGGGGAGAGCTTGTAGCCCACGATGCGGTCGAGGACGCGGCGCGCCTGCTGGGCGTTCACCAGATCCATGTTGATCTTGCGGGGCGCCAGGAAGGCCGACTTGATCCCGCGCGGCGTGATCTCGTCGAAGGTCACCCGGAAGGTGCGCTTCTCTTCGAGGTCGAGGACTTCCTTCAAGTGCCAGGCGATGGCCTCGCCCTCGCGGTCCGGGTCGGGGCAGAGGAAGACTTTGTCGGCGCCTTCCACGGCCTTGCGCAGATCGTCGAGCACCTTCTTCTTGGCCGGCAGGGGGGTGTAGGAGGGCGTAAAGTCCTTGGCGACGCCCAGGACGATGCCTTCCTTCTTCTGGCCTTTGCGGGACTTGGTCAGGTCGCGGACGTGCCCGACGGAGGCCTTGACGACGTACTCCTTGCCGAGCACCTTGGCAATGGTCTTCACCTTGCCGGGCGACTCCACGATCACCAGGTTTTTCTTGTTCGCTACCAAGTCGGACCATCCCCTTTCCGAAGCCACCGCTGCCGCGCTGCTATAATAAGGAGCGCGGAATCGCGGGGCGGTCTAATAACAATTCGGCATAGGGGGTGTCAAGACCCAAGCCGAATGCCTTTGTTTCACGATGGGCAAAATGGCTCAATATAAGTATCGTATTCGGAAGGAATTACATGGAGGTTGAGCAACAAAAATTTTCCACAAGGTGCACAGGCCAAAAACCAGACATCAGGTTTGCGCACCTTGCGAACCGACTGGCGGCTATTTGCTCACCGTCGTCTTCAGACCCAGGTCCAAAAACGACGCGAAAGAGTCGGCATCGGCATCGAACGAGTGGCTGGCGACGTGCTCGCCGGTGGGCGAAAGGATCACGTAATAGGGCAGCGTGGCCGACCCGAAGCGCTCCTCCTGCAACTTGACGTTTCGGTCGGTCGCATCGGGGTTCTTCTGGTCGTCGGTGTACAACTTCACGCGCACAAAGGACGCCAAGCGCTGCTGAATGCTCGGGAGTGGGAAGATGGTCGCTTCCATCACGCGGCAGTTGCTGCACGTATACCCGGTAAAGTCCACGAAGACCGGCTTGCCCGTGCGCTTGCCTTCCGCCACGCCGGCGTCGAAGTCGCTCAGCCAAGTCATCTCGGCGGGCGCCGTGCCGGGCTCGCCCGACGGTTGGGCCAGCGCCGCTTCCGGCCTCTGCGGGATGAACGCCTCCAGCAGGCCGAAGGTATTCCCGAAGTACCCGCTGAAGAGCCAGAAGGCGCAGGCGAGGAAGAACGTGGACGCGAGGATGCGGACGCCGCCGACGAATTCCACCTTGGAATCGTGCGAGAACTGGAAGAGCCCCAGCAGGTAGAGGGTCGTCAGCACGCAGAGCGCGATCCAGATGCCCAGGAAGAGTTCGCGGGGCAGAAAGTGCGCGCCGGTGTTCCAGTAAATGTCGGCGGTGCTGAGGAACTTCAGGGCCGCGGCGAGTTCCAGGAAGCCCATCACCACCTTGACCGAGTTCATCCAGCCGCCGGCCTTGGGGAGCGACTTCAGCACCGAGGGAAAGAGCGCGAGCAGGAAAAACGGCGCCGAGAAGGCCATCGAGAACCCGAGCATGCCTACCAGCGGCATGAACCATTCGCCGTGCGAGGCCGAGACCAGCACCAGCCCGATGAACGGGACCGTGCAGGTGAACGAGGTGATCGAGAAGACGAACGCCATGAGCAGGATCGGGACGACCCCGCCGCCGCCCCCGCGCGCCGACGAATCGACCTTGCTGAGGAATTCCGTGGGCAGCGGGATTTCGAAGACGCCGAAGAGGTTCATCGCCAGCGTCCCGAAGATCAGCGCGATGACCAAGTTGACCCAGCCGTTGGCCGAAAAATCCCGCAGCGCCGTGGCCTTGAAGAATCCCGCGAAGACCATCCCGATGATCGAGAAGGTCAGCACGATCCCCAGCGCGTAGACGAAGGCGTCGCGGACCTTGGCCGCGCGCGTGGCTTCCTTGCGCTTTGTGAAGAAGCTGACCGTGATCGGAATCATGGGAAAGACGCACGGCGTCAGCAGCGCGCCCGCGCCGGCGGCCACCGCGGCCCAGAAGTACGACCAGAGGCCCTTCGCGCGCGCATCGGCGATGGCCTGCTCGTCGCGCGAGAGCGTCATCGGGGAGGCGCTTTTGGTCTCGCCGGTCTTTTCCGGGTTCTCGGCCTTATCCGTCTTCGCGGGCTGCTCTGGCTTCTCGTCCGGCGTCTTGGCGGGCTCGGTCTTCGTCTCCGGCGGCGTCTTGGCCTCGGCGGAGGTCTTGGCGGGCGCTTCCACGACCGTCAGCTTCAAGGCCAGCTTGGCGCGCTTGGGAAGCAGACATTCCTTCTCGTCGCACAACTGCGACATCGTGGTGACGGTGACGTCGTACGTGCCCGGCTTGGCCGTGGCGGAGACCGTGACCGGCAGCGTGAAGGTCGTGTCCTTCTCGAGAATCTCGATCTCGAGGTTGAAGCCCTTGTCGAACTTCATGACCGGCGCGGGCGCGAGGGCGATCTTTTCGACCACGGTCACCAGGTCGGCGGGTTCGACCTTCAGCGAGGTCGGCAGCGGCCCGTTTTCGAAGACGCGCATCGAATAGGTGTGGTAGCCCGCCGGGAGTTTGGCGAGGACTTCGACGTTAACGGTCTTGCCCGGCACGGCCTCGACGGCCGGCGTCTTCAGCGACCATTCGATCGCAGGCAGTTCCGCGGCGCCGGCGTGAGCCGCGAAGGCCGCCGCCAGGAGCAGGGCGAACGCGAAAGACCGGGACGGAGACAGGACGGAGCGCATCGTTGCTAGGTACCTACACCTTTCCGGGGGCGCCGGGCCTGATCTGAAACTGAACGCACACCTTAGCGCGCGCGCGCAGAGGCGTACAGCGACGTTGCGCCACCCGCTATATGTTTGAGCATGGATTATGCATTCCCGCTGCGTATGCTGACCGCATGGATCCTCTCATTGGCACCGCACAATGTCCGCACCTGGGGTACGCCGTCCGCGACGGGATACCCTGCTGCCACGCCGACGACGGCACCCGCCTGGCCTGCGGCAAATGGGCACCCAATCCCGAAGCCCGCGGCAACAAACAACACAGTTTGCAGGGCATCGATCCTTTTTATTGCACGGTTCTGGGCAAGGAGGCCGTGCCTGCCGAGGCGCTTAAACTGGCCGCGCAGGAGAAGGCGCGCGCGCGCCAGCAGCAGGCGGGCGGGTACCGCGCGCCGGGCGTCGTGACGGGGCGCTCGGAAGCCCGGGCTTCGCGCGAAGCGGACGGCGAGTCCTTCGATCCGGTGACGCCCACGAGCACCTTGCGCGCGGACGGCCCGAAGATCGGCCCCAATTCCCCCTGCATCTGCGGGAGCGGCAAGAAGTACAAGAAATGCTGCGGGCGCTCGGCCTGAGCAATTCCTTTCGTAGACCCTAAAATCGGCTATACTCCCGGCGCTTTTGCGGGGGCATGCGTACGTGGGAGGTCGATCATGCACGTGATCCGGTCCGGCATGGGAAGGCACACGGTCTGGGCGGCGCTGTTCGCCTGCCTGGCGGTTCGCGCCTTCGGCGCGGCGGACCAGGCGCCGCCCGGGCTGGAGTCGATCCCGGAGATCGTCGCGCGCGTGGACAACGTGGAACTGACCCGCCGCGAACTGATCCGCGAACTGGTCGGCACGGTCTCGCAGCCGGCCGTGGACCGCCTGATCCGCCGCCTGCTGGTCGAACAGGCCTGCGCCAAGGCCGGCGTGAACGCCACCGATCAGGAACTCGAAGACCAGATCAAGATCGACGAGATCAACCTGCGCAACGAGATGCGGCTGGTGCCGGGCGACGTGAACGAGCGCACGCTGGCCGACCTGGTCCACACGCGCTTTCAGATGACGCTGGACGAATACAAGCACATGGTCGTGCGCCAGCGCCTGCTCGCCGAAAAGGCCGTCGGCCGGAACCTCAAGCCGACCCTGCCCGACCTGCAGCGCTTCTACCGCTTCCGGCCCTACGCGGCCAACAAGAAGAACAGCGGCCCGCTGACCAACCTGACGGTCGAGGAGATTCTGCAGCCGCCGATCCGCTACCGCGCCGCGCACATTCTCATCTCGCCGCTCAATCCCGGGGACATGTACCGGGGCATTCGCCTGAAGAACGCCGCCGGCGAGAAGGCCGAACTGGCCAAGATCCGGCAGGCGCGCATGGAACAATGGAAGAAGGAGCACGTTCAATTCCAGGACCAGGTCGATCTGGACCTGGAACCGGAGTGGCAGCTCTCGCTCAAGCGCGCCCAGGAATGCCTGAAGGAACTGAAGGAGAAGAAAATCTCCTGGGAGCAGGCCGTCGAAAAGTACTCGCAGGATCCGCACGACCTGCACCCGAACGTCGAAGGCAGGCGCATGCCCTCGCTGCGCGAGAAGACCCTGATCAACGGCCGCCCGATGAAGCCGGGCGAGGTCGGCTGGTTCACCCGCGAAGGCCCGATGGTCCAGGAATTCTACGAAGGCGCGAAGGACCTGCGGATGGCGGGCGAACTCGCCGGGCCCGTGCGCACGCAGTTCGGCTACCACATCATCATGCTGATGGAAAACGTGGACATTCCCAAGCAGAAGACGTTCGACGAGCTTCGCCCGCAGGTCGAAAAAATCTACGTCTCATGGCTCCTGCAGGCGTACACCAACCAGTGGCTCGAACGGCTCCAGAAGGACGCCAAGATCGAGGTCTCGCGCACGCTGCTCTGGTACCCCGACCCCGCGATCATGGAAGGCAAGGAAGACCCCGATCCCGTCGTGGTCACCGTCAACGGCACGGCAATCCGGCGCTCGGAAGTCTGGCGCGAGATGCTCCGCGCCGACGGCCCGGAGGCGCTCGACCGGCTGATCAACCGCGAGATGGCCCTGGGGCCGCTCAAGCGACTGGGTCCCGCGCGCCTGGAATGGGAAGGCAAGCGCCCCGACTCCCGCGCCCCCACGCCTCCGGCGATCCAGCCGGTCGCCGTCACCCTCGAGGAACTCGACCGCCAGCTCACCGACGAACGCCTGCGCCTCGAGGTCGAAAACGAGAAGCGCAAGAAGGAGAACAAGGCGCCGCTGACGCTCGATCAGTTCATCCGCGAGGCCTACGGCGAGAGCCTGAAGGAGTACATGCGCGCGATGGAGGCCGGCGTGGTGCTCGGCAAGAGCGTGCGCATGAAGACGGACCTCGACGAGGCGCGCCTGATGTTCGAGTTCTACCTCGCGCAGGAACAGTACGAGGATGAGGTCTCCTTTCAGATCGAGCAGATCGTCCTGAAGGTCAAGCCCGACGCGGACGCGGCGACCCGGCAGAGCTTTATCGAGATGGCCGGCGACCTGCGCAAGGATTACCTCGCCAAGCGCAAGACGTGGGAGGACATCGCCAAGCTGGTGCGCGATCCCAAGGATCCCAGCGGGAACGAGGAAGAACTGATGCGCCTGACCAGCGAGAACGACAAGTACCCCGAAATCTACGACTACCTGGCGAAGCAGAACCTCGAGAAGGACCACGTGAGCGAGCCGATCGTTTCGCGCTTCGGCGTGCATCTGGTGCGAGTCAGGAAGCGCATGCCCGGGCGGGTTCCGGAATTCGAGGACGTGAAGGAACGCGTGACCCGCGACTACCTGGAAAGCCGCGCGGCCATGTGCATGGACATCTGGCTGCGTTCGGTGCGCAACCAGGCCAAGGTGCGGCGCTTCGTGTTCAGCGACGAGAAGATCGAGATACCGGACACCCTGCCGCTGCCGACACAGTAGGCCCGCGGGTTCAGGCGTAGCTGTCCCAGAGCACGTCCTTGCCGCGCTTCTTCAGGTTCTCGAAACGGGCCATGACGAAGAGCAGGTCGCTGAGGCGGTTCAGGTATTTCAGCACGTGCGGCCCGACGGGCTCGTAGCGCGAGAGGCTCAGCACGCAGCGTTCGGCCCGCCGGCAGACGGTCCGCGCCACATGCAGGTGCGCCGCCCCCGTGCTCCCGCCCGGCAGGATGAAGTTGTCCAGCGGCTTCAGGCTCCGCTGCAACTCGTCGATGAAGGCCTCGAGCTGCTTGATGTGGCGTTCCTCGATCTGCGGAATCTTGAACTTCTTCTTGTCCTCTTCGAGCACGCACAGGTCGCTGCCGACGTGGAAGAGGTCGTTCTGGATGCGCTTCAGCATCCCGTTCAGCTTGCGGTGCAGCGAGGACGCGACCGCGACGCCGAGGACGCTGTTCAGTTCGTCCACCGTGCCGTAGGCGACGATGCGCGGCGAGTCCTTGGGCACGCGCTGCCCGCCGCCCAGGCCGGTCTCGCCCTTGTCCCCGGTCTTCGTATAGATCTTGGTCAGGCGCGGCATGCGCGGGGCTCCTTAAGGCGCGGCGCCTGCGTCCGCGGCCGGCGTGTCCGGCTTCTCCTCGACGGGCGGCGCGGGCGCGTCGGGCGGCGGCTCGCCGGCCGACTCCGGCTCGGCGGAGGCGCTTCGGCCCCGGGCGCTTCGGGGGCCGGCGCGGAGGCTGGGCGCGGGCGGTTCCTCGGCGCCTTCGGGTCCGCGGCTCCAGGTCGCTGGCGCTCAGCGGCGCGTCGTCGGCCAGGTCCGGCGCGGGCGGCACGGGCGGCAGGCCGTCCGGATCGTTCGGGTCGGGGAGCACGGTGCCGCTGCGGCTGTCCTCGAAACGCTGGCTGATCGCGTCGGCGGCCGCGAGAATCGCGTCGATGCGCCGCGCGATCTCGGCCTCCTCGGCGTCGATCTCTTCCAGGTCCTCCGGCTTCACGATGCCCTCGAACTTCGGGCGGGCCATCGCCGCGCGGCGGAACTTCCAGGGCAGCTTGTCCACTTCCAGGCCCATCGCGGCGGCCTCGGCCTTCAGCTTCTCTTCGCGCTCGGCACGCTCGCGCATCGCCACGTCCACCACGCCGTCGGCGGCGGCGGCTTCGTCCTTCGCGACCCGGTCGGCCTCTTCCTTCGTCTGGACCTTCACCTCGATGTCGCTGAACTCCTGCGCCTGCACGATGCGGATCATGCGGCGGCGCACCAGTTCCAGCAGCGCGACGAAGGTCATGGCGATCTCGTCGCGCGCGCGCGCGTTGCCCACCAGTTCGATGAAGCGCGTGAAAGGCCGTTCGACCAGTTGCTTCTCGATGCGTTCGATCTTCTGTTCCAGCGTCTCGCCTTCGTAGCCCAGTTCGCGCGGCGTCTGCAGCAGCACGGCGCGGCGCAGCTTCTCGTAGGCGGTGAAGAGTTCGTACAGGTCGAAGTCGATCTCGGTGGCCTCGACGGCGGCCTCTTCCACCGGAGCCTCGGGGATCGGGTCGATCCAGCGGCGCGGGTGGCGGCGGTTCCAGGCGTCCTGGATTTCCTCGAGCGCGCGCGCCTGGTCCTTGAGCTGGCGGTAGCGCAGGAGCTGGCGCACCAGTTCGGAGCGCGGGTCCTCGATGATCTCCTCGCCCGGCATCGCCTCCTGCTGCGGCAGGAGGTCGCGGCTCTTGATCTCCATCAGCGTCGTGGCCATGACGAGGAATTCGCCCGCCAGGTGCAGGTCCCACTGCGAGGCCGCGTCGAGGAAGGAGAGGTACTGCTGGAGGATGCGCGAGATCGGAATCTGCGTGATCTCGACTTCGTTTTCCTTGATCAGGTACAGCAGCAGGTCCAGCGGTCCCTGGAAGCTCTCGAGCTGGGCGGTGAATTCGTTGCGGTTGCCCACGACCGTGGCCGCGCCGGAAGGGCCGTCGGGCGGCGTGGCGGGCGTCGGTTCGGGTGGGGTCTCGTTCAACGAATGCTCCGTGGGGCTTCCGCCCGTTCAGCACGGCTTCGCGCTGGAATGAATGGGGAACACGTTACCCGTTCGGCTTGGTAGTGCCACTCACTTCCCGTCCGATGGAACGCTGCAGTTCTTCCTCGCCCGCGCGCGTCAGTTCGATGGCGCGGAACTCCGCTTCCCGGCGGATGCCCAGCCCGTGCGCGATGGCGCCCAGGTACACCGTGGCGATGCCCAACTGCGCCAGCATCTCGTTGCTGAAATAGATCAGCAGCAGGTTGAAGAGCAGCAGCGCCAGGCCGCCGTACAGCCACTCGGCCTTCTTGGCCATCGTCCCGACCCACAGGTACGAGAGCCAGTTGGCGAACGGGATGAAGAGCAGCCACAGCCAGAAGCGCGAGGGCCGGTTGACGGGGTAGACGACCACCAGCCGGTCGGTCTCCGGCGGCGTGACGTGCTGCGGCACGGGCGTGGGCGCCGGAGTTGCCGGGGCGACCGGAGAGACGTAGACCTGCGGCGGCGCAGCCGGCGTGCCGGCCGGCGTGGGATAGGCCCCGCCCGCGAAGGTGGCCGGCGTCGCCGGCGTGGGCGTGCCGGCGGTCTCGCGCGAGAGCACCAGCGCCCCGGGAATCCCCAGGTCCCGCTCGGACGCCGGCGCGAGGCGTTCCAGCAGGGCGCGCAGCGCGAGGAAGAGTTCGCCCGCGGTCTGGAAGCGTTCGCCCGGGTTCTTGCTCAGCAGGCGCCGGATGACGCCGGCGAACTCCAGGGAGAGTTCCGCGCGGTAGGCGCGCAGTTCGGGCGCGGGCACGTTCAGGTGCATGGTCATGGTGTGGAACGAACTGGTGCCTTCGAACGGCGGGCGTCCCGTCGCGAGGTGGAAGAGCGTCGCGCCGAGCGAATAGAGGTCGCTGCGGTGGTCGGCGGCGCGCGCGTTGGTGGCCTGTTCGGGCGAGATGTAGAAGGGCGTGCCGAGCGCCTGGTCGCGCAAGGTCAGATCGCTGCCGGCCTCCCCGCTGACGCGCTTGGCCAGGCCCAGGTCGGCGAGTTTGATCTCGCCTTCCTTCGAGATCAGGATGTTCTCGGGTTTCACGTCGCGGTGGACGATGGACTTGCGCCGGGCGTATTCCAGCGCCGAGGCCACGTTGAGGCCGATCTCGCAGACTTCGCGCTCGCTGAGCATGCGCTTGCGGCGCATGCGCATGCCCGCGGTCTCGCCTTCCACGTATTCCATGACGAGGAAGTAGCAGCCGCGCTGAAAATCGACGTCGAGCACCTGGACGATGTTGGGGTGATGGATCTGCGCGGCCGTGCGCGCTTCGCGCAGGAAGCGGTCCACGAAGGCGCGGTCGCGCTGCGCCAGCGCCTGCGGGAGCACCTTGACCGCGACGGGCACGTCCAGCGTCAGGTGGCGCGCCAGGTAGACCGCGCCCATGCCGCCTTCGCCCAGCCGACGCTGGAGGTGGCATTTGCCCAGAACGGTGTCGAGCAGCGGGTCGGGTTCGGCCTCGGGCGTCGCGGGCGCGGGCGTCGCGGCCGGCTTGCTGGACGGAACGGGCGCCTCCGGCGCGGCGGAAGGCGCGGCCGCGGGCGGCGTCGTGCCGCGCAGGTCGGTGGTCATTTCGTTGTCGGGCAACTTCAAGCCGGGCCGCTTGCTGCTGTCCATCAGCGGAATGGTCTTGCCGCAGTGCACGCAGTTCGTGGACACCCCCTGAAAGCCCGGCGCAAGCGTGTGGCTTTCGCCGCAGGCGGGGCAGCGGACGAATCGAGGGGGCGCTTCCAGGGCCATGTCGTGCAATTATCCGGGTTGGCGGGCATACCTCAAGCAGTTGTCGGACGCATCAACCGTACGGTGTCAGCATGAAGAAGTAGCGTTCCAGCGGGTCGATGACCACGCCGAGCAGCCGGCTGCCGAGCATGATCGCCAGGATCATCGGGAGAAAGCCCATGCGCCGGAACTCGTCGAGCGGCCGGCGCAGGCCCAGCGGCAGCGCGGGGCGCAGGACGTCGTAGCCGTCCAGTCCCGGCAGCGGCAGCAGGTTGAAGATGCCCAGTACGAAGTTCCAGTAGGCGGTCCAGAGAAAGATCTGCGTGTTGTAGTACCGCGGCTGCGCGATGGGCTTGATGTACAGCAGGCCGACGAAGAGGCCCATGATCGCGAAATTCGTCACCGGCCCGGCCAGCGCCACCAGGGCGCGGTCGCGCAGCGGCTTGCGGAAGCGGCTGGGGTCGATGGGACAGAACGCATAGCAGAAAAGAAAGCCGTTGGTCAGGTACATCAGCGCGGGAAAGACCATCGAATAGAACCACGTCGGGAGCAACTGGGCCAGCGGGTCCCAGGTGAGCCGGCCGTGCCGCCCGGGGGTGGGATCGCCGAAATACGTGGCTGTATACGCATGCGCAAGTTCATGCAGCGAAACGCTATACAACACCAGAAACAGGGTGGCGACCTTGATGATCAGTTCATCTTGTTCGCTCATGCGCGCATCCTGTGGCCCCGCGAACTATACCCAACCGCAAGGGCGCTTTCCACCTGAGTTGCCAGGGCGGCTTGCTGTTACGCGATTTAGCGCAGAGCTTTCGGATGCCAGCGTTTCATCGTGGCCAGGCGCGCGTTGGTGAAGCGCGGATCCTCGGTCACCTCGCGCGTCAGCCATGCGGGGAGCGGCTTCGGCAGCGGCGCGCGCGCCGATGGCAGTTCGATCTCGGCGGTCCAGAGGCCCTTGTGGCGGCCGAGGTATTCGTCGATTTCCCAGGGGCCCAGGCGGGTGCGAATCTTCGAGATCTGGAGCGTCCCGCACAGGGCGAGCATGGCGCGGCCGTCGGCGAGCGGGATCGGGTACTCGAACTCCGCGCGCACGCGCAGGCCGCGGCCCTTCACCGTCAGCAGGGCGTGGGCCTTGCCCTTCGGCGGCGTGACGATACGCACGCGCACGACCGGTTCCAGCGAGAGGAATCCCTGGTCGAGCCGTTCGCCTTTGGGGCGCCGGGCGGGCAGGCGCGCGGGATCGACGAGGTAGCGGCGTTCGATTTCGAGGCCCATGCGGGAAGGTTTAGTGGATGGCGCGGCGGCGTAAAAGCTACTTTGTCAAAAACGGTTCGATCCAGAGCGGGTGCGCGTAGCCCTGCTCCGTGGCGGACGCGCGCAGTTCCAGCTTTTCGACGTCGGTCACGTCCAGCACGCAGGGAACGGGCGCGGCGCCGGGCTTGGCCTCGTTGCTGAACCAGGCTTCCTTGCCGTCCAGCGCCACGACGAACTTCATGCGGCCCTTGAAGGCTCTGCCCGTGTCGTTGATGGCCGCGCCGAGGTCCAGCCGGCGGTACTGTTTGCCCAGCGTGTACACGATCGACGAGTCCGCGTGCGCGTACAGCCAGTGCGCGGGCTTGACGCCCCCGACGGAAATATCCGCCACCTCGGCCGAACCTTTCCGGAACTTCCCGAACCCGACCTTGGCGGTCTCGGCGAGGTCGCTCAGGTAGGCCCGCGCGCCCGCCGGCGGAGGAAGCGCGGGGCCGCGGTGGAAGAGCACCGAGCCGGGCACCGTCTGTTCCGCGAAGCCGTCCTTCAGCGCCCAGAGAAACCGGATCTCCGCGCCGGAAGTGGCCTCGAAGTAATCGAGCACGAACGGATGGTACCCTTCCGCGAGTTCGATCTCGCCCGCCGTCCGTTCGGGCGGGTGGTGGACCCAGCGGTCGAAGACGCTCTTCCCGGCGACCGTCAGCCGCGAGCCGTCGTCGCTGAACGTCGCGAAGGTATAGCGCCCGGCGGCGGCCACCTTGATCAACCCGGTGTAGCGCCCCGAGAAGTTGTCCACCGGCACGGCAGGCCCCGGCGAACCGCGGTCGAAATCGTGGTCGATGTTCGATTCGACCCGGGTCATGCACAGGTCGGCGGCCTCGAAGGTGTTGCCTTTGTAATACGCGGCTTCGACGCCGGGCAGGAGCGGGTGCAGCCCGAGTTCGACCTGCTCGAGCCGGGCCTTCAGCTCCGCGGCGTGCGTTTCCACCCAGCGCGTGGACCCGAAGCGCTGCTGCAGGTCCTGGAAAGCGCGCTGGGCATCCGGCCAGGCCGCGGCCTTGACGCAGGCTTCGCCTTTGTCCCAGAGGGCGCGCGCGCCGGCCTCCTGTTCGCCCAGTTCCAGGGTCTCGACCTGCTTCAGGTAGCGCTCGGCGCGTTCGAGACCCGCGTCCTTCGCGCCGGCAAAGCAGCTCTTGGCCATCGCCGCGTCGCCGATGCAGAGGTACAGGAGCCCGCGCCGCCGCAGGTCTTCCCTGCGCCCGTCGCCCGCGGCCCGCGGGAGCAGCGCCACCAGGTCGCCGGGTTCGAGCTGGTCGCCGGAGAAGGCGATCTCCGCGCCGCCGGACATGCGCAGGCTCATGTCGCCGCGCTTGGCGTCGGTCTTGAGCGTCCCCGCGATCGAACGGCCCGAGAGCGTCAGCGTCACGCTCTTGCCCGCCTGCGCCTTCAGCGCTTCGAGCGCCGCCTGCTTGGCCTCCACGAGCGCCTTGAGGTCGTCGGCCTCCAGCGCGGCGGCCTCCGCGACGGGCGCGTAGCGTTCGAGCCTGGCCTTGTCTTCCAGCGCCTTCTTCGCCTCGGCAAAGCGCCCCGCTTTCAGGAACGGCTGCGCCTCCCGGCGAAGTTCGGCCACGAGTTCCGCGGCGAACAGTTCGGCCACGCGCGCGGCGGCGTCGGGGTCGTTCGCGGCGGGGGTTTCCTTGCCTTCGGCCTGGCCCGTGGCGGGCGCGGCGGGCGCGGCCTCGCCCGTGGCGTCGAAGAAGACCGCGGAGCAGAGCCCGCGCGCGCGGCTGGTGTTGGAGCGGAAGACGAAATGGACGTTGCCGGCGATCTCGTAGATCAGGTAACCGCCCTTCCCGATAAACCCGCCTTTGATCTGGCGGGAATGCAATACCTCCTGCGAACCCGCGTCGCGGACTTCCACGGTAAGGTCCCGGTCGAGCCCTCCCGTGGCGAAAAAGAGGGCCACGCGGTGCGGCTTGTCGTCGGTAAAGGCGAGCTTGTAGGTCATGGCGCCGTTGGTCGGCACGACGTCGTAGCAGAGGCGGCGGGATGCGCCGTCCGGCGCGTCCAGCCAATGATCGCCGGGCGTGTCGCTCATCAGGCCCCGAATCTCATCGTTGTCGGTGGTGAACGAGCCGACGTAGGACGGCAGCTTGAGCAGGTCCGTGGCGCGGTCCTTGGCGATGGCGCCCTTGGGCGCCTGCCGCTTGTCGAGGAAGCCCGGCAGGTAGTACCCGTCCTGTCCGTGCACGCCTTTCCAGTGCCCGCGGGTCGTCTCGTCGGTGCCGGCCAGCGCGGCGCGCGCCTTGCCGCCCGGCGGAGGTTCCTGCGGCTTGGGGTCGCCGCCCTCGGCGGCCCCCGTCTTCGCTTCGGGGTCGGTCTTTTCGGCCGTGCCGGCCTTGGCCTTCCATTCGGCCAGGAGAGCGCGCGCGCGCGCGGCCAGGATGGAATCCTTGTACGTCTCGAGATACGCCTCGATCCGCGCGACCCGCCCCGCGGCGTCGCCGGCCTCCCGGCCCTCGAACCGCGTCAGCAGGACGAAGGCCTTTTCGTCCGGGGCGGCCTCGGCGGGCACGGGATCCGGCTGGGGCACGAAACGCGGCGCGGGCTCGGGCGCCGGCCTGACGGCGTTCACCCGCGCGGGCGGCACGGCCGGAGGCGGCACGGGCGCGGGCTGCGCCGGGCGCGCTTCCTCCACGGGCTTGCGCGACGACCCGGACATCAGGGCGATCAGCAGGACGGCGATCGCCACGCCCACGGCGATGCCGATCGCCGTCGCGTTCGACTTGGCTCCGGGCCGCGCCGCCGGCGCCGGGCGCGCCCCGGCGGGCGCGGCGCTCTTGCCGCTGGCGGTCTGAATCTGGATCGAGGAAGTCTTCTCGGAAGCGCGGTGCGCCGGGACCATCTTGTGGCTCGACGAACGCCCCGCCGTCTTGCCGGGCAGGCACTTCTCGCAGTGGACCTTGCCTTCGGGCGTGCGGATCGCACGGCCGTCGGTCAGGTCCTTTTCAGGGATGCGGAAGCCGCAACTGTCGCAATAAAGAATCTGCATTCGGTTCGGTTCTGCCGGAACGATGCGCCACGCCCGGGCCCGGGGCCCGGCGTGCACTGGTGGTCTGGTCGGTGCCCGTGCGCACCCCGTGTCGCACGGTATCCCGGCTTACTCGTCCTTGGGCGCTTTTCGCGGATCGTGGAACAGCGCGCTGGCAGGAACGATCTGCCGGGGAATCTGTTTGCCGAGCGTCCAGAAAAGCCGGCAGTGCGCGGCTCCGGAACGTTCGTAGTAATCTACGCGAAGCTCGTGCATGCCTTCCTTCAGGTCCACGGGCGGGTTCTGTTTGTTCTTGTTCCGCTCCCATTCGTCCTGGACCAGTTTGTCGTCGATGTACAGGCGCGCGCCCTCGTCGGCGTCCAGGTCGAAGTCGTAGCGCCCTTCCTTCTCGACCTTCAGGAACCCGAACCAGCGCGCGGAGAAATCGTCGCGCGGGCCGTTGGGATACGCCGAACGCTTGCCCACGTCCCACGCCAGCGTCTTCACGATCTCGGTCGAACCCACGTTGCGGTCGTCCACCTTCTCGTTCTTGTAGAAGACGGCGATCAGCCCCGGCTTGTACGGGTTCAGGATCGCATCGATCTCGGCCACGCGGTCCTTCATCGCGCCGGCCTGCTGTTCCGCGAACTTGGACTTCCCGTGCGTGCGGGCGAACTCGTCGTAGGCCTCCTGCGCCTCCTTCCACTGCTTGGCGGCAAAGAGTTCCTCGGCCTTGCCCCAGGCCTTGCGCGCGCTGGCTTCGGCCTCGCCCAGCGCCAGCGCTTCCAGGCGGCCGAGGTACGCGTCGGCGGCGGGCAGGCCGGCGGCCTTGGCTTTCTCGAAACGGTCCTTCGCGGCGGCGAGGTCGCCCGCGGCCAGGAAGAGCAGGCCGCGCTGGCGCTGGTCTTCGCCCGCGCCTTCCTTGGCGGGCGGGGCGAAGCGGTCGATGTCGGCGGCGGAAATCTGTTCGGCGTTGAAGGTGATCTCGGGGCCGTCGCCGAGCTTCAGCGTCAGGCCGCCGCGGTCGTTGGCGGCCACTTCGCCTTCGATGGGCGCGCTGCCCTTGGTCACCTTGATGCGTGCGCCCGGCTTGGCGTTGACGGCTTCGAGCGCGCGCTTGCGCAGGGCCAGGACGGTCTCGACGTCGGCCTTCTCGGCCGCCAGGCCTTCCTTGGCGTCGGCGAAGGCGCGGTCGTTCATCTTCTTGTCCAGCAGCCCCAGCGCCTGCTCGAACTTGTTCTGTTCCAGCAGCGGGGCGAGTTCCTTGCGCGCGGCCTCGACCTGTTCCTGCGCCTTGGCCAGGCGCGCGGCCTGTTCTTTCTCGGCGGCTTTCTTAAGCGCGGCGATCTCGCCTTCCCACTTCTTGATCTCGCGGCGGGCCTCCTTGGCGGACGGCGCGAGCGGCGCGGGGATCTCATCGGCCTTCCCGGCCAGTTCGATGGCGGCGGCCAGGGCCTCGGGGGTCTTCTCGGCGGCCTTGGCGCGCGCATCGGCCAGGAACTTGGCCGCGGCGGCCTCGGCGCTTTCCTTCACCGGGGCGCGCGCCCCGTCGAGCAGCGGCTTCCAGTCGAAGGCGCGCAGGTTCGCGGGCACGGCCTCGTCGCTCAGTGCGGCCGACGCGGCCGAGAAATCGTTCTTGGAGAGTTCGGCCTTGGCCTTTTCCATCGGGCCCTTCAAGGCCTCCTGCATCGCGGCGGTCCAGGTCTTCTGCAGCGCGGCGAGGGCCTCGGCCGCGCCGTCGGCGCTGGGCGTCCCGCGCGCCTGCGCGGCGGCCTGCGTGAGCAGCTTCTGCGCTTCGGCGAAAGAGTCGGGGTGTTCCTTCACGTAGCCCTGCGCCGCTTCCAGGGCCTGGCGGGCGCGTTCTTCGCGCGCGGTGGGACCGGCGGCTTTCACGTCCACCTTAGGCGCGCCGGCGTCGGACTCGGGCACGGACGGAGCCGGCGCCTCGGCGGCGTGCTTTTCAGGCGTCGCGTGCGTGGCGGCCGATTCGGCCTTGGGAGGCTTGTTGGAACCGCTCCCGGCCACCAGCAGGACGACCACCAGGATGGCCGCGATCGTGCCCGCGGCGACCCACATCAGCACCGCGTTGTTCGCGTTGGGCTTGCCCGCCTTGCTCGCGGTTCCGGCCGGGCCGGTGGGCGAGAGGCTGCCTGTCCGGTCGCCCACGATCACGGGCGAGGCCGGGCCGGTGGTGCCGCGCGGCTGAACCGGCGTGCGCGGGCCCGTCGTGCCGCGCGCGCCGATGGGCGCCCGCGGGCCGGTGGTGTTCGTGGACGAACGCCCCTTGGCGCCCTTGCCCGCCTGGACATGCTTGAGCGGCTTGCCCGCCTGCAGCGCCTGCAAATCCTCGATCAGGGCCGTGGGGTGGGGGTAGCGTTCGTCGCGGTTGCGCGCGCAGAGCTTCTCGACGATGCGCGCCGCCCCGACGCCGATCTCCGGGCGCTTGGCGCGCGGGTCGGGCACGTCCTCGGCGAGGTGCCGCGCCATGATCCCGCGCGCGTCGTTGCCTTCGAAAGGCGTCGCGTTGGTCAGCAACTGGTAGAACGAGCAGCCCAGCGAGTACAGGTCGGCGCGCGTATCCAGGTCTTCCTGGCCGCGGGCGGCTTCGGGCGAGATGTAGTGCGGCGTGCCGACGGCCTTCTTCGGCTGCTTCTCCTTGGTTTCGTCCTCTTCGGCGTCGGCCCCCGCGGCGCAGGCCAGGCCCATGTCGAGCAACTTGGCGATGCCGTGGGGCGTGACGATGACGTTCTCGGGCTTCACGTCGCGGTGGATGATGTTCTTGGTCAGGGCGTGTTCCAGGGCCTTGGCGATGTGGAGCGTGTACTTCACCGCGTCGGCCTCGGGGAGCGCGCCGTTTTCGGCCAGCACCTTGCGCAGGGTCTTGCCCTCGACGTACTCCATCGCGAAGTAGTGGTAGGGTTCGAAGAAACCGACGTCGAGGGCCGTGACGATGTTCTCGTGGCTGAACTGCCCGGCCGCGCGGGCTTCCTTGACGAAGCGTTCGATGAACTGGGGGTCGGTGGCGTACTTGCGCGCGAGAATCTTGAGCGCGACCACGCGGTCCATGCTGATCTGGCGCGCCTTGTAGACCACGCCCATCGCGCCCTGCCCGACCTTCTCCATGATCTCGAAGTTGCCCAGCCGCTTCACGCCGCCGGACTGTTCGCGCAGGAGTTCCGTCAGCGTGTCCTTGCTGATCGCTTTCTTCTTGAGCAGGATCGTGCCGAGGCGTTCGGAGAGGCCGAGCTTCTGGAGTTCGTCCTGCGCGCTCAGGGCGTCGCTGACCTGCGCGGGCGTGACCAAGCCGCGCTCAACGGCGATCTCGCCCAGCTTCTTGCGGCGGGCGGATTCGGAGGCGGGGGGCGCAGACTGGGCAGACTCCAAAAGACCGGCTCCCTCCACGATGGCGACCGTCTTCCAGATAGACGCCGTACGACCGCGTCAAGCTGCGTATTCTAAAGAAGTTCCGTGCACCCGTGAAGGGCTTTATTAGGAAATCGAAGGGAACTCGGGCCGGGGGCCGGGTCAACCGAAGAACTCCTTGTGCAACCCCTTGATTACCACGGGAATCTGAGCATTGTCGATCAGGAAGGTGATGTTGATCTCGCTCGCCCCCTGGCTGATCATCTGCAGGCTCACGCTGGCGGCGCTCACGGCCTTGAAGGCCCGCGCGGCCATCCCGACGGTATGTTTCATGCCCTCGCCGACCAGCGCGACGATGCACTTGTCCTTCTGGATATCGACCTTGGCGATCTCTTCCAGGTCGCGCTTCAGGTTTTCCAGGCGGTGCCCGTCGGTCACGTCGGTGGTCATCGAGACGCTCACTTCGCTCGTCGAGATCATGTCGATGACGATGTGGTTTCGCTCGAAGATGTTGAACATCCGCGCCATAAAGCCTTCGGTGCCCAGCATGCGCTCGCTGCGCACGTTGATCAGCACCTGGTCTTCCTTGTAGACGATCGACTTCACCGGATGCTTGGCGTCGATCTCGCCGTGCGGCGTGATCACCGTGCCGGGGGCCTCGGGATCGAACGTGTGGAGCACGCGCACGGGAATCCCGCGCTTCATCGCCGGGACCATCGTGGCCGGGTGGAGCACTTCCGCGCCGTAGTACGCCAGTTCGCTGGCTTCTTCGAAGCTGAGCTTCGGCAGCGGGTGCGCGTCCTTGATCAGCGTCGGGTCGGAGGTCATCACGCCCGGGACGTCCTTCCAGACCTGAATCTCGTCCACGCCCAGGCCGGCCCCGAAGATGGCCGCGGTGTAATCGCTGCCGGAGCGCCCGATGGTGGTGATGTCGCCGTTCTTGTCCTTGGCGATGAAGCCGGTGATCACCACCAGCTTGTTTGCGTGGGGCTTGAAGGCTTCCGCGATGCGTTCGTAGGTGTCGGGCAGCGGGCGCGCGTTCATGAAGCGCGAATCGGTCGTCAGGCCCAGGTCGTACGCGTTGATCGCCTCGGCGTCGCCGTGGCCGCGCGCGCGCAGCAGCGCCGCGAAGGTCTTGGACGAAAGGCGCTCGCCGAAGCTGGCGACGTAGTCGTACAGGCGCGGGGTCACTTCCTTGACCATGTGGATGCCGCGCAGGAGGTCGTGGAGTTCGCTCAGGTTCTTCTCGCCGATCTCCTTGGGCAGCTCCAGGCCCTTCAGGATCTCGTGGTGGCGCTTGGCGATCTCGTTGAAGGGCGCGTCGATGTCGCCCTTGACCGAACGGCGCGCGGCGTCGAGCAGTTTATCGGTGATCTTGGAGTAGGCGGAGACCACGACCACGGGTTTCTTGCCCGAGCGCTTGAACTCGCGTTCCGTCAGTTCCGCGCAACGCCGGATGGCGTCGGGATTGCCCATCGAGGTGCCGCCGAACTTCATCACGACCATGGCTCTGTTCCGCCTTTCCCTGCATTCGGTCACGAAAAAAGCCCGGCCGTGGCCGGGCAGTAAAAGGGCTAATTTAGGCCATGCTCCGGGGCCGTCAAGTAAAGGGGGCGGTCCGGAAGGGACCCCTCAGGCCCCGCGCGGCGGCGTCAGGGAACCCCGGTCGCGCCACGCGGCGGGCAGGCGCTCGCGCACGGCGGGGCGTTTGGGCCGGTCCAGGAGCAGCGCGCCGCGCAGCGCGATCTCGTGAAAATCGAGCACCGGGCCCGAGAACGGTTCGCGGTTGCCCTGGCCTTGCACGCAGCAGAGGCTCAGGTCCCGCGGGATGTCCACGCCTTCGGCCTGGGCGACGCTCGCCACCGTCTGCGCCGTGGTCACCCCGACGCAGAAGACCGCCGTATACGCCGGGCGCTTGCGCAGCATGGCCATGATCGAATGCTGCGGGCTCTTGCCGGGTATGTGATTGAAGACCGAGCCCGCGTCCAAGCCGGCCTCGCGCATGGCGCGGACGAAGCCGGCCTGGCGCTCCCGGGCGTCGGGGTCGATCTCGCGGAGCGTCAGCAGCACGAAGCGCACGCAGGCGATGCGCCGGTGGCCGAGCGCGAGCATGCGCCGCGTCGCGTCGTAGCCGATCGCCTCGTTGTCCGCGCTGGCCGAATGCAGGTCGTAGCCTTCGCTGGGCGTGTCGAGGTACGAGACCGGCAGCGGCAGGCGTTCGTACGCGCGCAGGTTGGCCGCGCCGAAGCGCCCGGCCAGGGCCACGCCGCAGAGCGGCAGGTCCAGGAAGCCCCGCGGCTGGCCGTCCTGGAGCGCGTGGTCGTGCAGCATCAGCAGCGGGACCTGCATGCGACCGGCGGCGGTGACCACGCCCCGCTGGAGTTCCATCCAGTACGAACCGGGCGCGGTGTTTTCCATCGGATGGCTGAAGACCAATAGCAGCGGCCCGCGCCCGGAGGCCATCAAAAAACGGTCGCGCGCCACGACCCAGCGCCCGCGCGGATTGGCGGCGATCTGACCTTCGGCGGCGAGCAGGTCCAGGGCCAGCCGCACGGCGCTTACGCTGCTCTGCGTGCTGCGCGCGAGCGCCCGCAGGCTGGGCAGGACCTCGAGGCATTTCCAGTCGCCGGCCTTCATGCGGCGGCGCAACGCGTCGGCCACGTCGCGGTGCCGTGCGAACGGCCCCGGCGGGCGGCCGAGGCGGCGGGCATGGGCGGGACGCTTGGCGGGCACGGCGCAATAATAGCACATAATCGCACACGGAGCCAGTTCCCCGCCGCGCATGCGCGGCCCCTGGTTTAGATTGAGGGGGCGCGCAGGACCCGGCCGACCGGGAAGCGCCCCGCCGGTTCACCAGGGAAAAAGGACACTGCCCATGCGCTACGGTCTCCGCCTGCTCGCCTGCCTGACCTTCGCCGCCGCGCTCCGCGCGGGCGAAGCGCCGCCTCCCGGGCCCGCCCCCGTGGCCGCCCCCAAGGACGCCCTGGAACTGGCCGCGGGCGGATGGACCAAGATCGCGGAGGTCCCGCCCGATCCGTTCGGGCGCGAACTGGAGCCCGGGCGCGGCGCGTTTCTCTGCGTCGATCCCGAATCGGGGCGTTTCTTCCGCTACGGCGGGTACACCCCGGGCGAGACCAACGACCTGTGGAGCTTCGACCTCGCCGCGCGCGCGTGGACGAACGACCTGAAGGCCGACTACGCGTGGCCGCCGCCGGAGAACCGCCCGGGCGCGGGGCCGTGGTGGCAGATGACCTGCGACCCCAAGCGCAAGGTGATCTGGTTCGGCGGCGGCAAGGGCAAGGTGGGCAGCACCCACCGCGCGCTCGTGGCCGACCTCTGGAAGTTCGATCCCGCGAAGAAGACATTTACGGCGATGAAGACGCAGATGTACCCCGCCGGCAGCGTGCACCTGGCCTACGACACCAAAAACGACCTGCTCGTGCGCGCGCCCGGCGAAGACAGTGAATGGGCCGTGATCCACAACCGCGACGCCACCTGGTGCTACGACCCGAACAAGAACGAATGGCTCAGCCGCAAGACGCCCGGTTGCCCCAAGTACGCGCTGGGCGCGCCGTGGGTCTACGACGAAGGCGCCGGCAAGTGCGTCTACCTTTTCCCCAAGAACGACGGCACCTCCGAGACCTGGACCTACGACGCGGCCGCCGGCGTCTGGGAGAAGCTCGCCTGCGATCCGAGTCCCCCGGGGCGCGTCTGCGCCGGCGCGGCGTACCTGCCCGACCAGAAGCGCATCGTGATCCACGGGGGCATCGGGCATCCCGTCAAGCCGAACGAATACGGCTACATGCACCGCGGCGGCGGCAACCAGCTGCACGACACCTGGATGCTCGACACGGCGGCCAAGAAATGGACCTGCCTGAACGTCGGCGAACCGGCGGTGCCGGTCCTGCCGGGGCAGAGAGGCTCGCGCATGGAACCAATGCAGGGCATGGCCTACGACGCCCGCACGCAGACGATCCTGCTCGCGGCTCCGACCGTGGGCGTCTGGGCGCTGCGCCTGAAGCCCGAGCAGGGATCGGCCCCCGCGCCGCTCAAGCTGGCCGCGCTTCCGCCGTTCGAAGCGCCCCAGGTTCCGGAACGCGTCATTCCCCAGGCCCCGCCGAACAAGCGCCTGCTCGACCTCGAACCGATGACCTGGCTGAAGCTCGGCGGCGGCGCTGGACTGGTGGGCGGCGAAGTGCCCCACATCTACGACGAAACCTCCGGCTACGTCCTGAAGTACGGCGGCTGCAACAACGGCGGCACGACCTTTGCCAGTGGTTACGGGAACGATCTGAGCGCCTACGATCCCGCGACCGAGCGCTGGATCGCCCTGCGCTGCGTCGATCCCGCCGGACCCGCGCGCCCCGGCAACGGCTGCACGCGCTTTTACGCCTACGATCCCGTGCGCAAGTGCGACTGGTTCGCCGGCGGCACTGCGGGCAACCCTCTCGCCGCCAGCCTGCCGGCCGAAGGCGCCAAGGGCACCTGGCGCTACGACCCGCTCAAGGACCGCTTCGAACTCGCGCCGAGCGAAAAGACCGTGAACACCGGCGCCGGTGTCGTGACCTTCTACGACCGTGCGAACAACTGCTTCGTCGGCGTGCCCAAGTCCTACGGCACCGGCGTGGCCGTTTTCGAACCCGAGACCAGCGACTGGAAGCTGGCGCTTAAGGAACTCCGCGCCAAGGCCTACACGTATCCCGCGTACGTGGAGAGCCTGAAGCTGATGCTCGTCTTCGACGAAGGGAAGCTGCTCTCGCTCGATATGCAGAAGCTTGCCTGGAACGAGGTGGCGACCAAGGGGGATGCGCCCGCGACCGACGCGAACGCGCGCCCTTGCCTGGCCTACGATCCCGACCATGACCTGGTGCTGCTGGCGCTGGGCAGCCGCTTCTGGAGCCTGGACGTAAAGAGCCTGACCTGGACGGCGCTCGATCCCAAAGGCGAGAAGGCGAACGTGAATGAATGCCTGGTCTACGACCGCCGCCACAAGGTGTTCATCGCGGGCGAGTCCACCCGCAGCAATCGCTGGGCGCTGCGCGTGAAGTAGCGGCGCTTTACCATGCAAGCGTGCGCGCGCTTGGTACACTGGCCCCCGGCCGAGCCAGCCGGGGGGCGCGCATGCCGACCGATATCGAGATTGCCAAGCAGATTCAGCTGAAGCCCATCGCGGAGATTGCCGCACGCTACGGCATCCGTCGGGAGGAACTGGAACTCTTCGGCGATCACAAGGCCAAGCTCAAGCTTTCCATCCTCGACCGCCTGAAGGACCGGCCCAACGGCAAGTACGTCGATATCACGGCCATCACGCCCACGCCGCTGGGCGAAGGCAAGACCACCAGCAGCATCAGCCTCTGCCTGGGCCTGAACCGCATCGGCAAGTCGGTGCTCGGCTGCCTGCGCCAGCCGTCGATGGGCCCGGTCTTCGGCGTCAAAGGCGGCGCGCACGGCGGCGGGCGCGCGCTGATTCTGCCGCTCGACGACATCAACCTGGGCCTGACGGGCGACATCGACGCCGTGGCGCTGGCCAACAATCTGCTCGCCGCGTTTAT
>JAHCJK010000310.1 GCA_026184295.1 Planctomycetota bacterium
TAGCGAAGTGAAGTGTTGTGCCGCGGGATGCGGAGCAGCGGGTGCAGCATTCCGGCCATAGAATCAGTTTTCGATTTTGAAATCGGAAATCGGGATTCAGGTGTCGGGATTCGGGAAGGAGCAGCCTTCGGCTGCCTGTTTTATGAATAGGCGGCAACGCCGCTCCACCCCTGAATCCTGAATCCTAAATCCTGACCCCTGTCGTCAGCAGTACACAAACGCAATCGGCGCGTCGATGTCCGGGTGCAGGCTGGCGTGGACGGGGCAGTGTTTGGCGGCGTTTTCAAGTTTCTGGCGGTCGGTCTCGGTCAGCTTCGCGGCTTTGTCGGCGGGGACGGTCAGCGTCACGGGCAGGCGGCCGATGCGGCGGACGGGCTCGGTGATCATGTGCTTCTCGACATGCACGGTCGTGCCGCTCAGGTCCAGCTTGTTGCGCTGCGCGACGATGCCCATCGTGGTCACGATGCAGGTCGCGAGCGCCGTCGCGACGAGGTCCGTCGGCGAAAAGCTCTCGCCCTTGCCCATGTTGTCCTTGGGCGCGTCGGTGGTCAGTTGGGTCTGGCTGGGGCCGTGCTTGGCCGTGCAGTGCAACTGTCCTTCGTAGATCACGTCGATTTCCACCGCCATGGCTGCTCTCCTTGGTCTGTACCCGGCACCACTCTAGCACGGAGTCTCGCGCCCGGACAGCATCCCCGCGCTCTGCCGCGTTCCGAGTATGTGGGACAGGCGTCTCGCCTGTCCGCACGAGCGAGGGAAGAGCGGTGCTTGCCCTGTTCAAGCGCTGGCTGCGCGACGCCGTTCTTCGAGAATCCCACTCCTACTTCCACGACCGCGGACAGGCGGGACGCCTGTCCCACATAAAAGCGAGCCACCTCACCGACCTCATAAACTCTTGGCATATCAGGAAAAACGAAACACAGCGGCCGGCGGCCTCTTGCCGCGCGGAAAATGAACCTTATCCCTGGATCTCCATTAATAAGGAGCGGCGTCCAACGTAGGGATATCGGAAGCAGGCAGACAGCAACCAGAGGCAGGCGGATGAGCGACGGGCACGCGACCCTCGACGGAGCCTGGATACGGGCGGCGGTGGAGCGCTTCGAGGGCCCCCTCGTGCTCTACGCGGCGCGCCTGACGGGCGATGCCGAACGCGCGCGCGACGTGGTGCAGGAAGTCTTCCTGCGCCTCTGTTCGCAGCCCCAGCGCGAAGTCGAGACGCACCTGGCCGAATGGCTCTATACGGTCTGCCGGAATTACGCGCTGGATATCCGCAGGAAGGAGCGCCGCATGATCGCAATGAACGAGACGGCCGAGGCGGCCAGGAGTTCCGCGCCGCCGCCCGACGAAGCGCTGGAACGCCGCGAAGCCGCCCACGAAGCCCTGAAGATGCTCGACGGCCTGCCCGACGACCAGCAGGAAGTGATCCGCCTCAAGTTCCAGCACGGCCGCTCGTACAAGGAGATCGCCGCGATCACCGAGCGCAGCATCTCGCACGTGGGCGTGCTGATCCACCTGGGCCTGAAGACGCTGCGCGCGCGCGTGGCCGAAAGCGGCGCGAACGCCGCCACCGGCAAGACCTCCTGAACGGACGAGCGCCCCGCGAACCGGACGAAGAAGATCGAAGATAAAAGATAAAGGAGTGCCCCGATGTCCAAGCTGAACCTCGACGACCCGAAGCTGACGGCCTACGCCCTGGGCGAACTCGAACCCGCCGAAGCCGCCGAGATCGAGAAGCTCCTGAACGAGGACGAAGCTGCGCGCGCGTTCGTGGACGAGACCCGCGCCTTCGGCCGCTCGCTGGAGACTGAACTGGCCAAGGAAGCCGCCCCGGGCCTGACGCCGGAACAGAAGGACGCGATCGCGGACCGTTCGGAATCGCCCGCGGCGCGCGCACCGAAGAAGGCCGGCAAGGCGCAGGCGCGCGGCGGCGTGGGCAAGCGTCCGCCGTCCAATCTCTGGGCGATCGCCATCTTGGCCGCGGCCATGCTGCTGGTGGGGGTGCTGGTTTTCCCGCTGTCCGAATCGCGCAGGCGTGCTTTCGAGGCTCCGGCGAAAAACCTCACCATGGTGGACAGCGCGTTTGATGCCCAAGAGGGCCAAACCGGGACGGCAATCCCCAAGGCTGGATACGAGTTTACGACGCTGCCCGGCGAACGCGATCTCTACCAAAACCCTGTGCCGGTCCCCGGTCCCATGACGCCGACAGGTATCCAGGAGTCACCCATTATTGTTCATGAACAAGAGGAATTGCAGGGCGATCAGTTCTTCGAATTGTATTTGAGAAGGAGCCAACAACAACAGCAGGGTCTCTTCGCCAACAGCGCGTTGAAAAACAGGCAAGAAGCGATTGAGTATCTCAAGGGTAAGAAGGCCGCGGGCAAACTAAATCAGAAGGAGGTTGAAGAGGCAGACGTGATCTTGAAGCGCCTCCAGGATCATCTGCCCGAGCAGAACACCGAAGCCTACAACCGCATCTACGAAAACCCGTTCAAACCGGTGCGCGGCGAGGACGCGGTCTCGACGTTCAGCATCGACGTCGATACGGCCAGCTACAGCAACACGCGCCGGCACCTCAACAGCGGGCAGCTCCCCCCGCCCGACGCCGTGCGCATCGAGGAACTGATCAACTACTTCGGCTACGACTACGCGCCGCCGACGGACGACGTGCCCTTCAGCGCCAACGTCGAAGTCGCCGAATGCCCCTGGGAGCCCGCGCACCGGCTCGTGCGCGTGGGCCTGAAGGGCCGCACCATCGCCGCCGACAAGCGCCCGCTCAGCAACCTCGTCTTCCTGCTCGATGTCAGCGGCAGCATGAACGACGCGAACAAGCTCCCGCTCGTCAAAGAGTCGCTCAAGATGCTCGTCAACCAGCTGGGTGAAAACGACCGCGTGGCTATCGTCGTCTACGCCGGGGCCAGCGGCCTGGCGCTGCCGTCCACGCGCGGCAGCAACCGGCAGGTGATCGTGGACGTGCTCGACCGGCTGAGCGCCGGGGGCAGCACCAACGGCGGCGAAGGCATCGAACTCGCCTACAAGACCGCGGCTGCAAACTTCATCGAAGGCGGCGTCAACCGCGTGATCGTCTGCACCGACGGCGACTGGAACGTCGGCGTCACCAGCCAGGGCGACCTGACGCGGCTGATCGAGGAGAAGGCCAAGAGCGGCGTCTTCCTGAGCGTCCTCGGCTTCGGCATGGGCAACCTCAAGGACGCCACGATGGAGCAGCTCGCCGACAAGGGCAACGGGCACTACGGCTACATCGATACGCTGCGCGAAGCCAAAAAGATGTTCGTGGACGAGATCTCCGGGACGCTGGTGACCATCGCCAAGGACGTGAAGATCCAGGTCGAGTTCAACCCCGCCGCGGCCGGCGCGTACCGCCTGATCGGCTACGAAAACCGCGTGATGGCCCGCGAGGACTTCAACGACGACACCAAGGACGCGGGCGAGATCGGCGCCGGGCACACGGTGACCGCGCTGTACGAGGTCGTCCCCGCCGCGCTGGCGGCCGAGCAGGCCTCGAAGCTCGTCAGCCTGAAAGACCAGCTCACGCAGCGCGAGGCCGAACTGGCCGCGCTGAAGGCCGACAAGACCGAGCGCACCCCGGAAGAACAGCAGAAGCACGACGCGAAGATCGCGGTACTGGCCGCAGAGGTCGCCGCGCTGAAGAAGCAGCTCCCGGCCGAGACGGCTCCGCTAAAGTACCAGGAAGAATCGCGCCCGACCACCGCGGCCGCGAGCGGCGAGCTGCTGACGCTGAAACTGCGCTACAAGGCGCCCGACGCGAACGTGAGCAAGCTCCTGGAATTCCCCGTGAAGGACAGCGGCAAGGCCTGGAAGCAGACCACGCAGGACTACCGCTTCGCCGCGTCCGTTGCCGCCTTCGGGATGATGCTCCGCCAGAGCCAGTACAAGGGCCTGAGCAACTGGCTGCTGGTGCAGGAACTGGCCGCCGAAGC
>JAHCJK010000311.1 GCA_026184295.1 Planctomycetota bacterium
GCGCTGGACGGCGCGGAGGAAGGCCGCGCGGCCCAGCGCGAGGCGCAGGCCCTGGCCGAGGCGCTGCAACCGTTCTTAAAGGAGCGCGACTCGCGCCCGCAGGCTCCGAAACAGCCGCTGGCGGCCCCCGACGCCGAACGGATCGACCCGGCGACCCAGGCGCGCGCCCGGACGGCCGTCGCCGGCCTGGCCTCGGAACAGTTTTCGGAACGCGAGGCCGCGAGCGAGACGCTGCGCGCGCTGGGCGCCGCGGCCGTTCCGGAAGTGCGCGCGGCCCTGGAGCACCCCGACGCCGAAGTCCGCGCGCGCGCCCGCGAGATTCTGACCCGCCTGGAGGCCCCGCCCCCGGCCGTGCAGGCTTGCGCCTACGGCCGCTACCGAGGCCTTCTGCGCGTGATCGAGGTCCCCGAGGACGAGAGCACCTACGGCGCGTACCGCGACTACGGCCCCTGGTCCGGCTCCGCCTGGAAGGGCCACGAGGACCTGCCCGCCGGAAACTGGGTCTACGTCGCGCCGAAGTGGTACATCTGGAAGGAGGAATGGAAGGCGGAAGCACGGTAGCGATCCCTTCGCGCCGCCTTCGATCCGCGTTCAGCCCGAATTCGACCCCGCCTTCGACCCCACCTTCGACCCCACCTTCGACCCCGCCTTCGACCCCGCCTTCGGCCCCGCCTTCGACTCCGCCTTCGACCCCGCCTTCGGCCCCACCTTCGGCCCCGCGTTCAACCCCGCGTTCAACCCCGCCTTCGACCCCACCTTCGGCCCCCCTTCAGCCTGGGTTCGGCCCGCGTTCGGCCCGCGTTCGGCCCAACGGGCCGAATGGAAAATAGCCAGGGGCAACGCCCCTGGAACGAAGCCGCTCTAAGGTCCCGCACTGAAAGTGCGGCGGAACCTTGGGCCGTCATGTTCCGCCAAAGCCGATCGAATGCGCGCGCGGCCAGCGTGGTAGCGCCGGCATCTTGCCGGCCGTGTCGCCGGCGTCCTCGCCGGCACGATCGAAGGGCTTCGCGCTGCGCGCGCTTAGGGCCGGCGGGACGCCGGCGATACGGCCGGCCGGAGGCCGGCGCTACGAACGGCGCGCTGGCCGCGCCGGAAGCGAATCGGCCATCGCACATCACACATCGCACATTGGCCATCACACATCGGCCATCGGCCATCGCACATCGGCCATCGCACATGAAACGGGCCGCGCAAAAGCGCGGCCCGTTCCATTAAGATGGCCTCCCAACAACGCCTACACGCAGGCGCAGGCCACGGCCGTCTTGCTGTTGGTGTGGTCGCGCAGCCAGCCGCGCAGGGGCAGTTCGGTCTCCTTCGGCAGCCAGAAGGTCATCTCCGAGACGTGTTCGCCCAGGAGCTGGCGCTGCACGGGCGTGGCGCGGGCGAGCAGTTCGGGCGACGGGGTCAGGTAGTCGAGCGGCTTCACCCAGCGGAAGCAGTAGCCGACGTAGATGTTCTTGCGCGTCACGTCGCTGACGTTCGGGCCCACGGCGTGCCAGAGCCGCTGCTGAAAGATCACGGCGTCGCCGGCCTCGACGCAGACTTCCACCGCGCCTTCGGGATCGATCGCGCCCGCGGGCGTCTTGGGGCAATCGGCCTTCTTGTGGCTGCCGGGAATCACCCGCAGATTGCCCATCCCGGGCTTGCTCAGGTCGGTCAGGAAGTACCCGATCTTCGTGTAGATCCACGGATAGGTCCCGTGCACGGGCTGGACTTCGGCGCAGCCGTCGCGGTGCCAGCCGATGCGCTTGTACTTCGCGTCCGTGTCCTTCGGCTGCGGCGGGCGGACCATCGTGTGGCTGGTGCAGAGCTGGATGTTGGCGCCCATCAGTTCGGCCACGAGCGGGAAGGACGTCGGGTAGTCCAGCAGGCCGAGGAACTCCGGTTCCTTCTCCACCGCGTTGCGAATCTCGACGAACTCTTCGCCCCCGAGGCCCTTGGCATCGCGGTGGCGGCGGTCCAGGCCGTCGATCCGTTCCAGGTAATGCGCGCAGGCTTCGGGCGAGAGCACTCCCTTCACCACCAGGTAACCGTCTTCCTCGAACCGGGCCTTCTGTTCGGCGCTCAGGCGCGCGGGCTGCGGGCGGGTCAGGGTCTGCATCGGCCGGTCTCCTCGTCAGTCTGAAAACGCTTCGGAATCTCCGTCAGCGCATCGCGGCTTCGACCGCGCGGCGCCCTTCCTGCAAGAGCAGCAGAATCTCGTCGTGCGTGGCCGCTTCGCCGGGGCCCGAAAGCGCCAGCGCCGCCTGCCCCACGCCCGGCACCGCCAGCGGAATCGCGGCGCTGACCCGGCACGGGCCCTGCCAGCCGTCCAGCACCAGCCCGTCGTGGCGCAGCAGCCCCCGCGCCTCGGCCAGCGCGGCCTCGGGCGAGGCCGGCGCCATCGCGCCCGGGCGCTCCCAGCCGTAGCGCGCGCGGGAGGCTTCCAGATGCGCCAGCGCCCCGGCCTCGGGCATTTCCAGCAGCATCCGCAGCGCCGGGGAAGACAGATGCAGCGGGAAGTGCCCCGCGAAGAACCCGACCGGTTCGTGCCCCGCCTGCGTCCGCAGCAGATACAGCATCTCGCCGCGCCAGAAGGTCGCGAGCGAGACGGTAAGGCCGTGCGCGCGCTCGGCCAGCGCGGCCATCGCGGGGCGCGGCTTGTTCGCCAGGGGGAAGTTGCGGATCGCGGTGCCGCCGAGCGCCAGCACGCCCAGGTCGGGCGCGAAGCTGTGGTAATCGGGCTTGCGCACGTAACCGGCGGCGATCAGCGTCTTGAGGATGCGCGACGCGGAACTCTGGTGCAGCCCGATCGCCTTGGCGATCTCGGTCGCCGTCATCGGGCGGTTGGCTTCAACCAGCAGATGCAGGATTTCGAGCCCGTGCGTCAGGGCCTTCGTCTGCCCGAGGCTCGCATCGGTTCCGGTGGGGGTAACGCCCTGTTCAACCATGCGGGAAATCTATCATGCGTATTACGCATAGTCAATAGATGGCTATGTATTTCTATAGAGCCCGACCACCAAATAGCTTATGTGACAAAATGAGCTTTGGGCATAAAAAAACTCGGCAGGCCGAAGCCTGCCGAGTTCTACCTCTTGGGTCTTTGTACTCAACTATTTGTACAGCGGGAGGTAGCGGTAGTAGACTTCCAGGCAGAGCGCGCCGATCGCCGTCTGGCCCACGCGGCCCCAGTATTCGCTGTACGCGCCCACCGGATCCCACGAGCCATCTTCGTCGCCGCCCTTGCGCTGATTGTCGCAGAGCGCCTTCTTCATCGATTCGTTCCAGCGCTTCCACAGGTCGCCGCCCTGCTGGAAGACGCAGAGGGTGCCGTAGTACCAGTAGTACAGGTCCACCTTGCCGCCGTTGCCGTCCCATTCCGGAACGCCGCCCTGGTTGACGAAGAATTCCACGCCGCCCTGCAGGTCTTCGCGCTTCCAACCCAGGAACTGGCGGCAGAGGTTGCCGATGGCCGTAGTACGAGTCGCATGGCCGGGCTGCATGTAGCCGTAGCGGTTGCCGCCGTACGGATCGCCGGCGTTGCCCTTCTCTTCGACCTTGTCGAGGAACTTGATCGCGCCGTCGAAGCTGGCCGGGTTGACGTGCAGGCCGGCGACCTTGCCCGACTTGAGCTGCATCACGAACCAGCCGCTGACCGACAGGTCGGGGTTTTCCTTCGGACCGTAGCGCCACGCGCCCTTGTCCGAACCTTCGCCCTGCTGGTGCTTCTCGGTCGAGTAGTCGATGCCCTTCTGCGCCGACTTGACCGTCTCCGGCACGCGGCCCATGCCCGCGGCTTCCGCCATGGCCAGGCCGGCGATCGCGTGGTGGTAGCCGATGCCGTGGGTCTCGCCCTGCTTGTAGTACTTCCCGTCGTCGCTCTGGATGCTGATCAGCCAGTAGACGGCGCGCTTGACGTTGTCCTTGTACTGTCCAACCTTTTCGGTGTGCCCCGCGCCCAGGAAGGCC
>JAHCJK010000312.1 GCA_026184295.1 Planctomycetota bacterium
CGCGTTCCTCGGGGCGGGGCATTCGGAAAAGGTCGGGAAGTACAAGGAGAACGTCCGCCGCGGCGTGCAGTGGCTCGCGAAGAACCAGGCCGACAACGGCTACCTGGTCCAGCCCCAGTACAACTACTCGCAGGCGATCGCCGGCATGGCGCTCTCCGAAGCCGCCGGCATGGGGAAGGTGGCCGACACCGTCAAGGCCGCGCAGAAGGCCATTGACGCGACCTGCGGGAAGGGCACCAAGATCGAAGACCAGAGCGAACGCGCCGGTTGGTCGTACGCGGTTCCGCAGCACGCGAACCTGGCCGGCGACCTGAGCAACAGCGGATGGACGATCATGTTCCTCAAGTCCGCGCGCACGGCGGGCCTGAAGGTGCCCGCGCAGGCCTTTGACGGCGCGGTGCGCTTCCTCGACGCCTGCGAACTCAAGGATCCCAAGAACCAGAACGCGTCCGAAGGCTACGGCCGCCACCGCTACGGCTACTCGCCGGACATCGCCAACAAGGGCAACTGGGAGACCGCCAAGGCCCAGATCACCTTCGTCGGGCTGCTCAACCGGCAGTTCATGGGCACCCGCCGCGAGGAACTCCAGTCCGGTTCCGAATGGGCCGTGCAGAAGGGCCGCCTGCCCTCCAACGGGAAGCACCAGTTCCAGGGCCTGTACTACATCTACTACGGCACGCTGGTGACCTTCCAGCAGGGCGGGGACATGTGGAAGGATTGGAACAAGGCGCTGAAGGACACGCTGCTCCCGACGCAGGTCGTCGGCGGCGTGAACGACGGCTCCTGGGACCCCGCCGGCAACTACGAAGAAAAGTGGGGCCGCGTCGGCCAGACCGCGCTCTCCGCGATGTGCCTGGAAGTCTACTACCGCTACCTGCCGCTGTACCGGTAGGGCAGGGGACAGGGATCAGGATTCAGGGGTCAGGGAAGGAGCGGCTTCGCCGCACTTCGTAAAAAGAAAAGAGCAGCGCGTAGCGCTGCTCCTTCCCTGATCCCTGATCTCTGATCCCTGACCCCTTCGTTCACCGGCCCCTGCGTCCGCCACCATTACCACCGCCGCCGCCGCGAATCCAGGCGGGCATGTTCGAATCGCTGGTGGTGAACTTCCAGGACTTCTCGAACGACGCCCCGTTGACCTCGGCGGTGGCCTTGACCGTATAGGTGGTCTTGGCCTTGAACGGCTGCTTGGCGATGAAGCAGATCGTCTGGCAGTTGTTCCCGAACATCGCCACGGCGGGCTTGTCCGGCGCGCTCAGCCAGCCTTCCACTTCGGCGCCGCTCGCATCGGTGATCGCCATCTTGCCGTTCGTCACTTTTACGCGCGGGGCAAACGTGAGCGTCACCGGCTGGCCGACGCCGCCTTCGGGCGGGCCGCCGGGGATGGGGCAGGGACCTTCGTTGCCGGACCAGTACGGCCCGAAGTCGTTCGCGCCGTCCGGCGGATACGCGAGGGGGCCCTGCCAGTCGAACTTGCGCTTGGGCGCGTTGCCGTGATCGAAGGCCGACCAGCCCGCGGGATCGACGCAGAAGGACGTGAGTTCCAGTTCCGGGTTGATCAGCGGGATGCGGTGCAGGAAGCAGGTAAGCTGCCCCATGATGGCGCTCTGCGGGTCGCGCGAACCGCGCCCCAGGCACGAGCCCATGCCGGCCTTGTGGCCTTCTTCCGAAAAGTTCGGGTTGTCCTTCTCTTCGGGGTGCTGCAGGTTGTTCACGGCCTTCATGTAGGCGATGTGCTTGTAGCCCCATTCTTCCAGCTTGGGGTCGCGCTTGACGGGGGGCGCGCCGATGGACGCGCGGATGCCGTTCCAGAGCGCCAGGCCGCCGTCGATGCTGTTGTCGCCCTTGGTCTTGTCGAAGGCCGTGCTGAAGCCCATCCCCTTGCCCCAGGTGACGCTGTTGCCCGAGGCCGTGACCTTGGCGTCCCATTCGTCTTCGCCGATCTTGACCTTGTCGCCGACCTTGAAGGCCGTCTTCTTGTCGTAGACGATCACGTCGTCGCCCGAGTCGTCGAAGCGCCCGTTGCCGTTGGCGTCGAGGATCGCGAACTCCTTGCCGTTGAAGTTCCCGGTCATCGCGACGAACGGGCGCACGGCGATGGCATCGCTGACCTTTTCGATCAGGAAGGTGTAGTGCCCCTGCGCGCGGTCGGGGAAGACGGTCTGAACGTCCCATTTGTCGCCGGGCTTGTACGTGCGCAACCCGGTGAACTGGTTGACGACGTAGATCGCGTCTTTGTCGAAGCGCCCTTTCACCGCCGCGCCGTTGGCGTCCTTGATCGGCAGCGCCCCGTCGAACTTGACCGCCGGAATCTCCGGCAGGGTCCAGTCCTTAAGGGTGTCCAGCGTGACCATCTTGGTGCCGGTGTTGACGGGCTTGTTCTCTTCGGCCGTCACGGCCGCCAAGCCCAACACCAGCGTGCATACCCACACTCCCGCCGAGCGTGCTCTCATGGTCTAACTCTCCCCGTATCATCCCTTTAGACCCGCACGAAAGACCTTACTGTATGGAGTTTTTTTCGCCCTCTTTGCTGCCGGAATAGCCTGTTTTTAAAGCAATCTACGGTGCAAAAGCGGCTTGACGCTCGTGACCGCAGCGGCGATATAGGGCGTTCCGCAGTAACGGGTTGACTCCAAGCCGCTGCGAAGCGGAACATCGGTGCCGGCGTAGCTCAGTGGTAGAGCAATGGAATCATAATCCATTGGTCGCTGGTTCAAATCCAGCCGCCGGTACTTTTCGCCCTTTCCTCCCGTAAGTAGTGTCTCCGGCCTTCTCTATGTGACGCATTCCTGGCTGAAGTTTCTCGTTGCATCTCTTCAAAAGCGCTTCAATCTTTAGCTATTCCATGAGCACCATGCCTGCGCCCGATCCTGGGCCGACGCTGCGGCGGGTGGACCTCCTGCCGGGCCAGGTCCTGATGCATCGCTACGAGGTCCTGCGCGTGCTGGGGCGCGGCGCGATGGGCGAGGTGCTGGAAGTCCGCGACCGCCCGAGCGGGCTCTCGTACGCCCTCAAGCGCGTGCCCCCGGAACTCGTCCGCGACAAAGCGCAGATGAAGTCGATTCAGGCCAACTTCGCGCTGGTCAGCCAGCTCGCGCACCCGCACATCGCGATCACCCGCCACCTGGAACTCGACCCGGAGACCGGCCACGCCTACCTGATCATGGAAATGGTCCACGGGACCGACATGGACCTCTGGCTGGCCGACCGCCGCGCGGCGCTGGGGCCGACCGCCCAGCTCCCGATGCCCGAAATCCTGGGCGTCGCCGAACAGATCGCCTCGGCGCTCGACTACGCCCACGCGCAGCCGGTCTCGCGCGGGCCCGACGGGCGGCCGGCGCGCTACGGCCTGCTGCACCGCGACCTCAAGCCCGCCAACGTGATGGTGGAGACCGCCCGCGAATTCCGCCCCGGCATCCCCTACGTGAAGCTTGTCGATTTCGGGCTTGCCGCCGAGATTCAGGCGAGCCTCCACGAGAATTCGATCCAGGCGCGCCGCGAGAACGCCGCCGGGACGCTTCTGTACATGGCCCCCGAACAGTGGGAAGGCCGCACGCTCACCCGCGGTGTGGACCAGTGGGCCTTCGCCGTGGTGCTCTACGACATGGCCGCCGGGCGCAAGCCCTTCGCCGCCCAGTCGTCGGAGGCGCTGTTCCTGCAGGTGAAGCGCGCCGACCCGGAAAAGCCGGCGACGCTGACGCCCGCGCAGTGGGAGGTCTTCAAGAAGGCCTTCAACCCCGACCGGCGCGGGCGCTACCGTTCGTGCATGGCCTTCGTGAAGGCGCTTGCCGCGGCCGACACGCGGACGGAGGGCTCGGTGGTTTCCGCCGAGATGCCGATGCCCGACGAGTTCCAGGGCGTGCCGGCCTCGGGCGATCCGCCCGTCCCGGCCACCCTGGAAGACCGGC
>JAHCJK010000313.1 GCA_026184295.1 Planctomycetota bacterium
GAGTCGGGAATCTTGGGGTTGATCGTGCGCGGGTCGGGCAGGTCGGCCTTGATGTGCTGGCGCATCACCGCGCTGCCCGAGCCTTCGTACGGCGGCTTGCCGCTGAGCATGTGATAGAGCGTGCAGCCGAGCGAGTACTGGTCGCTGCGCCAGTCGATGTCTTCGACGCCCATGGCCTGTTCGGGCGAGATGTAGTCGGGCGTGCCGAGCACTTCGCCCTGTGTGGCGATGACGTGGTCGAGCTTCGACTTCACGAAGCCGAAGTCGCCCAGCTTCACCAGGCCCGAGCGGTTGATCATGATGTTGCCGGGCTTGATGTCGCGGTGGACGATGTCGAAGCGCTTGATGTAGGTGATCGCGCGCAGCACCTGCACGACGAAATCGATCGCGCGGGTGATCTCCATCGGGCCTTCGCGCTCGATGATGTCCTCAAGCGTTTCGCCGTCCACGAACTCCATCGAGAAGTAGTACAGCCCGCGGTCGCGCCCGACGTCGTAGACCTGGATCAGGTTCTGGTGGCTCAGGCGCCCGGCCAGGCGCGCTTCGAGCAGGAAGCGCTTCTTGAATTCCTCGTCGCTCAGCCACTTCTTGTGGAGGACCTTCAGGGCCACGTCGCGCGACATGGAGATCTGGCGCGCCTTGTACACCGTGCCCAGGCCGCCGTCGCCGATCTTGCCGATGATCTCGTAGTTGCCGATGCGGACGGGCTCGCCCTTTTCCTCGTCGCGGGCGATTCGGTCGAGCGCCGTGCGGACCGCGCGGATGCGGTCCTCGGTCATGAAGCCCTTCTCGAGCATCAGGTCTTCGATGGCCTTCACTTCGCCGCCGTTCTGGCGCTGTTCTTCCTGGAGGTCCAGGCAGGCCTTGACCTGTTCCTCGGTGGCGAGGGCGTTTTCGATGACGACCTGTTCGAATGTTTTGGGAGCTTTGCGGGCCATTCAGCGCTTACGCCTCAAGAGCCATTCGTAATCCTGAACCGCGTTCTCCTGCTCGCGCGTCTCGATCGAATGCGGCCGCAGGCTGCGCAGATGTTCGATCGCGTCGGTCGCCGAACGCCCCTTGTGGACCAGCGCGCAGGCCAGCATGGTGCCGGTGCGCCCCTGTCCGGCGGCACAGTGTACCAGCACCGGAATCTTTTCGGCTTGGGCGTTCTCGTAGAATTCGATGAAGGCCTTGACCTGTTCCATTGTGGGTGGTGAAAAATCGAACACCGGCAGATGCAGGTAGCGGAAGCCGAAGCGCTGCACGGCTTCTTCGTCGAGGGGGCTTTCGGTGAGCGAGACGACCGCGCCGATGCCCTGGGCCTGGACGTACGCAAGGTCTTCGTCGAGCGGCGCGTACGAGCCCGGCCGTTCCATGCCGGCCAGTTCCCGGCCGATCACAAAGCCGAAGTTGGTGGGCATGAGGACCGGCCGCTTTCCGGAACAGCTACGCAATCAACACGTTCCAAGAAGATCACAGGACCTTCAGGGGATATGGAACGGAGTCTATCCGCAATCGGTGCCCGCTGCAATGGAGTAGGGAAGGGGCTAAGGGCAGGGGACAGGGATCAGGATTTAGGATTCAGGATTCAGGGGTGGAGCGGCTTCGCCGCCTTAAAAATAAAAAAGCGGCGCGAATGCGCCGCTCCTTCCCTAAATCCTGAATCCTGACCCCTGACCTTACTTCAACAGCCGGCGCAATACTTTCCCCGTCGGGCCCTTGGGCAGTTCGGGGCGGAATTCCACGCTCTTGGGCACCTTGTACGGCGCGAGTTCCTTGCGGCAGAGTTCGATCAGTTCGTCGGCGGTCGCGGGCTTGCCTTCGTACAGCGCGACGAAGGCCTTGACGACTTCGCCCTTGCGGTCGTCGCGTTCGCCCACCACGCCGGCCTCGTGCACCGACGGATGCTTGAGCAGCGCGTTCTCGACTTCGGCGGGAAAGACCATCTCGCCGCCGACCTTGATCATTTCCTTCAGGCGCCCGGTGATCTGCAAAAAGCCTTCGGCGTCGATCAGGCCCATGTCGCCGGTGCGGAACCAGCCTTCGGGCGTCAGCACCTTCGCGGTCTCTTCGGCCTTGTTGTGATACCCCTTCATGATGTTGGGGCCCTGCGCCCACACTTCGCCGGTGCCGCCCCGCGCCACGTCCTGCATGGTCTCGGGATCGACGATCTTCACCGCCACGCCGGGCAGCGGCTTGCCGACGGTGCCGGGCTTGCTCGCGTTCGCGGCGTTGAAGGCGATGACGGGCGAAGTCTCCGTCAGGCCGTAGCCTTCGTGCAGCGGAATCTTGAAGACGCGTTCGAAGTTCGCGCGCACTTCCTCGGGCAGCGGTTCGCCGCCGGCGATGGCGAGCTTGATGTCGAGCTTGTGCGGGTGCTTGTCCTGCCGCCGCGTGACCAGCCGGTACATCGACGGCACCATGACGAAGACGTTGCAGCCGCCGGCTTCCGCCGCCTGCAGGACGCCGTCGGGATCGAACTTGGGGAAGGTGAAGAGCGAGCCGCCCGCGGCCAGCGGGGCGAGCATCGTGGCCGTGATCGCCAGCGTGTGGAAGGTCGGGAGGCAGGCGAGCACGCGGTAATCGGGCGTGAAGTGCATGAACTCCGTCGCGCTGGCCGTGTTCGAGGCCAGGTTGCGGTGGGTCAGTTCCACGCCCTTGGCCTTGCCGGTGGTGCCCGAGGTGTACAGGAACGCGGCGGTGCTTTCGGGCTTCGGGCGCACGGTGGCGAGCAGTTTCATCAGCGCGGCGGGATCGGGCGCGGGGCCGGCGGCGGCCTTGGCCTTGAGCTCTTCCAGCGTCACGATCTTCGCCGGCAGCGGCTTCAGCTTTTCCTTGAACATCTCGATGGTGACGATGGTGTCCGCGCCCGAGTCGGCCAGGATGTAGGCCAGGTCCTCGCCCGGCAGGAGCATGTTCAGCGGCAGCGCGGCCTTGCCCGCGTAGCCCGCGCCGAAAAACGCCCCGGGGAACGGCGGGATCATCGGCAGGAACATCGCCAGCACGTTCTTCTGCGTAAGCTGCATGAACGCCGCGCCCAGCCCCACCGCCTGCATGTGGAGCTGCGCGTAGGTCAGGTTCGCATCGGGGCCGAGCACCGCGGGCTTGTCGCCGTGGGCCTGGCGGGCGCGTTCGAGCAGGTCGAGCAGGGTGATGTCGGTGTGGTTCGGCATGGCCCCTCGCTGGTCAGGAATCGGCAATGCCGATGTCGAGTTGGAAACCGGAACCGAAGGCTTCGTCGAAGTCGTACACGTTTTCGAAGTCTTCGTGCGTGTCGCTATCCTGCTTGATCATGATCTCTTCTTCAACCATGTTGAAGACGAGTTCGCCGATATCTTTCGTGCACTTGATGCCCCACTGGCTCAGCACGGTCTTGGCCATGAGGCCGAAGCGTTCGCGCGCGAGGTCGCGCACGCCCAGGGCCAGTTCCCGGCCGCTGACGTGCCCGCGCTTGCCGCGTTTGCGCACGGTGTATTCCAGCGCCTCCTGCACGAAGCGGTAGGCCTCCCGCTTGTAGCGGTATTCGCGCAGCAGGATGTCGGAAATCTTCTCTTCGTCGCTTCGCTTGTCGGACTTCTCGCTCATGGGTGACGGCCACCGCCTCCAAAAACGGACAAGCCCCTGGGTCTCGCCGCGGCGCGGGGCCTAGGCGCGGCTGAACGACGGAACCAGCAGACGATAGAAATCTTCCAGGCTCGGCGGCGGCTTGCGAACCTTCTTCGTCCCGCATCCGCCGGACGAACAGCCCCCCGAACCGCACCCGCCCGAGCCGCATCCGCCCGTCGAACAGGAACTCGCCGGCGCGGCGGCGGGCGCGATCTTCTCCTCCGCCGGGGCCGACCGCAACCGCAGGAGATCGACGAGCAGGCTCGAGGATTCTTCCGCGAGCGCCGGTTCCGCCACGAGGTTCATCGCCG
>JAHCJK010000314.1 GCA_026184295.1 Planctomycetota bacterium
TCCGGGATGCCCACGCGCGCCGCGATGGCGCCGACGCGCTCCCGCCCCGAACGCAGCATGCGCCGGGCGTGCGCCAGGCGCAAGTCGATCAGGTAGTCGATGGGGGCCCGCCCGGTCACGGCGCGGAACGCATCGGCCAGCCCCGACTCGCTGATCCCCGCGCGCTCGGCCAGTTCGCCGCGCTTGATCGCGCGCCGCAGGCTCAGTTCCATCCACGAGGAAATCTCGCGGACCACGCGCGCCTGCGCGGCCGTCGCGCGGGCCCCGTGCGCCGAACCGCTCCCCCGGGCGGCGGCCTGGAAATCGGCCAGGAACGCCAGCGCCATCGCGCGCAGGCGCGCCTCGCGCAGGGCCTCCGCCACGCCGTCCGCCTGGCTGTAGGCGCGCGCGATCTCGCTGCCCCAGTCGAGCAGGCGCGATTCGGGCGGCGGCGCGAGCACGAAGGGTTCCGAGAACGGCTGCGGCGACGGCGGCGCCTGGTTCGAGACGCGCGTCAGGTCCACCCGGCGGCTGACGTGGTGCGGCCTCGGCACCGGCGCGTCGGACCAGGGCCGGTAGAAGAAATGCAGCCCGATGACGACGAACGGATCGCGGCGGTCGGCGCGGTAGACGATCGGCCCGGCCCACGGCACGTGCATGATCTGCCCCGCCTGGAGCGTGAAGCGCCGCGGGCCGACCTGGATCTCGCCCGTGCCGTTCGTGCAGGGCAGAAAGAGGTTGCTCTCGCTCCAGTGCTGCCCGGCGACTTCCCCCGGCTCGAACGGATAGAAGTTCGCGAGGCTCACGCGCGGCGGCGTGGCCAGGAGGTCGAAGCCGGGGGGCGGCGGAACGGGCCGTGCGGGGCGCATTTCTGACGAATACTACAAAAGATTGCCGTCGGGTCCATCGTAATCCCAGTGGGACGTGGTTAATTGTACAAGACCGTGAAGCGCATCCCATCCCCGGAGATCCAGGCCATGTCCGCGACCGCCCTGCAGGCCACCGAGAAGCTGGTGGAGCACATCGAACCCGTCGGGACCTTCCGCGACACCGATCCGCGCGCGGAAAGCCCGGAGACGCTGCGCGCGCGCCTGGCCGAGGAAGGCTACCTGTTCGTGCGCGGGCTGATGAACCTGGACGGGCTGCTGGAACTGCGCTGCCAGATTCTGGAACTCTGCCGCGAGCACGGCTGGCTGGCCCCCGGCGCGCCGCTCATGGACGGCGTCTACTCCGGGATTCCGTTCCCCGCGCACAACACCGAATACATGGCGCTCTACCGCAAGCTGCAGAAGCTCGACCTCTTCAACGATTTCGCGCGCTCGCGGGAGATCATGGATTTCTTCGCCACGCTGCTGCAGGGCGAGATTCTCTGCCATCCGCGCACGATCGCGCGCGTCAGCTTCCCGCGCAACTACGGCTTCACCACCCAGCCGCACCAGGACTTCTTCTACATCCGCGGCGCGGCCGAGACCTACACCGCGTGGATTCCCGTCGGCGACTGCCCGCGCGAACTCGGCGGCCTGGCGCTGCTGGAAGGTTCGCACAAGCACGGCTTCCTGCCGCACGAGAAGGCCATCGGCGCCGGAGGCAACGGCGTCCGCACCGGCAAGATGGGCCTGCGCTGGCTCGCGTCCGACTTCCGCGCCGGCGACGCGATCGTCTTCCACAGCCACACGATTCACGGCGCGCTGGAAAACCACACGCCCGACCGCCTGCGCCTCTCGCTCGACTACCGCTACCAACTCGCCAAGGACGACGTCGATCCCTCGTCGCTCAAGCCGCACGGCGGCTGACGGCCCGGGAGCGCGCCCGGCACGGCGTGACGTGCGTTCCGTGCGCGCTCCTTTATACTGACCTTCGCCGACAACGAGCGAGGGCAGGCGATGGCGCGACTCTTTACGATGCTGGGGGCGGTCTCGGCGCTGGTGGCCGTGGCCACGGGCGCCTTTGGCGCGCACGGGCTGCCGCGCTACTTCGCGTCCATCTACGAAAGCCCCGACGACGTGGACCGCATGATTCACAACTGGGAGACGGCCGCGCGTTACGAGATGTACCACGCGCTGGGCATGCTCGCGGTCGCGTGGGCCTGTTCGCGCTGGGGCGCGGCCAGCGGCCTGCCCGCGGCGGCGGGCTGGTGCTTCCTCATCGGGACGTTCTTCTTTTCGGGAAGCTTGTACGTCCTCTGCCTGAGCGGGCAGCGCTGGCTCGGCATGATCACGCCGGTGGGCGGCGTCGCCTTTATGGTCGGGTGGCTGCTGCTGGCCGTCGCGGCATACAAACAGCCCGCCGGCTCCTGAACCTTACGGCGCGGCTTCCCAGCGCCCGTTCCTGAACGCTTCGACCACCAGCGCGCCGCGTTCGCCCAGGCGCAGCGAGCCTTCGCGGCGCGGAGCGAGCCAGCGGAGGCCCTTCGACGCGCAGAGCGCGCTCAGGTCCAGGCCTGTGCCATCTTCCGGAAAACTCCCGCCTTCGCCCGCGACCACCGTGCGCGCGCCGCTGCGCGCCAGCAGCAGCGCGGTCTCGGCGGGCCAGTGGCCGTCGTCGCCGGGGACGATGCGCAGCGCCTGGGCTTCCAGCATGCGCGCATGGTTCGCGAGGAGCCGCTTGAGCCCTTCGCTGGAACGCGCGTGCGCGAAGAGGACGCTCGAGCCGGCCAGGCCCACGCGCACGGCCAGGGCCTCGCTGCCCGAGCCCGGCGCTTCCCCAGGCGGCGCGTCGCTCCCGAAGCTCCAGCGGATGTCGCCGGGGCCGCGCAGGTCGGCGGAAAAGTCGGGCGGGCCGTAGGGAATCCCCCGGCGCGCGAGTTCCGTTTCGAGCGCGCGCAGCGCGGCGCTGGGCGCGTTGGCGCGCGGGAGCACCGCGCGGCGGATCTCCATCCGGTCGAGCAGTTCGCGGACGCCGCCGAGGGTCTCGGGTTCGTCCTCGGTGATCACCAGGATCGCGAGCGCGCGCAGGCCCTGCCGCCGCAGGCTCTCGGCGATGCGCGGGCCCTGGCCTTCGCCGCCGGCGTCGATCAGCGCGGCCTCGCCCGCGGGCGTCTCGACCAGCGCGGCGCGCCCGCGGCTGAGGTCGAGGACCGTGACGCGCGGGGCTTCCGGCGCGGCGCGGAAGAAGAGCCCCGCCGCGAGCGCGAGAAAGGCCGTCGGGAGCATCAGCGCCAGGCGCGGGGCCGTGGCCGATTGCGCGCGCCCGAGCCACGCCCAACTCATCACGCCTGCGTACGCGAGGCAGACCGGGACGGACGGCGCGGGCACGTCGATGCTCGCCCAGGAGAACGCGGCGACGAAACGGTTCAGGCCCAGCAGCAGATCGAAGGGCAGGTTGAAGACGCCCGCGGCCGCGCCCAGGCCGGGCAGCATCCCGACGGCCGAGGCGGCCATGCCGAACATCGAGAGCGGCACGGCGACGAGGTTCGTCGCGAGGCTCGGCAGGGTGAAGTTGCCCATGTGCCAGGCCACGGCCGGCGCGGTGCCTGCCCACGCGGCGAGCGAGACGAAGCAGGCGCGGCGGATGCGGCGTTCCCAGCGCAGGCGCGGCTGCTCTTCGGGATCGACGATCCAGGCTTCGGGCAGGCCGCGCCAGACGAGCCACGCGGCCTCCAGCGTCGGGTAGAGCGTCACCAGCGCGAGCACCGCGAGAAACGAGAGCTGGAAGCCGGGCAGGAACAGGTCGCCGGGCGACCACGCCAGAATCGCCAGCGCCGCGGCCGCCAGCGTCGAGAGCGGGTCCTGCGAGCGGTAGAAGAGGAACGCGCCCGCGTACGCGGCGATCATCAGCACCGCGCGCACCACCGGCGGCTGCGCGCCGGTAAAACAGGCGTACGCGGCCGCGAGCGCCAGCACGGTCAGGAGCGCGCGGCGCTTCGAGAGCCCCGCGCGCGCGAGCATCCAGGCCAGCAGCGCGGCGATGGCCTGGACG
>JAHCJK010000315.1 GCA_026184295.1 Planctomycetota bacterium
AAGCGCGGCGTCGTGATGGCGATGGAGAACCATTACAAGGACGGTTACTGGAAGTTCCCCGAGTTCGCGCAGCACATGGACGTCTTCTGCGAGATCGTCGGGCAGATCGAGGACCCGTACTTCGGCGTGCAGTTCGACCCCAGCAACAGCGTCGTGGCGGGCGAAGACCCCCTCGTGCTGCTCGACCGGGTCAAGCGGCGCGTCGTCAGCATGCACGCGAGCGACCGCTACCTCGAAAAGGGCGCGACCGTCGAAGACCTGATGCGCGACATCGGGCAGCAGGGGTATTCGCCGCTGCTCAAGCACGGCGTGACGGGGCAGGGGATGAACGACTACGACGGCATCTTCAAGCGCCTGAAGGAAGTGAACTTCGGCGGCTGGATCAGCATCGAGGACGGCATGAACGGCCTCGGCGAGATGCGGGAGTCGGTCGAATTCCTCAAGAAAAAGCGCGCCGAATACTTCGGTTCCTAGCCCGCGCGCGGCGCTTTGCGACGACTATACATGCTCGGTCGGATTTATTTTGATTTTTGAATGAATTGACGCGCGAAAATAGGCCCTGAATTCGCGCAATTTGAAGCAAGAATCCGTCCCGCCTCGTCTAGTCCCATGCTAAAGTATCCCCCGGAGGACGGTATGGAGGCACGCATGCGCACGCTGATCGCGTTGGGACTCTGTCTATCGTGGGCCGCATGGGCGGCCGAGGACCCGCTGACGCTTACGGCGGTCAAGGATACGACGCTCCAGCCCGGGGTCACCGGCATCGCGCCGCAGTACTGGGGCAAGGCCGAGGACCTGATGATCTACGGCCCGAAGCACGACAACCCCAACTTCCGCACGCTAATCGAATTCGACCTCAAGGATGTCCCCAAGGCGCCGGTCCGTTCGGCGGTGTTGAAGCTCACCTTCTTTAAAATGTACGCCGCGGCCAAGACGCGTCAGGACATCATCCGCGTGCACCGCGTCGTACGGCCCTGGGCCGAGGTCGGCGCGAGCTGGAATTATTCGCTGACCAACGACGAATGGATCAACAAGGGCGGCGACTTCGACCCCATGCCGGCCGGCGGCGCGTACGTCTTCGACGAGCAATCCGGCGACGACGCGGGCAAGACGGTGGACTTCGACGTTACGGCCGTCGTGCAGGCCTGGCAGTCCGGGCGCGTGCCGAACTACGGCTTCGCGCTCATGAACACCGACGGCGATTCGAAGACGACCGCGCGCCCGTTCAGCCGCGACGCCAAGGACGACGCGAAGCGCCCGAAGCTGATTCTCTCGTGGGCCAATCCGCCTAAGCCGAACAACAACTGGATCAAGCCCGCGGCGCTGAAGCCGCTCGGCACGATGCCGCAGATGCGCGTCGAACTGAATACGCCGACGCTGAACCAGGCGCACCTGGGCCAGAACTACAAAGCGTTTCTCAACGCCAAGGGCGGGATGGCGCCGTACGTTTTTAAAGTGACGGGCGAGGTGCCCGAAGGGATCACGGTGAATCCCAGCGGCCTGATCGAGGGCCAGCCGGCCAAGGCGGGGCGCTACACGCTGAACGTGAGCATCACCGACGACGCGCGGCATTCGGGGTCGGGGCGCGTGGACCTGGTGGTCGCCGAGGCTGCCGCGAAGTCCGGCGAGCCCGAGGCGGCCAAGAGCGGCGAGGCGAAGACCGAAGAGAAGAAGTCCGGCGCGCTGCAGGACGAATAGCCGCGCCCGCCGCCGTTACTTGATCCGCGGAAGCACGAACTTTTCCACGTCTTCGTCGTTGAACGGTTCGGCTACGCCGTCGAAGAGCGACCATGCTTCCACGTGTTCGACCGAGGCGCCCGGCTGGAGCGTGACCGTCGGGCCCAGCGTCTCGACTTCCAGCATCGCGCGGTTGGTGAAGGTCTCGAAGTTGCACCCGAAGTCCGGGTAGTTCGCGCCGGGCGCCCACGCAAAGCGTTTGACGAACAGGCGTCCGCCGTTGGCGTAGGCGGCCCAGCCGTCGTGCACGGCGGCGCCGATCTTCTGCGGTTCGCGCGCGCCGGCGTCCTGGCGCAGGTGGATGTAGCGCCGCCCCCAGGTCCAGCGCGGGTCGTTCATGTCCGTGTACGCCCACATCGACAGCAGGCTCTTGGGCGGCAGGTTGACGGGATGCGGCCCGCGCGGCGGCAGCGGGAAGATGCAGCGCCCGCCCGGCGCCATGACGCTGATGGCCCACGGCGCGAGTTCCACGGCCCACGGCCCGGTGTTGGCCAGGCGGTGAACCAGGCGCACGCGCGGCTTCTTCGCGTCGATGGACAGGTCGATCTCCTTGCGAATCCCGGTGCTCGCTTCCACCGGCTGGACGACGCGCGTGAACTTCCCGTGGTCTTCGAACGCGACCGGCGCGTTGTCCGGCGCGTAGGTCCGCGGTTCGACTTCCGGGGCGTGCCAGAGGCGGTGGCCGCCGTAGAAGACCCACTTCTTCGCGCCCTTCTTGCCCAGCGAGGCCGGATCCTCGTAGAACTCGTTGGCGCCGCCGATGAAGCCGAAGCGGATCACGCGCGGGCCGACGTCGCCGGTGACGATCAGTTCGATGGACTTGTTGGCGAGGCGCAGGCAGTTCTTCCAGCCCTGGTAGGCGACTTTCTTCACGGGTTGCTCCTGAAAAAAGGGGGCTTACACGGATTGCTGGTACAGCGATTTTACCGTGGGGCGCGAGAGCACGATGATCGTAAAGACGCCCAGCGCGGTGCCAAGTGGAAACGAGAGCAGCATCAGGCAGGCGACGACGAACGAGAACGTGTGCCGCCGCCGGTGGGCCAGGCAGCGCCCCGAGTACGCGATCAGCGCCGCGATGGTCAGGCCGAGCAACATCAGCCCGCCGCCCACGAGCATCAGCACCCAGCCGACCGCCGCCGGCGGGCCTTTTCCGCTGGCCGGCTGCGGCGCGACGAGAAAGACCGCGCCCAACGCGACGTAGATGGCGGGCACGCAGCCGCCCATCGCCGCGAGGGCTCCGAAGACGTAATGCAGGATCGAGAGGATGCGCAGGTGTTCGTCGTCGCGATCGACGTACTGCACGGCATCCGGCGGAGGCGGCTGCTGGGCGGTCATCGCGTCATTCCCAGACGAACGTCGCCACGACGCCGAAGTGGTCGGAAGGGAAGAGGCCGTCCGCGTGCGGCATGGGCGCGTCTCCGATCAGGCGAACCGAACTCGCTTTCAGGCGCGACTGCGGCCGCGGCGGCCCGCAGCGCTTGCGCGCGCGGGGCCGGGCGGGCATTCACGCGTTCGTCAGCTTCTTGTACTTCATGCGGTGCGGGCGGTAGTCGTCGCCGAGTTCCTCGCGGCGCTTGGCTTCGTAGGCCTGGAAGTTGCCTTCGAACCAGCGCACTTTGCCTTCGCCTTCGAACGCGAGGATGTGCGTGGCCAGGCGGTCCAGGAACCAGCGGTCGTGGCTGGTCACCATCACGCACCCGGGGAAGCTCTGCAGGGCTTCTTCGAGCACGCGCAGCGTATCGACGTCCAGGTCGTTGGTCGGTTCGTCGAGCAGGATCAGGTTGCCGCCCTTGCGCAGGAGCTTGGCGAGCTGCAGGCGGTTGCGTTCGCCGCCCGAGAGGTCCTGCACCTTCTTCTGCTGGTCGGTGCCTTTGAAGTTGAAGCGGCCCAGGTACGCGCGCGTGTGGATGCGGAACTTGCCGAACTCGAGGAAATCGTTGCCGTCGCCGACTTCCTGGAAGACGGTCTTCTCGCCGTTCAGCGTCTCGCGGTTCTGGTCCACGTAGCTGACCACGACGCTGTCGCCGACCTTGATCGTGCCCGCGTCGGGCTTTTCGTCGCCGACGATCATGCGGAAGAGCGTCGTCTTGCCCGCGCCGTTCGGCCCGATCAC
>JAHCJK010000316.1 GCA_026184295.1 Planctomycetota bacterium
GCCCCAGTTGGGATTGACGTGGCCCGTCGTCGCCCAGTACGGATTGAAGGTGACGTAGATGCCTTCCTGCTTCATCGCCGCGATGAGCTTGTGGAGATGGTCGATCGCGCCCAGGTCCACCTCGGTCATCTTCGCGTTCTTGCCCTTCGGTTCGACGGCCGCGTGGAAGCGGACCATGTTGATGCCGCGCTTGGCGATGAACTTCGCGTGCGCCTTCAAATCGTCCATGTCCGGGCGGGACTGCACGCCCGTCACCGCCGACCAGAAGCGCACGGGCTTGCCGTTGCCGAGCACGAAGTCGCCTTCGGGGGTGGTCTTGATCCAGCCGGACTCGCCCGCGACCTTCTCGTTCAGGCCTCGCAGGTCGATGGGCGACGCCTTGTCGTAGCCGTCGGCGTCGGGTTCGAAGGCCCAGGTGCCGGGCATCGCGCGGCCGAGCTTCTGGCCGGGCTTGGTCGAACCGCTGGGCGACCAGGGCTTTTTGGTGAAGGCGAAGCAGTCCAGCCCGCCGTGGTTGCTGTTGTTGCCCCACATGCGGAACTTGATGGTGTTCGCGCCCTTCTTCAGCGTGACGGCGCCGGCCTTGATCCAGGCGACGAAGCGCATGTCGGGCTGGTCGTTCGAGGCGATGTTGATGTTGTCGGAGTTCTTGTTGAGGTCGATCTTTACTTCGGCGGCCCCGTTCAACGTATAGCCCAGGTTCGGGCCCGCGACGGGATTCGCGCGGACGTGGAAATGGTACTCGCCGTCCTCGGGCGCCTGGAATTCGTATTCGGCCCAGCCTTCGCGGCCCTTGTCGAAGTTCGAGGCCCAGTTGCCGCCGGAAAGCATGTTCTTTTTGACATCGTTGTACCAGTTGTGCGGCGTAAGCTGCGAGGCCTTGGGCGCTTCTCCTTCCACCCAAATGAATTCGTCCTCGGCATGCCCCCAGGCGGCCAGGAGCAGCGTGACCAGAAACAACAGCCGAATCGTTCGCATGGATCACCTCATCCGGTTGGCGCTTAAGGTAGTTACACCGCCAAGGCAAATTGCAGAAAACATTTTCACGAACCTGTAATTTACAAGTAGCTCAAGCACTCCGCTAAATCAAACGCTTGATAAAGACCGGTATTCGAAGGTTGGGTCTTCGCGCGAGGCTTAAATAGGAGGGGGCAGGGCACCTACGACTTGCGGCTGCGGGCGCGCCGGGACGGCTTGCGCGGGCAGAGGCGCAGGAACTCGTCGCTGCGGCACCAGGTTCGGATCTCGTTGGCGCGCACGGCCAGAAACGGATGCTGCTGCGACATCGCCACCATGCCCTGCAGGATCTGGTCCCACTTCGATTCCATCAGCGTGTCGTAGGCCTCGGCCTGCTTGGCATACAGCCCCAGGTCGATCTCGCTTGTGATGGACTTGGGCCCGCCGGCCAGGCGCGCCATCACTTCCACGACGGGCTGGTCGCTGCCCATGACGTACGCGGCGGCGCGGTCGGCGGAGAGTTCGCTGCGGCGCATCCAGTAGAGCAGCGCGAGCTGGATCGGCAGCGAGAGCCGCGCCAGCGGCCCGAAGACGGCCGAGCCGGCGTCGATCATCGTGCGCGCCATGGTGTGATAGAGCACGTGGTGGCAGGCGATGTGCCCGCATTCGTGCGCGACGACGGTGCGGAATTCGTCCTCGTCGAGCGATTCGGCCAGGCCGGACGTCACGGTGATGAAGACGCGCTTGTCGCCGTAGGTGTAGGCGTTCGGGTACGGGTGCATCTCGAGGTAGAACTCGGGTTCTTCGATCCCCAGGCGGTCGCAGACGGCCGGCAGGTGGCGGTAGAGCTTGGGCAACTGGCGCGGGCCCAGCCGGACCTTGTTGGCCATGTTCAACCCGTGCAGCACGCGTTCCGGGAAGACCTTCATGAAGGCCTTCACGCAGGCGGGAAAGAGCGGGATGGCGCGCAGGCGCTCGAGCGCGATGCGGTCCTCCGGATGCGTAAAATCAGGAGTCGTGACGGGTTGGGGCACGGTCTGGGCCACGGACATGGGCGCGTCCTCCGGCGCGCGCGGGCTACCGGCCCGCGGGCCAAGCCGAATATAAGGAGGCGCCCGCGGCTCTTTTGGAAAATCGCACGCGCTGGGCGCGAAGAATCGAAAAAATCCCTGCAAATTCGCACGAAGCTCGACCCGTTTGAAGAGGCCGCCCTGTCCGGCTTGGAACATCGGAGCAATGCGCAGGTTCCGAAAGCGGACACGAAGGGTCCGAATGCGCGCGAAGCCGCGCGCGTTTTTGACAAGCGCGGCGCGCATGTGGTTATTTATCTATGGAGGTGAAGTCGAGGCAGGTCCGGTTGGGCGGCTGGCGGATCGGAAGGCCGGCGGACGTGACGGGCGAGACCCGGCTCCACCTTGCTCCCGGGTACGGCCAAGAGAGCGTCTGGCGCCCGCGAGCGAAACGTTCGGCGCCGCCTGCAAGCGATTGGGGTGGCGCCGGTTTTATTTGGCGCGTATCGCCTCGAATACCCACCCATCATCCCCCGTCCCTGCTGTATTCCGGTGGTGTACAGGTCGGCGCTTGCATCCGGCGCACTCGGTGCAATCATGGGTCGGTCGAATCCCAACCAACCAGGAGGCTTCGCTATGAAGGCCGCGGCAAAGGTCGTGTTCCTGCTCGGTGCGGTGCTGGGTCTCACCCTGGCCGTGCGCGCCGAAGAAAAGAAGAAGGAAGAGCACCCCTACAAGCAGGCCAAGGTGGGCGACTGGATCGAGTACAAGATCACCGACGTGAAGAGCGGGCGTTCGTTCGAGTCGCGCTTCAAGCTGACGGTGAAGGAGAAGTACGAGAACGAGATCGTCTTCAAGCGCAACGAACACTACGACGGCCGCGACATGCCCGAGGGCGAAGAGCACATCGAGCTGAACAAGCCCTACCGGCAGGACGGCGACGGCGAGTCCTTCCAGTACGAGATCACCGCGACCAAGGACGACAAGGTCACGGTCGGCGGCAAGGAATACGCCTGCAAGCTGGTCGAGATGAAGATCACCACCAGCGGCATCGACACCGAAGAGATCACCCGCAAGGTCTGGATCAGCAAGGACGTCCCGCTCGACGGCATCGTCAAGTCGGTGACCAAGCACGGCCAGAACACCAAGACCCGCGAACTGCTCGGCTGCGGGCGCGGCGCCGGCAAGTAACGCGGCCTCCGGTTGCGGCGTACAAGGCACCCTGCTCCGGCGGGGTGTTCTTGTTTTTGGGCGTAAAAAACCGGACAATGTGCCGCCATGTCGAACGCGTTTGCCCCCTTAAGCGTCTGCATCATCGGGCAGAATGTCGCGGGCCGCATCGCGCCGCTGCTCGAACAGGCCGCGTCGCTGGCGGGCGAGATCGTCTTCGTGGACGGCGGCTCGACCGACGGCACGGTGGATCTGGTGCGCCGCCAGCCCAAGGCGAAGCTTGTCGCACGCGCGTTCGACGGGAACTTCGCGAAGCAGAAGAACGCGGCGCTCGCGCAGGCCCGCGGCGACTGGATTCTCTTCCTCGACACCGACGAACTGGCCGGCCCGGGGCTGATCCGCCTGCTGCCGCATCTGCTGGCCTCGCGCTTTACCGGCTTCAACCTGCCGCGTTACTGGCTGGCCCAGGACGATCCGCCGCGGTACGTCGATTCGGAGAAGCATTACCCCGACCGGCAGCTGCGCCTCTTCCGCAACCGCCCAGAGCTGCGCTACGACGAATCGCGTCCGGTGCACGAGGCCATTCCACGGGAGGCGCGCGGGCAGGTGCTGGGCCTGCGCAGCGGGCATATCCTGCACTACTGTTTCCTGTGGGAAGACCGGG
>JAHCJK010000317.1 GCA_026184295.1 Planctomycetota bacterium
TGGCCCTGGTGCTGGTCGCGGCACTGGGCGGCTACGCGGCCCACGATGCGCGCGTGCTGGCCGGCGGCGCGCCCGAACGCACGGTCGCATCCACCTTTGTACTCGACGCGCCCCGCGAGGCCGTCTGGCAAGCAAGCTCGTTCGACCGGCGGCCCGGAAGCGCGGCGCCGTGGTGGCTCGGCCCGCTCCCCGCGCCCGAACGCTACGCCTTCGGCGCACAGAGCGCAGGCGCCGAACGCTGGGTGGACTACGGCCCGCCCGTGCGCGGCGACGACGCCGACCGCCCGCGCGGGAAGATCGTCTACCGCATCGCATGCTGGGACGACGGCCGCGGCGCGACCTTCGTCTGCGTGCGCAACGAGACGCGCCTGGGCCGCTGGGTGGACCTGATCGAGACGCGCCTGGACCTGGAAGACCTGCCGCCGGAGTCCGCCGCCGCGCCGGCCGCGAGTACGCTCGAACGCAGCGCAGGCGCGCAGGCTTCGCCGCGCACGAAGGTGACGCTGACGACGCGCTACCGCCGGCGGCTGGGCCCGGACGTCTACTTCAACCCGTTGATGGACGGCGCGGTGGACGCCATGCACGCGATGCTGGCGGACGAACTGCGCGAGGGCTCCCGGTGAACCCGCAGGACTGGCTGCGCGGGCACGAACTGAGCGCCGAGACCGCCGCGCGCTTTGCGTACGTCGCCACCTGCCTGGGCGTGACCGTGCTGCTGTGGCGAAGTTCGCCGCTGGAGCCGCGCGTCAAACGCGCCGCGGCCGCCGCGGGGATCATGCACTTCCTGGCCTCCTTCGCCGCCGACGCGGCGCTCGTCGCCCACCACCAGTACCGCTATCAGCTCGCCGGCCTCTTTTGGAAGGTGCCCATCGACCTGCATCTCGCCTGGGCCGCGTTGTGGGGCGCGGGCTACTGCCTGCTCTGGGAACGCCTGGCGGGCTGGAAGCGCGTTGCGTTCTACGTCGCAGTCGTGGGCGGGACGCTCGCATGGGACGCGTTGCTCGTCTCGCAGACGAAGGCCGTGGTGGCTGGGCAGGAGCCGTTGGTACCGGTCACGTTGGAAGATTTGCTGGGCAACGGTTATACGCCTCCTCCCTTTGGCGGGTCGGAACTCTGGCCCTGGCTACGCTGGGACCTCGCCTTGCTGGCGTGCCTGCCCTGGCTGACGCTCGGCTGGTTTTATCTCGTGAAGAACCGCAAGGCGCTGCTGCTGCGCGCGACGTTGTACGCGCTGGGGTATGCAGTGGTTTTCTACCTACTAGCCCCGTTCCTGGTGCTGCGATTCCAGCCCGACGAATCTTGGAAGGACTGCGTGGTCTCTTGTCCCTTGATGTACGATTTCGGCTTCGGCGTTCATGCCTTCCTGCACCATATGCCTGTCCTCGCGCAGATCGCGATCGGCCTACTCTCGCTGCTGGGCGCATGGGCCGCGGCGCTGTTCTACCGCCAGGGCGACGGAACCCCGCTGCCGCTCGACCCGACGCGCGCGCTGGTCACCTCGGGGCCGTACGCCTTCGTGCGCAACCCGATGCAGATCAGCGGCGTCGGCGTCGCGGTGGTGCTCGCCCTGGCCTATCGGTCCTGGTACCTCGGCTTCTACGCCGTGGACCTCTTCGTGCTGCTCTGCTTCCTCAACGCCTGGGAAAAGGCGGAACTCGCCCGCACCTTCGGCGAACCCTACGTCCGCTACGCCGGCGCCGTGCGGAACTGGATTCCGCGGCTGCGGCCGTACCGGGGGATATGATTGCCCGCTTGTGGTGCAGACCTCCAGGTCTGCACACCCCGGGCCGCTGAGCCCAAGGTGTGCAGGTCTGGAGACCTGCACCACAAATGGCGCACGCTCGGCCCTCGCGCGCCGTTTCCGCGCCTTGGCATCCGCCCGCGGGTCGCTACAACTCCTGCGTGACCTCGCGCACGGAAAAGATCGTCCTGATCGCGGCGTATGCCGTCGTGGCCGTGGCGTTGGGCATCGCGCCGTACGACCGCGCCACCTGGGCGCTCGAAAACAGCGTCCCCTTCGCCGAAGGCCTCGCCGCGATCCTGTACTACCGCTGGCGCAAGGTCGAATTCACGCGCCTCGCCTACTACCTGATCTTCCTGCATCTCGTCCTCCAGATGATCGGCGGGCACTACACCTACGAAAAGGTGCCGCTCTTCGACTGGCTGAAGGACCAGTTCCACTGGTCGCGCAACCACTACGACCGGCTCGCGCACTTCGCCGTCGGCTTCTGCCTCTACATCCCCATCCGCGAAATCTGCCTCCGCCGCACGCCGCTCAAGGCCAGCGCGCGCTGGGCGGCCTTCTTCACCTTCACGACCATCTCCGCCATCGCGGGCCTCTGGGAAGTCTGGGAATGGATCGTCGCCGCGACGGCGTACTCCGATGTCGGCCAGGCCTACCTGGGCACGCAAGGCGATCCGTGGGACGCGCAGAAGGACATCCTGCTCGCCCCGGTCGGCCTCTTTTTCGCCGCTCTGCTGCTGACCGCCTGGCACAACCGCGCGCTGGCGCGCGCGAACCTGTGGCCGCCGTCGGACGCTTAGCCTTCCCGATTCCTCGTCCCGTATCCCGGATACTTCCAAAATCACGGACGGCCTTTTGGAGCCTCCGCGCGCCGCTGCACACGTGATTGTGAATTTATAAATCCCACCTTAACAAAGCCTTCCAAGAACACTTTTCGCGTGCCAAGGCTCGTTTCAGCGAGTGGCACGGGCTTCTCTATAGGTCCCTCTGTCCGGCGAAAAACCAAGGCCGGAATGGACGGAGGGGATGGCCATGAACGCAAGGACGATGATGACGATGACCGCGATCCTGACGATGAGCGCCTGCCTGACCGCGCGGAGCGAAGACCTGCGCAAAGCCTACCGCGTCCCGGTGACCCCCGCGCAGTCGGGCGGCCCGGTGCGCGCGATCTCGACGAGCGGCGCGGAAGCCCCCGCCCAGTTGCTCGTCCGCACCTGCAACGAACTCCCCGAAGCCAAGCAGCAGCAGATCGCCTGGCACTTCCGCAACGCCGCGCGCCTGGCCGAAACCTTCGCGAAGAAGGAAGGCGTTCAGATTCAGCGCTCGAGCCTGCCGGCCCGCGTGGACCTGTTCAAGAGCCCCGAAGGCCTGGCGCAGGCGACCGGCCTCCCGGCCAGCGAACGCCTGGGCGACGTGGTCGCGCGCATCAACCTCAAGACCGGCGTCGTCTACCTGGGCCGCAAGACCCCCGAAGACCTGTACGTCGAACTCGGCAAGTGGCTCTTCTACGAACGCGGCTACCGCTGGGGCCAGAACGAATCGGCCGACCGCGCGCACCTGGACCTGGCCGAACGCTTCGCGACCTTCTGCCTCGACGAAAAGAACTGGACCGAAGCCGGCGGCACGAAGGCGGGCCTGCGCTGAACCCGGACCCCCTCCTCCGGGCCAAGCGCCCGCCTTCGCCTCGCCGTACGCGCCGGATGCACCCGCATCCGGCGCTGTGTTTTTGGGGAGATATCGAATTCCAACGCGCCGCCCCCTGCGGATGTGGGACAGGCGTCCCGCCTGTCCGCACCGAAGGAGGCAGGAGTGGGCGCGCGCCTCTTGGCGCAGCGAACGCGGCCGGCCCTGCAAGGCAGCCCAAGCGCGCCTGCCCACAACCGGCCCCAAGCGCGGCCAGCGCCGTAGCGCCGGCGTCCTCGCCGGCCGTGTCGCCGGCGTCTCGCCGGCAAGATCGAAGGAGCAGGCCGTCGGGCACGACGTGGCCGACAGATCGAAGGACGGGGGAAACGGCCACGACGTGCCAGGCGCGTCGACGGAAACAGTGA
>JAHCJK010000318.1 GCA_026184295.1 Planctomycetota bacterium
GCACGGACCTGCGCGAAGAGCTTCTCGAACGCGCCGAGGATCTCCGCGCGCCCGGCCTTGAGCGCCTCCTCAAGCTTCGAGCCGCCGAGGGCCTTCGCCTGGAGTTCGGCCTTGGGCAGGAAGAGGTCGGCGGGCTGGAGGTTCAGTTTGCGCAGGGCCTTCTCGCCCGCGGCGTCGAGCAGCGTCAGCGTCGCGCGCGGCATCAGCATCGGCCAGACGGCCCGGTAGCGGTCGTGCAACCCCGCGAGCTGCACCCAGTAGTTGATCTCGCCCGGCCCCAGCGCCACCGCCGCGACGGGAAACGCGGTCTGCTGCAGCACCGGGCGCAGCGCCGCCGACGCTGAGAAGGCCTCCGGTTGGGTCGCGGCCGAAAGCAGCAGCGCCTTCTTCGGGTACGTGTCCGCTTCCTGCCCGCGCGCGGCGAAGGCCGGGCTGCGTTCGACAAAGCTCTGGCCGTCCGCGGCCGGTTCCAGCTTCGCGCGGATCGCGTTCGACGAGATAAACAAATGCGGCGCGTCCTTGGCTTCCTCGAATTCCACGCCGTAGCCCAGCGCCTTCAGCTTCGCGCCGGCCTCGCGGATCAGCGCGCAGGACGCGGGGTACTCTTCCAGTTCGCGCAGGTACAGATCGCGGCCGAGCGGGCGGACGTCGTACGATTCGACGACGACCAGGCCCAGGTGTCCCAGCCAGCCGGTGAGCAGTTGCGCGTAGGCCGCGCCGAGGTTCTTTTCAAGATACGGCGCGATCAGCGTCTCCGAAGCGCCGGGCAGGACCTCGTCGAGTTCCTTCGCCAGGGCGCGGATGCTGTCGCGCACGGTCACATCCACGGCCGCGGCCCCGCGCGCTTCCGCGCCGATCTCCACCTTCAGATGCCGCGCGGTCCCGTTGGGCTCCCGCAGGTACGCATGGTCGATCTCGTCCAGGTCGTGGTCGTCGCTCGCGACCCAGAAGACGGGCACGAAGCGGTACGCCGGGTGGCGCGTCTGAAGTTCGCGCGCGAGTTTGACGACCGTCAGCGCCTTGTAGAGGTTGTACAGCGGCCCGCCGAAGAGCCCCGCCTGCTGCCCGGTGATCACCGCCAGCGTGTTCGGCTGCAGGAACGCGCTCGCGTTGTCCTTCGCGGCCTGCGGAGCTTTGTTCTGTTCGGTGGCGCGCACCAGGATTTCGGCGAGTGCGTGGCGCGGGTATTCGTGCGCGGAGAGTTCGCGGAAGAGCGCGTCCCAGTCGGCGGCGTTGCGCGGGTCGCGGCGGAAGAAGGGGCGGACCTTCTCGAAGTTCGCGTGCCAGTCGGCCAGCAGTGCGCCCCCAAAGCCGCCCAGCGCGTACGGAACGGCCCCGATCCGGTTCAGGTTCATGCCTTGGTCCCAAGAGTGATGCAGCGCGGGCTGGCGTCTTCGTCGAAGGCCGCTCCTGTCATGTCGCCAAAGCGCTGGATTATTCGCAGGCCCGCGCGGCCGAAGAGTTCGCCGAGTTCCCCGGGCGAGAAGGCGCGCACGGACTCCGTCCGCCGCTGGGTCGTCCCGTCGAACGAGCGGAGCGTGATGACTTTTTCGAGCCGCCGGTTGGCTGGGTTGTAGCCGCGCTGTTCCCGCACCTGCGTGCGGCCCATCATCGAATCGGTCTGCGGAACCAGGCCCGCCAAGGTCGGCTTGAGGTTGAAAAAGTCCTGCACGAAGCGCCCGCCGGCTTTCAGCACGCGCGCGCCTTCGCGCAGCGCGGCCAGGTTCTCTTCGTCGGTCGCGAAGTAGCCGAAAGACGTGAAGAGGTTCACGACGCCGTCGAAGCTCGCGTCTTCGAACGGCAGCGTGCGCATGTCCGCGCGCACGAAGGCCGGCTGGCGGTGTTCGCGCGCGGCCTTGCAGAGCAGGGCGGGGGAAAGGTCCACGCCGGTGACGCGCAGGCCCGCGGCGGCGAGTTCGTTCGAATGCCGGCCCGCGCCGCAGCAGAGATCGAGGATGCGCGCGCCGGGCGGGGCGTTCAGCGCGCGGACCAGAAAGGGCGCCTCGCGCGCGGCCGCCTCGTTCGAACGGTGCGCGTAGCGCTCCAGGTAGTCGCCCTCAAAGGCGGCCACGAACCACGGCGTACCGGAATCGTCGCAGCCCTTCGCGGTCAAGGCGCTCTCCATGGACGGTTCTGCCCGTCGCCAGTAGACTCTTGTACACCATGAGCCACGCGCATGCACCTGCCGGCGGATACCACGAGACGCCAGTGGAAGTCCGTTACGTCGATACCGACCAGATGGGCTACGCGCACCATTCGTGCTACGTGGTCTGGCTCGAGATCGGGCGCATCGACTGGCTGCGCGCCGCGGGCTTCCCGTACGGCAAGCTGGAAGAGCAGGGCATCCTGATGCCCGTGGTCAAGCTCGACCTGCGCTACCACACGCCCGGCCGCTTCGAGGACCAACTGATCGTCCAGACGCGCATGGCCGAATGCAGCCGCGCCAGCGTCGCTTTCGAAAACCGCGTGCTGCGCCAGGAATCCGAGGCCGGCAAGCGCACGCTCCTGGCCGAAGGCCGCGTGGAACTCGCCTGCGTCGGGCGCAACGGCCGGGTGCAGCGCCTGCCCGACGACCTCCGCGCGCGCTTCGAGAGCGTCCGCGCGTGAACGACCCGCTCGCGTCGCCAAAGCCGTCCTCTCCCATGCCGGCGGGCCTGCTCTGGCTCGGGCCGTTCTGCGCCGCGGGCTACGGGTTGGGCGTGGGCCTGCGCCGCTGGGCGTACGCCGCGGGCTTGAAGAAGACGCGCCGCGCGCCGCTCCCGGTGCTCAGTGTTGGCAATCTGACCGCCGGCGGCACGGGCAAGACGCCGTTCGCCGCGTATCTCGCGCAGGGCTTGATCGAGCGCGGCCTGGCGAAGAAACCCGCGATCCTGATGCGCGGCTACGGTTCCGCGCGGCCCGGCGAACCCAACGACGAAGCCCGCGAACTGATGCGCGCGCTGGGCGAAGCCGTCCCCGTCGTCTGCGATCCGAAGCGCATCGAGGGAGCGGAGAAGGCGCTGGCGCAAGGCTGCGACGCCGCGATCCTCGACGACGGCTTCCAGCACTGGCAGCTTGTTCGCGACCTGGACCTGGTCTTGATCGACGCGACCGATCCTTTCGGCGGCGAACACCTGCTCCCCTGGGGCCGCCTGCGCGAAAGCCCCGCGGCGCTCAAGCGCGCCCACGCCGTGATCGTCACCCGCGTGCCCGAAGGCAAGGCGCGGGAGATCGCCGCGTCCCTGAAGCCGCTCTGCGCTCCGAACGCCGTCGTGGCCGCCTGCGACCACGCGCCCGCCGGCCTGCGGCGGCTCTTTGCGCCGGAGGCGAAGGACGAACCGCCGTCCGTGCTGCGCGGGCAGAAAGTGCTGGCCGTCAGCGCCCTCGGCAACCCCGCGGCCTACGCCTGGACGCTGCGCAAGCTGGGCGCGGAGATCGCCGGCGAACGCGCGTATCCCGACCACTTCAACTATGCGCAGGAGAACTTGCGGGAAATCGCCGCCGCGGCGAAAACCTCCGGCGCCGAACGCATCGTCGTCACGGAAAAGGACGCGGCCAAGCTCGAAGCGCTCTCCGCCGGGGGCCTGGATCTGCCGCCCGTGCACGCGCTGCGCATCGCCTGCGCCGTCCACGCGGGCGAAGCGGAACTCTGGGCGCTGATCGAATCGGCGTTGAAGAAAAAACCATGAACGCGCTCTTCCGGAAGATCACGTCCTCGCCGCTGCTCGGCCTCGTGCTGGTCAACCTGGCGCTGCTGGCCGTGCTCGTCGCCTTCAGCGGCTCGCACGTGAACCAGCGCACCGGCGAGCGCG
>JAHCJK010000319.1 GCA_026184295.1 Planctomycetota bacterium
AATGTTCGTGCGCGCCGAGTCCGCGAAACTGCTCATCGACGGCGAACGCGCCTTCCCCGAAATGCTCGGCGCCATCGCCGACGCGAAGGTCTCGGTGGACCTGGAGACGTACATCCTCGTCGCCGACGGCACCGGCCGGCGCTTCGCGCAGGCGCTGATCGAGGCGGCCCGGCGCGGCGTGCAGGCGCGGCTGCTGATCGACGCGGTCGGTTCGATCGGCCTGCCCTCGGCCTTCGTGGACGAACTCCTGGCCGCGGGCGTGCGCGTGGGCATCTACCATCCGCTGCTGGTGCTGCGCCCCGATTGGGCGATCAACCGCCGCGACCACCGCAAGATTCTCATCGTGGACCGGCGTGTCTCGTTCACCGGTGGCCTGAATCTATCCGACGACTACGCGCCGAAGAGTTTGGGCGGGCGGGCCTGGCGCGACACCCACGCGCGGCTGGACGGCGCGCGCCCCGCCGCGGCGCTGCTGAGCCTCTTCGAGTTCGCCTGGGAGAAGGCGCACCATCAGGAACCCGGCGGCCCGAAGCACCGCACGATCCGCCAGATGGTCGGCGCGATGATCTCCGGGCGCGAACGCGTGCTGAGCGTCACGGACGGGTTCGCGGGCGGCGGGGTGCTCATGCGCGTGATCGGCAACCGCGAGTTCCGGCAGCGCCGCCGCATCCGCGCGACGTACCTCCACGCGATCCGCCAGGCGCGCGAATACATCCTGATCGAGAACGCGTTCTTCCTGCCCGACCGGGGCATCCGCCGCGCGCTGGCCAAGGCGGTCAAACGCGGCGTGCGCGTGGCCGTGGCGGTCTCGCGGGTCAGCGATCCCAAGATCGGCGCCGTCGCCGGGCGCGTGCTCTACAGCGACCTGCTGGCGGCCGGCGTGCGCATCTTCGAATGGCCCGAGCCGATGCTGCACGCGAAGACGGCGGTGGTGGACGGCGCGTGGGCCGTGGTGGGGAGCTACAACATCAATTCGCGCAGCCTCTTTCACGACCTGGAGGCCGTCGTGGTGCTGGCCGATCCCGAATTCGCGGGCGCGCTGCGCGACCAGACGCTCGCCGATCTGCGCCGCTGCCACGAAGTGACGCAGGACGAGCACGAGGCCCGCCCCTGGTCGCAGATGCTGCTGGAGTCCGCCTCGTACCTGCTGCGTTACTGGATTTAGCGCGCCGTTCCGCCGGTGCCGGGCAGGTCGGTCTCGCCCACCTGCTTTTTTCGCTTCGTCTCCGTTTCCTGCTTCAGGGCCGCTTCGGCATGGGCCAGCAGTTCCATCAGAGCCGGATCGTTCGGAGAGGAGGCCAGTCCATCCTTGCAGAGTACGATGGCTTCCGTCCACCTCTTTTGCTCCAGTGCCAAGCGCGCACGCTCCACGGCCGTTTTCAGACGATCGTTCAGGTTCCGGACTTTGAGTGCCTCCGCCTCCTGGACTTCTTCAAGAATTTCGTTCACGACCTCCACCACGGCCTTGTCCGGGTCGTTCTTTAACAGCCGTAACGCTTCCGCTACCGTTGCATCTTTTAGGGCGGCGTACCTCAGGGACTTCGCACAGATGATGCGCATGGACCAACTTTCATCCGAGAGTCCTTTTTTGATCAAGGGAAAAGCCTTGGGGTCTTTCATGCTACCTAGAATTTGGGTCACATGGCCCCAATAAATTTCCGGACACTTTCCCGCATACGCCATTACCGTAGGTACAGCGTCGGCGCCCAGTGCGGTCAATGCATGAATGGCATCATAGCTCTTGTTGTTATCCTTAGATTCGACGTCCAGAATCCATTCGGCGGCGGTTCTCCCGCGATAAACCGTTTCCTGGCCCGCGATGGGTGCCTTGGGCGCGGGCGTGGGAGGGACTGCGGGCGGAGTCACGGGTTGAGGTTCCGGATCCGGATCTTTGTGCGTCGTCTTGCCCTCTTCGGCCACCTGGCGCTGGGGCGTCGTGGTCGCCGAACCGCCGGGCGCGAACTTTTCCCAGATCAGCGCGAGCGCCAGCATCGCGGCGAGGCCCGCGGCGGCAAATGCGGTGAAGCGGTAAGCGCGTTCGCGCCGCCGCACCGGCGAGCGCCCGGCCAGGCGGGCTTCCTCGGCGGCGAAGAAGTCCCCGAAGGCGGCGTTCTCGGCGCGCAGGGCCTCCAGGTCGCCGCGGCAGCGCGCGCAGGCGTCGAGGTGGCGGCGGGCGAGGGCCTGTTCTTCCTCGCGGGCCGCGCCGGCGGCGAGCGCTTCCAGCAGCGGGCCGTCGAGATGGCCGGCGTCGGTTGCGGGCAGAGCGGGGGCGTTCATGGCGCGAACTCCTTCAACAGCGCGCGCAGTTCGATGCGGGCGCGGTAAAGCCGGGCGCGCAGGGTCTCCTGCGAGATGCGCAGGTCGCGCGCGGCTTCTTCGTGGGTCAGGCCTTCCTGATGCACGAGCAGGAAGGCGGTGCGCTGCGGATCGCCGAGCCGGTCCACGGCCGCGCGCAGGCGCGTCCGCACTTCCTCGGCCTCCAGCGGCGGACGGACGGCGGGGGCCGGGGCTTCCTGGGCGGCGTCGCCGGCGGGTTCGGGGCGCAGGCGGGCGAGCATGTCCAGGGCGACGCGCCGGACGGTGGTGCGCGCGAGCCCTTCGAGCGTGCCTTTTTCGGGATCGTAGCGGTCGGCGTTGCGGACCAGGCGCAGGAGCGCTTCCTGCACGGCGTCGTCGGCGTCGTCGCTGCGGCGCAGCATCGCGGAGGCCGTGCGCATCAGGAGCGGGCGCAGGGCTTCCAGCTTCGAGACCAGGCGCGCGTCGGCGGGCGAGAGCGCCGCGCCGGGCAGCAGCCGCGCATCCGGTCCGGTTCCGCGGGTCGGCGGGTCGCTCAAGAGAACTCCCGGACAGATGCTCGTGGACACGCGCAGCCTCCTTTGCCTTCCTGTACGGGCTCGGAAGCGGCGCGTGATGCGGAATTTCGAGGAAACTATAACACGTTTTGAGCCGGGATGTTACGGGCCATGAAATTTCCGGTCTTCGGCCAAGCTGACCCGCCGCCCGACGCCGGAAGCGGATAGACTCCCGCCATGCCGCTGGACGAATCGCGCGACGAACCGGACGGGCCCCCGCACGGGACGCTGACCGTCGCCGCGTGCGCCGCGTTCCTGGTGAACCTCTTTCTGGCCGGCGCGATCTTTTACCGCATCTACCGCCTCCAGGAAGAGAACCTCGCTTCCATCGGGCAGGTGGCGCGCAACGGCGCGTACGTGCTGGCCCACCTCGCCTCCGGCGTCTGCCTCCTTTATCTGCTGCTGGCGCTGCGGCGCTTCGACGCGCTCTATCAACGCCTGGCCGGCCCGCGCCCGGACGCTTCGGGTCCGGAGAGTCCCGAAGCCCGAGGCGTCTGGTTCTGCACCGTCCCGCTGCTCGCCGTCGGCGGCACGCTGCTCGTCTCGAACCTGCTGCGCGCGCAGTACGACGGCCTGCCGCACGGAAGCTGGGACCCCGCGCGCCTGGTCCTCGCCGCGTATCTGATCCTGGCCGGGCTCTGCGCCGAAGGCGCCGTGCGCGTGCTGCGCCGCGCCGAAGCCGCGGGCCGGACGTTGGCGGGCGAAGCCGCGGCGCGCCGCGAACGCGCGCTCTTCTGGGCCGTGACGGCCTCGGCGGGGCTGCGCCTGGGCGGAATGGGGTATTTTCTCTGGGCGATGCTGGCCGACGAGGTGCTCGCGCGGCAGGCCTCGCGCGTGCTGGGCATCCTGGACCACGCGCTCAGCCTGGCCACCGTGGCCGCGGCCACCGTGGCCTTTGGCGTGCTTGCGCGCATCTGGGGCGACGG
>JAHCJK010000032.1 GCA_026184295.1 Planctomycetota bacterium
GCGCGCGTGCCGAGCGGCTCGATGCGCGAACGCTTCCAGCGCTACAACGACCCGAGCGCCCGCCCGCGCCTGGGCCTGATCGGCTTCGACGAACTGCCCTCGCGCCCGTCGCGCCCCGTGCGCCGCGCCGCTCCCACGCCGGAACCCGTGCCCGCGGAACTCCGCCAGACGCCCCCCGCCCCAGCCGAACGCCCCGCCGAATCCGGCGAAGCCGCCGCGGCGCAGGCGCGCGCGACCGCGTAACGCGCACGGCGCGGCGGTTTTTCACCGCGGAGCACGCAGAGAACGCGGAGCACGGCGTAGCCGTGGAATGTTATCGGATTCGACGATGACACGGGTTGGTCTCACGATCACGCGTTGTGCTCGACGAACTGGTGCCACTGGCTGCGGCGGTATGCAGCCAGTGCGGTCCGCCCAATATCCTTGTTGTGCCAATGGGACTCATAAACGGAATTGTGAGCCGCATTCAGTACCCTCAATTGGCTGAATACGACCTCAGCCAGTGGCACCAAATCGTTTGGCCCTAGCCTTGATCAGAATCGAGGTCAGTGCCACCAGCCTTAAGGGAGTGGGGCATCAGAATATGCTTACAATTCCGATTCGACAAAGTGTGGGAACCAGCGATAAGTGCTTTTATATTTTTTTACGTCATCTATATCGATGCCAGCGCTTGCAATTCCTTCTGGGTCATCAGCAGGCAATCGCTCGTCTAAGAATCTTGCCTCCTTGAAGGTAAGGCACGGCACTTGGATTTCATGTGGCTCCTCGCCATTCCTGACATATTCGAGGCTTCCAAAAGAACAGGAATTAAAATGACCTCTATTCCCCTCGTCAAAAATAACGCCTCCAAAGGTAGACATTCTCGCCCCATCTCGATATCTAAAATTGAATATTTGGCTAAACTCGAACTTCTCCTCTGGATTCTTCCCTGCGTTTCTTTGCACCAAGCATTCCCTTATTTTGTTTAGAATAATTCTTCGATAAGCCGCAGCAAGCCCCCAATCCGAGAGACTTTTCGGCTCAATATCATCAGGAATGCTTTCCCCAGCAAGACTCTCCTTAAGCGCGGCCAATCTTGCAGCGGGGCGTGTTTCAGCTGGGAGATCGCGAAACTCCTGCGGGTGCGAATTTAGCGTTACTACAAGAACACTGCCAGAACAAGCATTGACGACAAAGGTTCTAATGTCTGCAAGAACATCCAAGGAAATCACGCCATCATAGTCAAGCCAAAGAATTGTTCTTTGAGTCCAGCTTAGGCCTGGCAACTTGTCCTTTGTGTTTCCATAAACCATACTCACGCACTTGAAGGGCTTATTGAATTCAAATCGCGCCTGATCTTCTTTCTCCTTTTCGATGCTTATCATGGTTTTAAAACCCAATAAACGATGAAACAGGAGAAAATCACTAAAATATGGAGAGCCCAACCCAACATACCGATATGTCTCTATTCGAGCAAAGTGGGTTAGCCTTCCAAATGCCTCAGCCAACATCTTCCGCTCGATGTGTTTTGCTGGGCGAAGGCGATAGTTAATATTCTTGTAACTGCTCATTGGCTACACTCCATTTTGAGATAATACTGAAACGTGCGATCACCCACCTCCTTATTGGTATAGACTTTTAAACTCTGCTTCACCTTCTCGATTTCATCGACTGGCTTCTTGTACGAAATATTGCCCATCCTTGGGCCTAGCCTTTCGACCCTCTCAATGGAAGGAAACACGAACGTACTCGCCGGTTTCGCATCCGAGTATTCTACGGGCTTGGCGCTATTCACGATAAAGTGAAGCGGCATATCTTCACCTTCGCCCTCCAGATCCTTTTCTTTGTCAAGGTCATTGAGGAAATCGATTACGGGCCTAGTTATCTTGATCATTTCCAATCGCGCCGCAATGTAAATGGATGAGTCGCCATCGATTCCACTCTTGGTTGTATTCCAAGGCAGCATTCCTGCATCATCGCAATTAAAGAAGATCAACCCAAAGAATCGAGAGTATTGGCCATGCCATTTCGGGATAATCCGTCCGCCTCCTTCGCCCCAGCCAGTCTTGATGGTCTGGTCTGCACCAAGAACGAGGCGTCCATTGCAAAACACATACCAGCCACTTTCCGCTGGTCGAGACTCGCCGATTCCACAATACAGGTCCACCTTAACTGGCTGCTTTTTCTTTAGTTTTATCTTAAATGAAGTGTGCGCAGGCTTCAGGTTTTTCGCCTGAAGGAATTCAAGTATTTTGGACTCAATTGGAAGGTTATTAACCGAAATCGTTAGACCCTTCGCCAAGTTTTCACGGTGTGCATCGGCTAATTCATGCCTTAAGCGAGTAACGAAATTTTCCAAACCGAACTGCTCGCTAACGGAGTCGTGAAGCGGAGCGACCAAGATATTTGTGCCAGCCTCCTCGGAAGACTTCAGCTTGTATGAAAGATCGATCTTCGAAAAGCCAAATTTCCATTCACTCATTTTTTTCCATTCTTCAACATCAACCGCCATCTTGAACAAAGATGTGTTCGTTCTAGAATCAATCTCGAAACGACGTCCCAACTTGAAGAATGCTCGCTTCATACCCACACCGAACTGCCCAATTGAATGCTTTAGTGCAGGCATAGCTTCAGGCCGACCGAACCTGAATGCGTAATCTCTGGCAATTTCAAATGGAATGCCACCGCAATTGTCCGAGATTCGAAACTTTTTGGTATCGACTTCTAGCCGGATAGAAAATCTATTGTAGCTATCTTCACCTGAAAGTTTTCTTGCCCCATCTACACAGTTGTCTACAAGGTCAATAATTGCTCGAATCAGCTCGATATCTCTGGTAAGCATATAAATAAAAAATTCCTTTGTCGGCGAAGCATCGGCCTGATTTGTTGCTGTAGAGGTAGGCCCTTTCGTATTGCTCGCCATAACTTTCCGCTCCTTTCACTTTTCACTTGCGGCTCTTTTTGAGCGATTCAAAAAGAACCTTCAAGACACGTTCTGAGACAATCGGGGATACACTGTTTCCGATTTGCTGGAAACTATGCCACTTGGTCGCAGAGAATACGAACCAATCAGGGAAACCTTGTAATCGAGCCGCCTCTCTAGGGGTGATTACCCTGTCCTCTGTTGGGTGAATAGGGCGGACGGCCTGATAGCTACCGCGATCTTTCCCGGTCCCTGCTCGCAATGTTGGACAAAAACCCTTCGGATCAAGGCGTATCGCTTTCGATACTTTGTCTACCCGACCATAGTCTAGGCTTGCAAATCTACTCCTGACAGTCCGCGTGTGATGTGTTCCTAAGAATCCCGAAACCTCTTTGTTCTCTCTTAGTCTTTGCAGCGCAGCCGGATCGCCTACACCATTTGGTACACACTCCTGAAGCCTTCGTCCAAAAAAGGTCGCTTCGGGCATCTCAATCTTCCGCCATCCTTCCTTTTCGCTTTGCCAATTGGGATCGATCTTTCTGGGCAATCCTTTTAGTGCTTCGGAAACTGTTGTCCTTTTGACATTCTTTGGAGGCTGGAAATCAGAACATCGTTTGGCCGGCAATTCATCTTTTAGCAACCCAATAAAGAAAATTCTCTCCCGGGTCGTGGGTGCGCCGCATTGGTCAGCCGCTATGCAAATTGGTGAAAGTAAGGAATAGCGCTTTTTTACCAAAGCAAACGCTTCGTTGCGCAATTTGTCGTTCTCTACGCTAAGAATACCAGGGACATTTTCTACAACAAAGAAACTAGGTCGGACTTCACTGACAATCCTAAAGAAGTGGTAGAATAGCCGATTTCTTGGGTCCTTTTGATCCCTTTTGCCCATGGAGCTGAATCCTTGGCAGGGGGGACCGCCTACAATTCCATCAACTCGCATTCCGCCCAAAACGCTCTTCAGTATTTCGCCCGTAAGCTTTGAAACGTCAACCAAACCATCGATAGAACTTGGGAAATTCTTGCCGTGCGTTTCAAGTGCGATTGGATTCAGATCGGCTGCATAAACTACATTGAAACCGGCCCTTGCAGCACCAAGACTGAAACCGCCTGCGCCGCAAAAGAGGTCAATAACTCGTGGTGCAGATTGCTTCTGCTTAGAAACGGCGCTATCCGCGTTCAAGGCGGAGAACCCTCACAAAGCCATGAGCGCTGATTCATTATGAGTCACTTTGCGGCGTTTATATTATAGGTTCGAACCATGGCAAGTGCCAACTAAGAATGCCGTTTCATATTCTATAGAGCAACTGCTTGACGGAGATTCTCTTCACATAGTAACTTGCTACCCAATTAACTAGGCTTTGTCCTTCGCTAGCCTTCGAATCGCACCTAAGTCTTGCGGTTGCGGAAGTGCGTGACAGTCACTTCTCCGGCAGCAAATGCTTCTCGATCTTCACGCGCTCTTCGTCGCTGACGGCGCGTTCGTAGATCAGGAACTCGCTCACTTCGCCGTCGATCGTGTTTCGGCCGTCGTAGCCGCTCAGGCGGAAGCCGGTCCAGGCGGCGGGTTCCAGCTTCTTCTTCGCGAGCAGTTTTCCGTTTTTGTAGAAGTGCGCCATCCCTTGGTCGAAGACGTACGCGAACTGCTGCCACTGGTTCAACGCCACGGTATCGCGGCCGGTCCCGTCGCCGGGGCCGATGCGCGAGGGCACGCTGGTGCCGACGAAGACGCTTCCGTCGCTGGTCGTGTGGAAGACGAACTGCCCCCACCCGCCCTCCGCCGAGAAGCTCTGGTTGTAGTTCGAATGCGAGTTCGGCTTCAGCGTCCACAGGATCGAGAAGGACTTCATCTCCCCCTTCAGGCCCGCGACGACGAAGTGGTCCTTCTTGCCGTTGAAGCGGACGGCGGGCAGCGCGCCGAGCGCGTTCTGCGCCAGCTCGGGCGCCTGATCGGGCGCGGTCGGGACCGCGTGGTGGTTGCGCCCGCTCTGGTCGGCCCACTGGACCACCGCGTTGTCCTTCAGCGTCACGCCCGCGTCGGCGCGCAGCCACAGCGAGAGCCCTTCGCGCGGAATCTCGGCGCCGCGCAGAGACGCGCGCGCGAGCAGGTCCGCGATCTCCTTCTCCTTCGTTTTCGCGAAGGCGGTCGCCGCGTGCCTGGCGCGGAAGTCTTCGACGGCCTTCACCACGCCCTTCTTCTGGTCGTCGGACCACTTCTCGCCCGCGGCGGCCTTTTCGAGGTCCTTCCACGCGGCCTGGGCGGCGCTTTCCAAGAGTTCCTTCCCGAGCCGGTCGAGTTCGCGCTTCACGTAGGCGATCTCGGCGGCGGCGGCGTTCGCGGCGGCGGCCCGGGACAGACGTTCGGCGACGGCGTCGGGCGCGGCGGCATCGAGCAGCATCACGAAGGCCGCGGCGACCTGCCCTTCGCCGCCCGGCAGGCCGGCCTCGGCGAGCGCCCGGCGCGTCTCCGGATGGAGCTTGGCCAGCGCGACCGGCATCGCCATGCCCTTGCTGCCGACGTACAGCGTTCCGTCCTTCACTTCGGTCACCTGGAACTCCGCGCCCTTGCCCACCTTCATCGCGGGTCCCTGCGCGAGCTTGAGTTCGAACGGTTCGCCGCCGGCCAGCTTCGCGGCGCCGTCCTGCACGCTCTTGTCGTAGAGCCCCGGCCATCCGTACGCTTTGCGGTCGAGCGCCAGTTCATCCTTCAGCGGCGCGAGCGCCGGGTCCTTTTCGGCCGCGTCGAGCTGCGCGCCGGCGGCCTTGGCGTCGCCCTTGCGCAGGGCCTCGATGAAGGCGTGGTGGAAGGCCTCGTACTTCGCCTTCGCCGCCGCGAGCTGCGCGGCCTTTTCCTGTTCCGGGTCGGGCTTGGGCGGTTCGGGGCGCGCGGGTTCCGGCGCGGGCGCGGGCTCCGTCTTGGCCGCGGGCGGCGGCGGCTCGTGCTTTTCCACGACCGGCAGCGGCGCGGCCTCGGGCGTCTTCTCCTGAACCGGCGGGGGCGCGGGCGTTTTGGGCGCGGGCACGGGCGCGCGCGGTTCCGCAGGCGCTTCGGTGGCCTCGGCCACCTTCTTAGGCGCTCTGGGCGGCTCGGATTTTCCTCCCAGCACGAAGACGAGCAGCAGCACGGCGAGCAATACGCCGGCGCCCGCGCCCAGCAGCACCGCGTTGTTGTTGCGATCGCCGCGCGCGCCCGAAGGCGAAGCGTCCGCTCGCCCGGATACCGGCACGCGCGGTCCCGTGGTGACGCCGCGGATCGGGACCCGCGGGCCCGTCGTCGCCGCGCGCACGGCCGAACGCCCCGCCGAAGGACGCACCGCGGAGCGTTTGCCCGTCGCGCCGGGACCGGCCAGCAGTTCCTCGAGCTGTTCGGCGAATTCCGTGGCGGACTGCACGCGCTTCTCGGGCTTCTTCTCCATCAGCTTGGCGATCAGTTTCGCGCAGCCGTCGCTCACGCCGGGTTCGACGCTGTTGGCCGGCGGCGGCTTTTCGGTCAGGTGCATCGCCATCACCGCGGCGGGCGTGGCGGCCTGGAAGGGCGTGCGCCCGGTGACGAGATGGAAGAGCGTCGCGCCGCAGGCGTACAGGTCGGTGCGGACGTCGAAGGCGTCGGACGCGCCGCGGGCCTGTTCGGGCGCCATGTAATGCGGCGTCCCGACGGCCCGGCCGCTTTGCGTCAGGTGCGCGGCTTCTTCGTCGTCGAGTTTCTTTGCCAGGCCCAGGTCGGCGAGCTTGGCTTCGCCCGATTTGGCCAGCAGGATGTTGTCGGGCTTGATGTCGCGGTGGACCATCTGCTGCCGTTCGGCGCATTCCAGCGCGCGGGCCACGTCGAGCATCACGCGCAGGGCGCGCCCTTCGCTGAACTTCTTGTCGCGCGCGAGCACGTCCTTCAGCGAGGGTCCGTCCACGAACTCCATCGCGAAATACCAGAGCCCGGTGGCCTCGTCCCGGCCCACGTCGATGCCGAGCACGATGTTGGGGTGGTTCAGGCGCGCGCTCGCGCGGGCTTCGCGCTGGAAGCGTTCGATGAAGACGCGGTCGGCGGCGATCTTCGGCGGAAGAATCTTCAGCGCCACGACGCGGTCGAGCGAGACCTGGCGCGCCTTGAAGACCGAGCCCATGGCGCCCTGGCCGATCCGTTCGATGATCTCGAATCCGCCGATCGCCTTCGGCACGTTGGAGGAGCCGGATGCCATGCGCGAAGCATAGCGACGCCCTCCGGCCGCGTCCATGCGTTCGAGGCGTTTGCGGCGGCGGCCGCGCCTGTTAGCTTGTGCCCCCATGAATCGCTTGGCGCTGCTCGGACGCGTACACCTGCCCGATCCCGGCATCGGCGGCGTGCTGATCGAGGATGGCAAGATCGCGCAGGTCGGCTCGCGCGAGGACGTGGCCGCGGCCGCCGCCGCTTCGGGCGCGCGCGTCGTGGAACTCCCGCCCGAGGCCCTGATCGCGGCCGGCTGCGTGGACGCGCACCTGCACCTCATCCACATGGGCGAACGGCTCGCGCTGGCCGACCTGTCGCGCGCCGGCAGCCCCGAAGAAGCCGCGCGCATCCTGGCGGACCAGGCGCGCGCGCTGCCCGAAGGCGCGTGGGTGCGCGGGAGCGGCTGGCGCGAGGACCGCCTGGGCCGGATGCCGTGCGCGCGCGACCTCGACGCGCTGCTGCCCGGCCGGCCCGTGGCCGCGAGCGCCTTCGACGGTCATACGCTTTGGGTGAATGCCGCGGCGCTGGCGGCCGCGGGAATCGCGCAGGGCACCCCGGACCCCGAGGGCGGGACGATCCGGCGCGAGGCCTCCGGCCAGCCCACCGGCATCCTGCACGAAAACGCCTGCGGCCTGGTCTGGAGCCGCATTCCGCCGCCGACGCGCGCGGAGAGCAAAGCCTTCCTGCTGGCCGCGGCCCGCGCCTGCGCCGCCGCGGGCTTTACCGGCGTCCACGACGTTCAGGACCTGCTGACCGTGGAACTCGCCTGCGAACTGGAAGCCGAAGGCCTGCTGCCGGTGCGCGTGAGCGGCATGTGCCGCGCGCACGACCTGGACAGCGGCGAGGCCGCGCTGTGGCTGCATGAAGTGCGCGAGAACCGGCTCGTGCGCCTGATCGCGCTCAAGCTTTTTCTCGACGGCACCTTTACCAGCCGCACCGCCTGGATGCTGACTCCTTATAAGGAGGGCGGCACGGGCCTGAACGTCCTCGCGCTCGAGGAACTCGACGCGCGCATGCGCGAGGCCGCGCGCCTGGCGCTGGGCACGGCGGTGCACGTGATCGGCGACCGGGCTTTGCGCGCGTGGCTCGACACGGTGGACCGCTTCCGGCGCGAGCCGCCCAAGGTTCAGCCGTCGGTCGTGGACCAGTGGCGCGGGTATCCGCACCTGCGCATGCGCGCGGAACACGCGCAGTTGATCGACCCCGCCGACCTGCCGCGCTTCAAGGCGCTGGCCGTCGCGGCCAGCGTGCAGCCGTCGCACCTGGTTCCGGATTTTCCCGTGCTGCGGGAACACTTCCCGCACCGTTCGGCCTGCGCGTATCCGTTCCGCGGGCTGCTGGAGGCCGGCGCGCCCGTCTGCCTTTCCAGCGACGCGCCGATCATGCCGCCCAGCATCGGGCAGACCCTGCACGCGGCCGTGAACCGTGCGCCGTGGCCGGGCGAGGGCGGCTCGAACGCAGGCTGGCACGCGGAGCAGCATCTGACGGTCGCGGAGGTCCTGCGCCTGTACGCCGAAGGCGCGGCCTGGGCCGAAGACCTGGAGGCCACGCGCGGGCGGATCGCCGTGGGGTTCGACGCGGACCTGACGATCTTCGCGGCCGACCCGGCGGCGCTCCCGGCGGAAGACCTCGTCCGCGCGGCGGTGCTCGGCACGGTGGTGAACGGCGAGGCACAACTGCCGGACGGGATGTAACAATTAAGCTGGCTATTGTTACCTGACGCGCCCGTGGTAGCATGGCGCGACCTGAAAACCCTGGGAGCATGCGCATGAAAGCGGTGGTCAAGACGGGCAAAGGCAAAGGCCTTCTGGAATGGCGCGACGTCCCCGAACCCAAGGTCGGGCCGGGCGACGTGAAGATCAAGGTCAAGGCCGTCAGCGTCTGCGGATCGGACATCCACATCTGGCACGACGCGCACCCGTACTGGCCGCCGATGATCCTGGGGCACGAATTCTCCGGCGAGATCGTGGAACTGGGCCCCGGCGTCGAAGGCTGGAAGCTGGGCGAACGCGTGGTGAGCGAGACGCGCACGGGCGCGTGCGGCGCCTGCCCCGCCTGCCAGGCCGGCGCGCCGCAGGTCTGCAAGATGAAGCGCCCGCCCGGCATCGGGCGCGACGGCGCCTTTACCGACTATCTCGTCATGCCCGCGCGGCTGCTGCACAAGCTGCCCGACAACATCAGCTACGAACAGGCGAGCATGATCGAACCGACGGCGTGCTGCGTGTACGGGCTGATCGAACGCGTGCGCATCAACGCGGGCGAGACCGTGGTCGTGCAGGGCCCGGGGCCGATCGGCCTGCTGACCGCGATGGTCGCGCGCGCGGCCGGGGCGAGCAAAGTGATCGTGAGCGGCACGGCGCGCAGCGCGGGCCTGAAGCTGCAGAAGGCGCTGGAGATCGGCGCGACGCGGGTGGTGAACGTCGGCGAGGAAGACCTGGAGAAGGCGGTGCTCGCCGAGACCCACGATGTCGGCGCGGACATCGTGATGGAATGCAGCGGCAGCCCCGGGGCGATCGAGCAGTCGTTCAAGATCGTGAAGCGCCTGGGCAAGATCGGCGTGCTCGGCATCAGCGGCAAGAAGGAAGGCGTGATGGTGCCGTGGGACGTGGCGCTGTTCAAGGCGCCCGCCGTGACCTTCTGTTTCAGTTCTTCCTGGACCGCGTGGGAGACCGTGATCCGCATGATCTCCTCGGGCATTCTGCCGGTCGAAAAGCTGATCACGCACCGCGAATCGCTGGCCAAGTGGCACGAGGTCATGACCGTCCTGGAATCCGGAAAAGGCATCAAGGCGGTCATGTCGCCGGAAGCGTAGCGCGGACATTTTGCCCGAATAAGCTTTTCCCCGTCTATGGCGGCTGTGGTAGGCTTACGCTTCACATCTGGTGAGACGCGGCTTCGACGCCTATCGGACTTCATCGCCCATGCGAATCCTTCTAGCGGAAGACGACCCCGTATCTCTTGAGGTGATGCGCACGTATTTGGGCCGCTGGGGCCACGAGCCGGTGCTCGCGCGCAACGGCGCGCAGGCCATCGCCGAACTCTTGAAGCCGGACGCGCCGCACGTCGCGATTCTGGACTGGATGATGCCCGAAAAGGACGGCGTCGCCGTCTGCCGCGAACTCCGCGCAGCCCGCCCCACCTACCCCGTCTACGTCATCATGCTCACCGCGCGCAGCACCAAGGAGGACATCCTGCGCGGGCTCGACGCCGGCGCCGACGAGTACATCGTCAAGCCGTTCGATCCCGAGGAACTGCACGCGCGCGTCCGGGCGGGCGTGCGCATCGTGGAACTCCAGACCTCGCTCTCCGGCCGCATCCAGGAACTCGAAGAGGCGTTGTCGCGGATCAAGACGCTTCAGGGCCTGCTGCCCATTTGCGCGTGGTGCCACAAGGTTCGCGACGACAAAAATTACTGGCAGCGCGTCGAGACCTACATCTCGGGGCACACGGACGCGCGCTTCACCCACAGCATCTGCCCCGACTGCAAGAAGAAGCAGATCGACGAAGTGAAGAAGCACCGCCCCGAGAAGGAACCGCAGCCCGAGTAACCCGCGCGGGCCTTGGCGAAGCCGCTGCGTGCGGGTATCGTTCCCTTCATGAAAATACACTTTCACGGCGCCGTGCGCACCGTCACCGGCTCGCTCCACATCGTCGAGACCGCGCGGGGCGAGATCGTACTGCTCGACTGCGGCCTCTTTCAGGGGCGCCGCGAGGAAGCGCGCACGCGCAACCGCACGCTGCCCATCGACGCCAAGCGCGTCAAGGCGGTGGTGCTGAGCCACGCGCACATCGACCACATCGGCAACCTGCCGACCTGGGCCGCGGCGGGGCTGAACTGCCCGGTCTTCGCCACGGGCGCGACCGCCGACCTGTGCGCGATCATGCTGCGCGATTCGGCCAACATTCAGGTGATCGACGCGCAGCACGTCAACCGGCGCCTGCGCAACGGCGAGAAGCCCGTCGAGCCGCTCTACCTGCCCGAACACGCGGAAGCGGCCATCGCGCTGCTGCGCTCATGCAAATACCGCGAATGGTTCGACGTCGTGCCGGGGCTGAAGGCGATCTACCACGACGCCGGGCACATCCTCGGTTCCGCCAGCATCACGCTCGAAGAGCACGCCCACGGCTCGAAAAAGCGCCTCGCGTTCACCGGCGACGTCGGTCGGCCGCACACGCCGATCCTGCGCGACCCCGAACCCTTCGGTTCCGGCGCGGACGTGCTGCTTTCCGAATGCACGTACGGCGACCGCGAGCACCCGCCGGTCGAGGCGATGGGCGAGGAACTCCGCAAGGTCCTCTACCGGACCATCGCGCGCGGCGGCAAGGTGATCGTGCCCGCCTTCGCGCTCGGCCGCACCCAGGCGGTGCTCTACGAACTCAATCTGCTCGAGGAACGCCAGAAGCTGCCGCCCGTGCCCGTCTACGTGGACAGCCCGCTCGCGTGCAAGGCCACCGAGATCTTCCAGCGGCACCCGGAATGCTACGACGCGGACGCGCGCGAGGTCCTGAAGCAGGAAGGCGCGCTCTTCGCCATCGACGGGTACGCCTGCATCACGGCCGCGGAAGATTCGAAGAAGCTGAACGACAAGAAGGAGCCGTGCGTCGTGATCGCGGCCTCCGGCATGTGCGAGGCCGGGCGCATCCTCCACCACCTCAACCACGGCATCGGCAACCCGCGCAACACGATCATGATCGTCGGCTTCCAGGCCGAACACACGCTCGGGCGCAAGCTCGTCGAACGGTGGCGGACGGTGCGCATCTTCGGGCAGGAGCACGCGGTCAAAGCCGAGATCGTCGTGATGAACGGATTCTCCGGCCACGCCGGCCGCACGGAACTCGCCGATTTCCTCGAACGCTGCCGCCCCGCCGGGCCGCTCTTTCTCGTCCACGGCGACGAACCGCGCGCGGCGGCCTTCACGGAATTCCTCAAGCCGCGCGGCTACCCCGACGTGCGGATTCCGAACGTGGGCGATACGTACAAGGTGTGAACATGAGCGAGACCAAGGTCCGCTACGCCGACCTGCTGCCGCACGAATTCCGCGCGCGCCTGAAGGCCCGCCCCGTGGCCTACCTGCCGCTCGGCACGCTGGAATGGCACGGCGAGCACCTGCCGCTGGGCACCGACGCGATCATCAGCGAAGCGCTCTTCGTCCGCTGCGCGCGCGAACTCGGCGGCATCGTCCTCCCGCCGGTCCACCTCGGGCCCGACCGGATCAAACCTGCCGGCCCCGGCCAGACGCTGATCGGCATGGACTACCACGAATCGGTGGAACCCGCGCGCCCGCTCGACGGGAGTTGCTACTGGGTCTCCCAGGGATTCTTCGCGGCGCTGGTAGATGCGATCCTGGAACAGCTCCGCCGCGCGGGCTTCAAGGCCGTCGTCGCCGACGGGCACGGCCCGTCGCGCGGCTCGTGGGTTTCGCACCTGAAGGAACGCGAGGAACGCTTCGGGCTCACGCTGATCGGCGTGACCGGCGAGATGGCCCAAGGCTGGACGAGCATGATGGATCACGCCGCGCGCAACGAGACTTCGCTCGTGATGGCCGTGCGCCCGGAACTTCCCGACCTCTCGCAATTGAGCCCCGACCGCGCCGTCGCGCCCGTCGGCGTCGGCTGGGGCGGGCCGAAGGGCGATCCGCGCGACGCCAGCGCCGCCTACGGCGAAGCATGCCTCGCCGCGGCCGTGAAGCTGGTGCAGCGCGAATTGGACGCGAAGGGCGTGTAGCCGGAAAAACATTTCAGCCCGGACGCCTCTCGTCCGGGCTTTTCACCGGATTCCAGCTTACACCGCCACCGGTTCCCCGCAGATGTACGGGAAGACCCGCTTGTGCTCGGGCTTCAGGTCCACGGTCTCGCCGTCCATGTAGCAGACGCTGTAGGCGCGGCGCGCGATCGTGGTGCCGTTGCGGCCCGAGCGGTGGAAGAGCGAGTTGTGCATCAGGAAGCTCTCGCCGGCCTCCAGTTCGACGAAGACGCTCTTCTCGTCCACCTTCAGTTCCTTCAGTTTCTCGTCGCTCACCACGTGGCCGCGCGTGGACATGAGCCCGAGCTTGTGCGTGCCGGGCACGACTTCCACGCAGCCGTTGGCCTTGGTCGCCGGGTCGAGCGCCGTCCAGATGGTCACGAACGGATCTTTGCTCAGCCCCCACTGCGCGCCCGCGTCCTGGTGGTAGGGCAGATGCGTGCCGGCGCCGGCGGGCTTGTTCATGAACATCGTCCGGAAGCACTTCACCGACGGCCCGATGAGCTGGCGGCAGGCCTCCACGAAGAACGGATCTTTCGTGTATTCCCAAAAGAGCGGGTCCTGGTCGAGCTTCTCGATCTTGCGGTACTTCAGCGTCGCTTCCTTCCAGACCGGGTTGCTGAAATCGACGTCCTCGTAATTGCCGGTCTTGCTGTCGAGCTGGAAGGTGATCGCGGGGTTGCGTACTTTTCCCATCATCAGGTCGTCGATGCGCTGCGCGAGCGCCGCCGCCTGGCCGGGCGCGCCGACGCGCCCCAGCTTCACAAAGCCGCGTTCCTTGAACTCGTCCAGTTGCGCGTTCGTCAGCATCGCCGTTTCCTTTCGTTGGGTTTCGCGAATACGCCCACCACGCGCTCAAGATACCCCGCGCAGGCCGGGGCGCGCTATCGCGGGACGCTCGACTTTATGCGGAAAACGAACATTCGGCGGGGGCCATCGGGCGGACTCAGGCGTCCTTCTCGTGCCAGGCGGCCCCCGAAGCGCGGCGGTAATCGCCCGGGGTGGTTCCTTCCAAGTCCTTGAAGGTCTTCGAGAAGTGGCTGAAGGAGGTATACCCGACCTCGAAGGCGATTTGGGTGATCGAGGACGTCGAGTTCAGGAGCAGGTCCTTGGCGGCCTCCATCCGAAGCTGCGTTATCCGCTCATGCAAGGTCCGGCCCGTCACGGTGCGGTAAAGCCGCGCGAGATGCCCGGGGCTCAGGTTCAACTGCGCGGCGACGTCCTCGCGCGTCAGTTCCTCGTGGAAGTGCTGCCGCAGGATCAGTTCGACGCGTTCGATCACCGCGCGGTTGTGCGTGCGATGCAGCGGCGCGGGGGCCTGCGCGGCGGGCGCGCGCCCTTCCTGCGCGAGCACGCGGCGCTTGTACGCGACCAGCACGCGCACGAGCAGCGCCTGGACCAGCAGCGCGTCGTCGGGTCGCGGGTGCCGCGCGGCTTCCACCAGCAGCGCCAGGTCGGGTTCGAGGTCCGGGGTCACGTCCATCCGGCGGTCGTAGACGGCGCGGAAGTCCAGACCGGCGCGCGGATCGAAGACGGCCGCGAAGTACGCGGGCGCGCGCCGCCCGGCCTTCAATTCGCGGTCGGAACCCGGCGAAAAAAGCACCGACTGCCCGGCGGCGAGCGTGATCTTTTCCGCGCCCGCGCGCACGACGGCCTCGCCCCGGACGACGTGATACCACTGGTGGTAGCGGTGGATGTGGCCGGGCGTGTGGTACTCGCGCCCGCGTTCGCAGTACTTGTACCAATCGAGCCGAAGGAGCGCCGCCGCCGAGGCGTCGGGCTTCACCTCGTCCGATGGGAGTTCGTTCACGGTTCCGGTACGCTCCGCGCCAGATCGCGCCGGCGCCCTCCGCGTTCCAGGCTCGCGCCCAGTTCGTGCTTGAGGAAGCGCAGCGTCGCGTCCCCTATGGTAACCGAAACCGAGTTTTCGTCTTCCGCCAACGCCGCCTGCGGAACCGATGCCACCGCGGCGTCCGTGGCCGTCAGCACGTGCAGGAAGTAGTCCGCCTTCGCCGGCTTCGCGGGCGAAATCTCCATGCGCGCGGCGGGCGCGGGGAAGATGGTCCCCTGCGGCGGGAAGATGCGCCCGCCGTAGGAATATTGCTCCGCGCCGGCCAGCACCGCGACCCGCGGATCGCGCGGCAGGACGGTCTCGATGAAGAGCTTCCCCTTCCCGTTCGTGACGGTCCAGTGCGCGCCGCCGCCTTCGGGCGCCTGCATCGGCTGGAAGAGCACCGTCTTCTTGAACGCGGGATTGGTGCTCACGACGCGGTCGAAGATCACGAACGTGCCCGGGCGCAGCAGCACGATCTGGCGCGTCACGCACGAGACCTTCTGCGAGGCGTAGGCTTTGGTGCTGTCGCCCGCGGCATACGCAACGTCGCCGCCGTCCTCGAACGCGGCCAGCGCCCCCATGTCGAACTCTTCGCGGTTCTTCTCCCATACTTCGACGTCCATCGCCGCGCCGTTGTGGTGGACCTTGAAGCCGGGAAAGCGCTGCCCGCCGTCGTTCGCGATATCCTTATAGAGGCGGATGTTCGGCCAAGTCTCCGACGGATCGTGGATCAGCACGGCGTTGTGCGCGATGGTGCGGACGTAGTAATTGCATTCGTGCGGATCGGCCCAGCCGGCGTAGTGGCCGCCGTCGCCCAGCAGTTCGGTGTGCTTGAAGACGGTAAAGTGGCCGTTGTCGAGGTGCTGGTGCGCGGTGAAGCGCGGCCCGCAGTGGAAGAAGAGATGCGCGGCATCCTCCTGCCACGAATCGCGCATGTACGCGTAGCCGGCCGCGGGACTGACGTGCGCGCGCTTGAAGCCGTCCAGGTCGCCCGCCTTCACCGCCGGGTCGTGCCAGAGAAAATCGCGGTAGGCGAACTGCGGGAAGCCGACCCGGGGCGTCTGCAGGTTGAACGCGTGGACCGCCTGGTGCGCGGGGTCGCCGCGGTGGTAGTTCACCAGAATGCGCCGCGCGGTCAGCGCCTTGTCGCGCTCGGGGTGGCACTCGCGCCCGCCGCCGTCGCCCATGGGCACCGGCCGGCGCGTGCCGCGTTCCACGATGGTCGGATACATCTCGAACATGCTCGCGACGGCGCGCTGGCTGAAAAATTTCGGCGCGAGCGCGTAGTAGTCGAGCCCCGCGCAGGCGCGCGCGCATTCGCAGAAGAAGAGCCATTCGAAGAGCCAGTAGTGGATGTAGTACCCTTCGCCGAAGCCGCCGCCCGCGCCGCTGAACTCCAGGGCCGGCGCCGCGCGCCGCCGGTATTCCTCGTCGATGACCGCGAACATCGCCTCGGCCGCGGGATTTTCGTGCCAGGTGGCCAGGCAGGCCAGGCCGAAGCCCCACATTTTGTAGCCGTACCAGCCGTTGTGGAACGGGCTCGGCTCCTCGCCCATGTTCTTCTCGCGCGTCTCGGTCACGTACGCAAAGTAGCGTTCGCGCTCGGCCGGCGTCCACGCGGCGTGGCAGAAATCGTAGATCAGCGCGCAGAAGGCGACGTCGCTGCCGAAGGGCACGTGGCCGGTGCGCACGGGACGGTTGATGAAGCGTTCGAAGACCAGGTCCACGGCTTCGCGCGCGAGCTTCGCGTCGCCGTCGATGGCCGCGACGAGCGCCATCGACGGAATCTTGCCGAACAGGACGTGGTTGTCGGGCTCGGTCCCGAAGCCGGTCATGCGCGCCGCCTCGCGGGTGCGCGCGTACGCTTCGGGGCGCTCCTTCGCCAGCCGCTTCAAGTCCTCCAACGGTCCCAACAGGCGCGGGTGATCCCTGGAGATGTCCGGCGGCGCGGCGGTCATGGCGTCCTAGCCTCCCTGTTCCCGGCGGGTTTTCTCGAGGAGTTCCTGCACCTTCACCGGCTGCCCGGTGTGGCTGCTCTGCACGGCGGCGAAGACCAGGGCCACCGACTGCAGGTTGTCCTCGACGTTGGTCTCCATGGGCTCGCCGCCCTGGAGCCACTTCACGAACTTTTCGATCAGCCACGCGTTGGCCCACTTGTGCTGGCCGCGCAACTGGAGCACTTCGCCTTCGGACTCGCGATGACTGCGCCAGGTGCTGCCGGAGTCGTACTGGAAGCGCCGCAGCTCGCGGCGGTCGAGCACCAGCGTGGCGAGTTCGGACTCGGTCCGGAAATACTCCTGCGTCCAGCCGTTCAGGCCCACGGCGTTGGTCTTGGCGCCTTCGTAAAACGCGCGCGTGCCGTTCTCGAAACGCATCGTCACCAGCGCCTGGCTGTCGCCGGCGTATTCGCCCCAGCGCGGATTCCAGGCTTCGGCGTAGATCGTGTCGCACTTCGCGCCCGCGAAATCGGCGATGATGTCGAGGTGGTGGACGGCGCCTTCGACGAGCAGCGTGTCCTTGATCTCGTGGCGGAATTTTCCCCAACTCCCGAACTTGCGGCAGTCGCAGGTGAAGCGGCAGAGGATGTAATCGAGCGCGCCGTAGCGCCCGGAGCGCAGGTGGTCGCGCAGCGTCGTCTTGTCCTGGTCGAAGCGGTGGCTCATGGTGACGCCCATTTTCTTCCCGGACTTCTTCACCTTGGCCGCGATGCGCACGCTGCCTTCCAGCGTGTCGGCGATGGGTTTCTCCGAAAGAATGTGCAGGCCGTGCGCGAGCGCCTCGTCCACGATGCTTTCGTGGAAGGCCGGCGGGACGACGATGGTGCAGAAGTCGGCCTTCTGTTCGTCCATGGCGCGGCGCACGTCGGTGTAGCAGCGTTCCGGCGGCAGGCCGAGGAACTGCTGCGCGTTCTTGAGCGCGTCCGTGCTCATGTCCACCGCCGCGACGACCTCGATCAGTCCGTCTTTCACATTCACGGGCAGAAAACGCTCGCACCACGAGCGTCCGAACCCACCGCAGCCGACCTGGATCATCTTCATCGTCATAACTGGCTCCCTTGAATTGGCCCGCGCGGATCATACTCCGCGCCGCCCATCTGTCAGGAGCCGATGCGTCCCGGTCTGCTGGTTAGAGCGTGCCCGGCCCGCGATCCTTCGCAGGAAATGGAGGCGCATAAAGGGCCTGAAGAGCGGGCTTTAGCCGGAGTTCGCGGTTTGTGGTACGTGGTTCGTGGTTCGTGGTTCGTGGTTCGTGGTTCGTGGTTCGTGGTTCGTGGTTCGTGGTTCGTAGAGTAGTTGTTTCTTGGTTTCTTGGTTTCTTGGTTTCTTGGTTTCTTGGTTTCTTGGTTCTTGGTTTCTTGTTTTCTTGTTTTCTTGCCGTTCCGTTCTCCGCGCCCTCCGCGCCTCCGCGGTGAAAAAAAGTGCCCTACACCCGGTCGAGCTGCGGCTCGGCCTTGCCGTGGGTGTGGTCGTACAGGTGCCCTCGGCGCTTGCGGCCTTCCATCGTGGTCTCGAACCAGATCGCCTTCACGGGAGCCTCGACGATGGGGAAATCGTGGTGGTGGCCCATGCCGATGGCCACGCCGTCGCCGGGGCCGACGCGGTAGTGCTTGCCTTCGGTCACCACCTCGCCCGCGCCTTCGCACACGATCCAGTACTCGTCGCAGTCGTGGTAGTGGCAGTCGAAGTTCGTGCGCTTGGGATAGGGCACGGGATCGCCGATGTCCTTGGGATCGTCGCTCGCGAGGACTTCGAAGAGCCCCGCGCCGCCGATCTCCTCGCCCCAGCGCCCGGCAAAGCGCACGAGCGTCACCGGCTTCATCACGTCGAGGATCTCGAAGCGGTCGCCGGCGGCCTTCAGGTCGTGGATCGAACCGTGGCTCGCGTAGATCTGCTGGTCGCCGAACTTCAGCACGCAGCGCCCGCCGACGACGACCAGTTTTTCCTTCGCGCCCAGGCGTTCGAAGGCGTGCTTCGCGCCGTGTTCGAGTTGCACGAAATCGAACCGATCGAGCGAGCCCCAGGCGGGCGCCTGCTGCGGTCCGGGCTTGAAGATCGGCATGCCCCGCCCTTTCCTCGCCTATGCGATGGCGCGCGCGAAGAGTTCCATCGGATGCAGCACCTCGCACGCCAGCCCCGCGGCCTTGCAGCCCTGGCGAATCTGCAGGATGCAGCCCGGGTTCCCGGTCAGCACCACGTCCGCCCCCGTGCCCTTGATCGCGTCGATCTTGCGCGCGAGCACCGCGCGGGACATCTCGGGCTGGACGATGTTGTAAATCCCCGCCGCGCCGCAGCAGAACTCCGCGTCGGGCAGCGGCACGAAGCGGATGCCCGGGATGCGCTGGATGACGCTCTTCGGCTGCGCCGTGATCTTCTGCGCGTGCAGCAGGTGGCAGGGTTCGTCGTAGCAGACCTTCAGCGTGCGCGAAGGATCGGGCGCGCGCAGTTCCACGACCGGCGCCAGGTCCGCGAGGACCTCGCTGACGTCCTTCACCAGCTTTGAAAACGCTTCGGCCTCTTTGTCGCCGTGCAGCGCTTCTCCGTACTCCTTCAGCGCCGCGCCGCAGCCGGCGGAGTTGTTCACGATCGCGTCCACGCCCAGGCCGCGGAAGATCTCGATGTTCTTGCGCGCCAACTTGCGGCCGACCTCGGCTTCGCCGGCGTGAAAGGCGAGCGCCCCGCAGCACTGCTGCCCGTGCACGGCCAGGACTTCGACGCCGTGCGCCTGCATGACCTTGACGGTCGCGCGGTGAATCTCGCCCATCATCACGTCCATCACGCAGCCGCTGAAGAACGCGACGCGCTTCTTCGCCCGCCCGCCCATCGCCGGCAGCACCGCGGGCGCGTGGCAGCGGAAGGGTTCTTCCTTGATCTCGGGCTGCATCGCTTCCAGGTCGCGCAGGCGCTTGGGCAGAAGTTTGACCAGCCCCGCCGCGTGCACCGCGCGCCGCAGGCCGCTCTTCTGCATGAAGCGCGTCAACCCGGCGGCGAAGCGCAGGGCCTCCGGCCGAGTGAAGAGCTGTCCGAAGACGAACGCGCGCAGCGCGCCTTCCAGCCACGACGGCTCGCGCCCGGCCACCAGCGCCGCGCGGGTGCCTTCCAGAATCCGGCCGTAGTGCACGCCGCTGGGGCAGGCGGTCTCGCAGGCGCGGCAATCCAGGCACAGGTCCAGGTGGCCGGTCACCTTCTCGGTCGGCTGCAGGCGCCCGTCGCTGAGGCCCTTCATGAGGTACAGGCGGCCGCGCGGCGAGTCGTTCTCGTTGCCGTTTTCGCGATACGTCGGGCACGCGCCCAGGCAGAGGCCGCAGTGCACGCAACTGCGCAGGAGGCCCGTGGCTTCGGGCGGGAAGGCGAAGCGCGCGGGCGCTTCCGGGGCCGCGGGTTCGAGCGTGGTCGGTTCGTTCATGCGGGACCGCGGCGGGCGCGGGATTCCTTTATGCAGGCGGTCAGAGGCCGCGCAGGAGCGACCGGCCCTGGCCGAGCCAGGTGCGGTCTTCCGCGGGCGCCTCCGCCGAGGTGCTCAGCATGTACTCCAGCACTTCCCGGGCCTTCTCCTTCTGCCCGGCGTCGGCAAGCTTCTTCGCATACGCGAATTCCGTCAATGGCCGCGGGAAGTTCCGCGAGAGCAGGCGGAACTCCTCGAGCGCCTCCTCGCGCTTCCCCAACGCATCCAGCGCCTCCGCGTACCGCAGCCACGCGACGCCGAAGCGGTACTTCTTGTTCTGTTCCATCAGGCGCTTGAGCAACGCGCAGCCGCCCTCGGGGTCCTGCTGATCCAGCCGGCAGAGCGCCAGGTAGTAGAGCGCCTCCTGGTTCTCCGCGTCGGCGGCCAGCACCTTCTTAAGGAGCGCTTCCGATTCGCCGTAGCGCCTGGCCTGGTAATACAGCAGCGCCAGTTCCGCGCGCAGCGCTTCGGTCTCGGCGACCTTCATCTGCTGTTCGGCGCGCGCGATCTTCGACTTCAGGCCCAGGCCGAAAAGCCCCGGGCCGTCCCCTCCCCCGGCGGTCAAGCCGTGCAGGATGAAGCGCGCATGCAGCAGCCCGTACACGATCGCGCCCAGCGGCTGGAAGAAAAAGATCACGAAGAGCCAGTAGTGCATGCCGTAACGCCGGTACGCGTCGTACAGCATCCAGATCATGTAGATCGAGTACGCAATCGACGCGAACGACCACACCGTGACGAACGCGTCGTCCTGCCGCGCCGGAGGATAATCCTGCACTTCGGAATCCATGGCGCTCCTCGCCGCCTACAGGCCCTCGACGAACCGGCCCGGGTTCAGGATCGCGCGCGGGTCCAGCGACTGCTTGATCGCGCGCATCAGCGCCCACTCGGCCCGCGCGGGCCCGAAGGCGCGTTCGTCCAGCGGCTGCGCGGACGCCTTCCACGCCACCGTGGCGGGGAGGCCGTCGCCGCGCAGCGTCTTCACGATCCGCGTCAGGTCCGGCGTCTTTTCGCCCCCGTTGGCGAAGAGTTCCAGCGAGGCATAGCCCGGAAAGTCGTGGTAGCCCATCAGGTAACCGAAGCCGGCCTCGGCGGCGAGCGCGTCCAGCGCGTGCATCGTCGCGCCGAAGGCTCCGGACTTCGAGGGCCAGACGATGCGCGCGGCCAGCGGAGGCACCACGGTCTCGCCGCCGGCCGTCTGCACCGAATCCAGCCGCCGCGAGACCGCCGGGTACTCGTCGGCATCGACGCGCGTCGCGCCGGTCTCGCGCACGCTCCCGCCGCAGCGCGCCGCGGCCTCCTCGAGTTCGCGGAGGATGCGCGCGTGATCGGGCGGGCTGGCCTCGATGCCGATCTGTCCCGAAAACGGCTTGGCCGGAAAACACGCGACCGCCGCGGCCAGCGGCAGACGGCCCGCGAGTTCGCGCATCAGGTTGAACCCGGTCTCGAAGCTCGGCGCGGAGATTTCCTGCACGCTGGCGGTCTCGGGCACCGGGCGCAGCTTGAACGTAACCTCCGTGACGATGCCCAGCGTGCCGAGCGAACCGATGTAGAGTTTTTCCAGCGCGTAGCCGGTCACGTTCTTCACCACGCGCCCGCCGCATTTCCGAACCACGCCGTCGCCGTTGACGACGGTGAGCCCCAGGACCATGTCGCGCAGCGTCCCGTGCAGCAGGCGCCGCGGGCCCGAACGGTCGGTCGCGACCAGCCCGCCGAGCGTGGCGTGCGCGGGCGCGTCGAGCGGCAGGGTCTGGCCGTGTTCGAAGAGCGCGGCCTGAAAGGCCTCGAAGTTCATCCCCGCCTGCGCGGTGACCACCAGGTCGGCGGGTTCGTACTCGACGATCCGGTCCAGCCGCTGGAGCGACACGGCCAGCGCGCCCTCGGGCGCGGCCTCGCCATAGGCCATCGCGGTCCAGCCGCCGCAGGGGAGCACCGGGACGCCGTGTTCGCCGGCCAGCCGCACGACCTCGGCCACTTCCTCGGTGCTCGCGGGGCGGCAGAGCGCCCCCGGGCGCACCGCGCCGGTGGCCAGCGCTTCCAGCATGCGCGGCTCGGCGACGACGTTTTCGCCGCCCAGCGCGCGCGCGAGCCGCTGCACGAAGGCGTCGTTCATCAGGCCTTCCTCATCGGCGGGCGGACGGCGGGCGGGCGGTGGCCCTTCACTTCCATGCAGGCGCGCATGGGCACGGCCTTGCCGGGATTGCTGAGCGCCTGCGGGTCGAAGACCGCGCGGACCTTGCGCATCGCCTCCATGTCGGCCTCGCCGAAGACGCGCGGCATGAACGCGAGCTTCTCGATGCCGATGCCGTGCTCGCCGCTCAGCATCCCGCCGGCCTCGACGACCGCCGAGAGCACTTCGTCGTTGCATGCCAGCGCGTGCGCGATCTGTTCGGGCACGCGTTCGTCGAAGAGAATCAGCGGGTGCAGGTTTCCGTCGCCGGCATGGAAGACGTTCGCGGTCGTCAGGCCGTGCTTGCGCCCGCTGGCTTCGATCTTGCCCAGCACTTCCGGCAGCTTGCTGCGCGGGATCACGCCGTCCTGGACGTAGTAGCTGGGGCTGATGCGCCCGACGGCGCCGAAGGCCTGCTTGCGCGCCTTCCAGAGCAGCAGGCGTTCCTTGTCGTCCTTGGCCGCGCGCACGTCCAGGCAGCCGCAGGTACGGCAGCATTCCATGACGCGTCCGGCGAGCAGGTCCAGGCCGTCGCGCAGGCCGTCGAGTTCGATCAGCAGCACGGCGCCGGCATCGAGCGGGAAGCCGAGGTGCAGCCATTCTTCGACCGCGCGGATAATGGTCTTGTCGATCAGTTCCAGCGCCGCCGGGACGATGCCGTGTGAAACGATGGTGCTGACGCCGTGGCTGGCGGCCTCGATGCTGGGGAAGACCGCGAGCAGCGTGCGGACGGCTTCGGGCGTCGGCGTCAGCTTCACCCAGGCTTTCGTGGCGATGCCGAAGGTCCCTTCGCTGCCGACAAAGAGGCCTACGAGGTCGTAGCCGGGCAGCGGACCGAGCCCGCCCAGTGGGCCGCCAAGCGTGACGATGTCGCCGGTGGGCAGAACGACTTCGAGCCCCAGCACGTGGTTGACGGTGACGCCGTACTTGAGCGTGTGCGGACCGCCGGAGTTTTCCGCGACGTTCCCGCCGACCGTGCACGAGCCCTGGCTCGACGGATCGGGCGCGTAATGCAGCCCCCGCGCCGAACAGGCCTTGGTCAGATTCAGGTTGATCACGCCGGGTTCGACGCAGGCGACGCGGTTCTCGTAGTCGATCTCGATCACGCGGTTCATGCGCGCGAGTTCGATCACCACCATGCCGCCGAGCGCGATCGCCCCGCCGCTCAGCCCCGTGCCCGCTCCGCGCGCGACGAACGGAAACCCGGCCGCCGCGCAGGCCTTGACCACCGCGGCCACTTCCAGCGTCGAATGGACGTACACCACCGCGCCCGGCGTGGACTTGTCGAGCGTCAGGCCGTCGCATTCGTAGACAAAGAGTTCGTCGTGCGACGTGACGACGTTCTGCGGCCCCACGGCGGCGCGCAGAGCGTCCAGCAAGCCCGCGGCGGGCTCGCGGCGAGGCACATCGGTGACGGACATGCCCGCAAATCTAGCCCTTCGGCAATCTTCGTGCGACGGCAGAAACTTGGTTCGGTTTTACCACGGAGACGCGGAGGCACGGAGTACTGCAACCAAACGTCGTACCATGAATGGCTTAGTCGTTGGCTGTTCTTTGCGGCTTAGCGTCTTTGCGCGATTCAGCAGTAGAAAGGTAGGAAGCCGTTCTCCGCCAACTCCGCGTGCTCTGCGGTGAAAGAGAACTTACGGCGCCTGCTCGCGCTCCAGCTTCGCCCGGTGCAGGGTCGTTTCGCGCGTCTGGATCTGCAAGCCCTTGGCGAGTTCCCCACCGGAGGCATCCACCCACGCGCGCACGTCCTCGACGGCGCCTTCGGGCAGCAGGCGCGCGCCGGCCTGCGCGAGCGGCGGGACGAGTCTTGCTTCGGCGAAGGCGGGGGTGCCGGGCCACAGCGTTACGCACGCGGCCATGGCGACGGCGGCGATCACGAAGCCTTTCAGCGCGCCGAAAATACCGCCCAGGATGCGGTCCTGCCCGCGGCGGCGTTCCTTTTCCTTGCTCGGCAGTCCGTCCTCGCTCTTCACTTCGGCCCAGACGGCCAGCAGGCGCAGGATCAGCCCCAGCGCGCAGGCGACGAAGAGGAACGCGATCAGTTGCGCGTGGAAGGCGTTTTCGGTGACAACGCCGATCAGCCGGGCGCCCAGCGCCGGAGCGAGTGTCATGCCCAGGGCCATGCCGAAGCCCAGCGCGGCCAGGCCCGCGGCCTGCCAAAGCAATCCGCGGCGGCAACCCATCCAGGTCTGGAGCAGCAGGAAGGCGAGCAGGAGAAAGTCGGTGAGGTGCCCGAGCACGGCGAGGACCTTTGAGGCCGGAGCGTTTCGGAAGCCGCGCGGCGCGACCCCCCACCTTCGCGCCGCGCAACCCCGAAAACGTTCGTGCATTCTGTATCGGTAGAAGTGCATCCGGATTTAACGAAATTGTTTGGAACTTGTGCCGGCGCGATTCAATGAAAAAGCGCTTCGACCAGAAAGAGCCCCTTCGCGGGCGCGGTGGGCCCGGCCAGGCGCCGGTCCTTGCTCGCCAGGACGCGCGCGATCCAGTCGGGCTCTTCCTTGCCGCGCCCGACCTCGGCCAGCGACCCGACCATCGTGCGCACCATCTTGTAAAGGAACCCGCTGCCTTCCACTTCGACGAAGATTTCCGCGCCGCTCGCCCCGCCGTACGAACCGCGCGCGGTCACCTCCACGCGGTGGATCGTGCGCACGGTCTCGAGTTCCGTCTTGCCTTCTTCGGCGCGCTTGGCCTGGATGTCGGCGAGCGTCGTCGCGAAGGCGGTGTAGTCGTGGGTTCCGACGAAGTGCGCCGCCGCCGCGCGCATCTTGTCCACGTCGAGTTCGAAGCGCACGTGCCAGTGCATGCGGCGCGCCACGGCGGGCCGCGTGCGCCGGTTCAGGATCTGGTAGCGGTAGATCTTGCCCGCGGACGAAGCCATCGCGTGGAAGTCCGGCGGCATCGCCTCGGCCTTCAACGCCGCGACGTCGGGCGGCAGGTGCGCGTTCAGGCCCTGCGCGAGCCCTTCCGCCGCGACGTTGCAGCCGTCGGGCAGGTCGAAGGTGGCCACCTGGCCGAGCGCGTGGACGCCTTCGTCGGTGCGGCCGGCTCCGGCGATGCGCACGGGCTGCCCGGTCAGCTTGCGCAGCGCGCGCTCGATTTCGCCCTGAATCGTGCGCACGCCGCCGCCGTCGGCGCGGTCCTGCACCTGCCAGCCGTGGAAATCGGTCCCGTCGTATTCGAGCGTCAGCTTGATGCGCGTGGGCATGCGGCCATCCTAGCAAGCCGGGCCGCGCCCGCCTGCGCCGAAAGTGCTTCCGCACGGGCGCGCGAACGGATAAAACACCGGCGGCCCACGGAGACTCCGCCTGCGCATGAGCACCTCGATCCGCGCGATCCTCTTCGACATGGACGGCCTGTTGATCGACACCGAGGACATCCACCTGCGCGCCTTCGCGCAGGCCGCGACTCGGATGGGCTACCCCAGCGAAGCGAAGGACTACCTGTCGTGGATCGGGCACAGTTCGATGGCGCTGGGCAAATGGATCGCCGAACGCGCGACACAAAAGCAGTCGCCCGAGGCCATCGTCCAACTGGAGCAGGAGATCTTTCTCCGGATTCTGTTCGAAGAACGCCCCGCCCCGCTGCCCGGCGCGCGCGAGATGATCGACCACTGCGACGCCGCGGGTTTCAAGCGCGGCCTGGTGAGCAGCACGGTGTACCCGCAGGTCGTCCTGACGATGGAAGTGGTGCTCGCGCACCTGGGCCGGCCGGCGCGCCTCGAAGAGACCTTCGCGACCGTCACCAGCGGCGACCGCGTCCCGCGCATGAAGCCCGCGCCCGATCCGTACCGCCAGGCCGCGGGCGAATTGGCGCTCGACCCGGCGCATTGCCTGGTCTTCGAAGACTCGCCCGCGGGCATCGCCTCCGCGCGCGCCGCCGGATGCCGCGTGGTCGCGATCCCGAACCTGTATCTCAAGCGCGAGGAAGTCGGAAAGGAAGCGGACGCCTCCTTTAATACACTGGCGGACGCATTCGCGGCTCGCATTTGGGAACGTTTCTGACGGGATACGCCATGCGCACCTACGGCGGGTTCGCCTTCTCCGCGATCTTGTTCTGCGTGCTCGCCTGCGCGCGTGTATCCGCCGCCGAAGCCCTGCCCGCCGAACAGCCGCCCGCGGAATCGCCGCCCGCCGAAGCCACGGCCGAAAAGCCGGCGCCCGAAACCTCGGCCGCCCCCGCTCCGCAGTCTTCGCCCACGGCCATGGCGACGGTCACCGGCCACGCCACGCGCGTGGCGGCGAACTTCCTGACGCTGATGGGCAATGCCTGGGCCGAGACGCTCGCGTTCGCGGGCCGGCTGGTCCTGGCGATCGTGCTCTGGTCCATCGCCTTCCTGCTTTTCTTCGGCCTCGCCGGCCTGCTGCTCTGGCGCGCCCTCGCCCGGCGCGGCGGCTTCGACGCGACGTGGAAGTGGTACCGCTACGTCCGCTGGACCTGGCCGGTGCTCTTCGTGCTGCTGCCGGCGGCGGGCGGGAGCTACGCGGGCGGCTGGTACGGCGGCGGGCGCTGCCTGAAGCAGGCCGTGCTCGAAGACCGCGTGGTGGACCGCGTCGTCATGCACCTCTATTGCGCGATCGCGCTCGATCGGGCCGACTACGAGGTGAAGGGCCAGGAGTCGATCGAATCGTACGAGACGATCCTGAAGGACTCGGAGAAGGGCCAGCGCGTCTTCGAGCAGGATTTCGAGAACGCGATGCACGACCTCGTGAACGAGGACCGCCAGGGCCTGTGGATGTACGTGCTGGTCAAACTCACCAACGGCTTCGTCTCGCGCAAACTCGTCGATTCGATGCGCGGCGTCGATCCGCGCGCGCTGGTGATCCTGTTCCTCAAACACCCGAACATCGACGAATACGTGAAGGAGAACCCCAACGCGAGCCCCGCGCTGATGGCGCTCTCCTCGCAGTTCGCCGCCGCGCGCGCGCTCGTGGGCGATTCGATCGATTCCGTGGTGGCCACGCACGCGCTGATCGGCACGTTCGCCGGCCTGGGCATCCCGCTGCTGCTGTGGGCGATCTTTCTGCTCACGCGGCACTACTGCAAGGGCAAGCCGGCGAAGGCGTAAAATCCTTTTTCACCACAGAGCGCACAGAGTACACGGAGAACGGATCGAAACATAAATACAAGGCTTGGTCTCTACTCCATACTCAGACCATGGATTCATCCGGCATAGAAACGTGAATCACTGATTTTCTTGGCGTCTTGGCGTCTTGGCGCGAAACAACCGTTTTCCGGTCCAAAGCTCGCCGTTCTCTGTGTTCTCTGTGAACTCTGTGGTGAATTAAAGACGTTACGCCAGCCAGACGGGATTCGTGAAGACCCAGCAGCCGTCGGTGGTCACGGCGTCCAGGCGCACGAACGGGGCCTTGCGCGGGACGTCGAGCAGGAAGACCACGTCGAGGACGCGCAGGCCGCGGCCGGGGAATTCGCGCGCGGCTTTTTCGCCCACGAAGCAGCGCACTTTGCCGATGCCGCGCTCGTCGGCGACGCGGAAGCTCACTTCCAGCCGCGCGTGCTTCTTGCGCAGCGCGCCGCCCATGCCGACGCCGTTGCAGTCGAAGTCCAGCAGCGGCCCGTTGCTCCAGGTGGCCGCGCCGGAGGCCAGCCCCTGCACGACCGATTTGGGGTTGTTCGCGTTGGCCGCGGGGCCCACGAGCGCCGTGCAGAGCGACCCGATGGCATACGGGGAGTTCGCGTTCGAGAACCCGAGCGCGACCGGTCTGCGCCCGCCGTTCCGCCAGCGCTGCAGTTCGCGGAAAGGCGCCTTCAGCGCGTCGGCACGCGCGCGGTCCATGCCCCAGTAGCCCGTGGGAGCCTGCCCGAGCAGCACGCCGAAGGCGCGGCCGGGCGGCGCCGGGCGCGAACGCGGGTTGCGCGGCGCGAGCAGCGTCCAGCCGCCGGCGAGTTCGGCGCGTTCGCCCGAGCCTTTCGCGTCGCGGGACGGCACGGCCAGCAGCCCGTGGTCCACGCTGGAACATTCGCGCGCGAGGTTTTCGTGGAGGATCAGCGCGTCGAGCCCCGCGCCGGCGGCCCATTCGATGCCGTCGCCGGCAAGCTCGGAGGAACCCGGCAGGACCATGCGGTCCACGTAGAGCACTTCCTCGCCCCACAGGTCGCGGTTGCGATGGCGGCGGTCGGCCTGGCGCAGGCGCAGCGCGCGCAGCGTGCGCTCCATCATCTTCACGCGCAGGCGGGCCAGCGCGAACACTTGGAATGGATGCGGCGCGAGCGCCATGCGTTTCATGCGGACGTCCAGCCGGAGACGGGAAAGTGGAATTATGACCCGGCAGGGACGCGAGGCAACGATGGAAAAACAGCCATTTTCGCAAAGGGCTCGGCGTTCAGCCCGCATGCGTTCGCGCGGAGCCAACGGCGGGCCGGCCGCGGCCCTCAGCGCGGAAGCTGCTTCACGATCTGCTGAACGTGGGCGAACTTGTTCAGGACGTAATAGTGGATGCCCGGTGCGCCTCTGGCGAGCAGGTCCTTCGACTGCGCGGCGCACCAGTCGATGCCCACGCGTTCGGCCTTGGCGTCGTCGTCGCCGGCGGCGTCGAGCTGCTGCAGGAGTTCGGCGGGGATACGCGCGCCGCAGAGGCTCGCGATGCGCTTGATCTGCCTGGCCGAGAGCACCGGGAGCAGCCCGGGGACGATGGGCACGGTCACGCCCAGCGCGCGGACGGCCTCCACGTAGCGGAAGTAATCCGCGTTGTCGTAGAAAAGCTGCGTGATGACGAGGTCGGCGCCGGCATCGACCTTGCGCTTTAGGTTCGCGAGGTCCGCCTCCAGGCTCGGCGCGTCCACGTGCTTTTCAGGGTAGCCGCCCACGGCGATGCCGAAGGGTTCGGCGCCGCGCTTCTTCTCGAAGGCGCGGATGTGTTCGACCATCTCGTTGGCGTAGGCCAGACCGTCGGCGGGCGGCGTGAACTTGGTCTCGCCTTTGGGCGGATCGCCGCGCAGGGCCACGATGTTGCGGATGCCGAGGGTCCTCATCTGGTCGAGGATCTGGTCGAGTTCCGCGCGCGAAGACCCGACGCAGGTCAGGTGCGAGGCCGTCTCGAGGTTGTACGTCTTGCGAATGTACGAGGCGATCTCCAGGGTGCGCGAGCGCGTCGTGCCCATCGCGCCGTAGGTGCAGGTCATGTACGCGGGCTGCAGCGCCAGGAGTTCCGGAAGGATGTCGCGCAGGCGTTCCATGCCCGCGTCGTCCTTGGGCGGAAAGACTTCGAAGGAGATCACCGGGCGGCGCGCGCCGGCAAAGTAATCGGAAAAACGCATCGGTCGGAATCCTCGGCCCAGGCGAACGGAATCGCGCACGCTCCCTTTATCGTCCATCGGGCCGCGCGGCTCAATGGCGAGGAGGTTTAGTGGCATCAAACCGCGGTTGAATGGCTCAGGTGGACCGCCGCGCCTCCGCGGCGTCCAGGGAACGCAGGAGCGCGCGCGCCTTGTTCATCGTCTCGTCGTACTCGCTGGCCGGCACGCTGTCCGCGACCAGCCCCGCCCCGGCCTGGATGTGAGCCTCGTAGGTCCCGCCGGGCTTCGGCACGATGAAAAAAGTCCGCAAGGCGATGGCGGTGTTCAGGTTCCCGCGGTAATCGATCACGCCCACCGCGCCGGCGTAGGGCCCGCGCGAGTCCGGTTCGAGTTCGTCGATGATCTCCATCGCGCGAATCTTCGGCGCGCCGCTTACCGTGCCCGCCGGATGGCACGAGCGCAGCACCGAAAAGCAGCCGTCGTCCGCGCCGAGTTGCCCGGTCACGTTCGAGACGATGTGCATGACGTGGGAGTAGTTCTCGATGACCATCTTCTCGGTCACCTGCACGCTGCCGAATTTCGAGACGCGCCCGACGTCGTTGCGCCCCAGGTCCAGCAGCATCACGTGTTCCGCGCGTTCCTTGGGATCGTTGAGCAGTTCCTTGGCCAGCGCCGCGTCTTCCTCGGGGGTCGCGCCGCGGCGGCGCGTGCCGGCGATCGGGCGCACGGTGATGCGCCCGTCTTCGACGCGCACCATCACTTCGGGCGAACTGCCGACCAGATGCACGGACGGCGCGCGCAGGCAGAACATGTACGGCGAAGGATTGATCGCGCGCAGGCTCCGGTAGATCTCGAACGGCGTCGCGGAGGTCGTCCGCGTCATGCGCTGCGAGAGCACCACCTGGATGATGTCGCCCGCCGCGATGTACTCCTTGGCCTGTTCGACGGCGGCCATGTAGCGTTCGCGCGTCATGTTGCTGCGCACCTGCTCGGACTTCGGGGCCGGCGCGGGCAGGATTTCGCTAAGCGGTTCCACGGCCGGTTCGGCCAGCTTCGCGACCGTCTTGCCCAGGGCTTCCAGCGCGCGCGCGTACGCGGCCTCGGCCCCGCCTTCGCGCGGATCGGCGTGGTGCACGACAAAGACCGCGTTCTTGACGTGGTCGAAGGCCACGATGGTCCGGTACACCGGCACGAGCACGTCCGGGACGCCCGCGATCGCGTGGCGGACGGGCGGCTTCTTCATCAGACGCGGTTCGAAGAGCCGCACGACGTCGTAGCCCAGGTACCCGACGGCGCCGCCGGCGAAGGGCGGGACGTTCAGCGCCGTCTCCGGCGGGAGCGCCGGGTGCGCGGACAGGTACGCCTCGAGCTTCTCGACGGGATCGCCCGCGCCCTGTTCGGCCGCGCGCCCGTCGAAGTGTTCGATCTTGTACGAGGGCTTCGGCAGCACCTCGCCGCTGAAGACCACCGCGGGGTCGCTGCCGACAAAGCTGTAGCGGCCGACGCGTTCGCCGCGTTCGACCGATTCGAGCAGGAAGCCGTAGGCGCTTTCGCCCAGGCGGCGGAAGGCCGCGACGGGCGTAAGCGTGTCGGCCAGGAAGGTGCGGCTGACGGGAACCAGGCGGCCGGGATGCTTCGCGGCCAGGGCTTTAAAGGTTTCGAGATCGGGGGCAACGTTCATGGTCTTCTCGCTCCGTGTGAAAAAAGGGTCCGCGGGTGTGGTCGAAAACGCGCGAGCGTCACCACGCGACGGGGCGGGAGAGACGGCGGGTATGCGTGCAAGGCCCGGAGGTCATAGAAGCGCGAAAATAGCCGCCGCGGCCGGGCTTTCAAGCGCCGATGCCGCCGCCGAAAGGGCTCGTTTCACCCTCCGGCGCGGGTATACTCGGGGCATGAGCCGCTCCGAGACCGTCACCGAAGGAATCCGCGTCACCGCGCGATCGTTCTACCTCGCGGACCGTTCGGAGCCCGCCAAAGGGCACTACTTTTTCGCGTACAAGATTCAGATCAGCAACGAAGGCGGCGCGCCCGCGCAGTTGCTCTCGCGCCACTGGATCATCACCAACGCCAACGGCCAGGTGGAACACGTGGAAGGCCCGGGCGTGGTCGGGCAGCAGCCGCGCCTGGAGCCGGGCGAATCCTTCGAATACGTGAGCGCCTGCCCGCTCGGCACGTCGATGGGCTCGATGCGCGGAACCTATCAGATGGTGCGCGATGACGGAACGGGCTTCGACGCGGTCGTCGGCGCGTTCACGCTGGCGACGCCGGACCTTTTCAACTGAACCCCTTGTAATCCCAGCCCATGGAGATAGAAGCGAACGGGCAGGGGTTCCCACCGAGAGGCCGCCGCGAAGATGAGTGACAGCACCCGGTCGTCCCGCCGCTATTTGAAGGGCGAGCAGACGCGCGAACAGATCGTGCAGGCCGCGCGCAAGCTCTTCACCCAGCGCGGCTACCACAACACCAGCATCTACGATCTCTTCGAACTCTCGGGCATCTCCAAGGGCGCCTTTTACCACCACTGGAAGACCAAGGAAGACCTCGCCTTCACGATCCTGGAAGAGATGCGCAAGGCGTACGAGACGCGCATCTTCGCGGTCATCGAGACCGAAGGGCGCGCGCGCGACCAGATCGAGCGCATGCTTCAGACGATCGTGGAACTGAACGCCGATCCCGAGTGGCACTACTGCAAGCTGCTCGCGACGTGGTCGAGCGAACTGGGGCCGAACGACGGGCAACTGGGCGCGGCGATCCACGAGATCCGGGCGCGCTGGCAGACCTTCTGGGAGACGCTGCTGCGGCGCGCCCAGGACCAGAACGACCTGCGCTCCGACCTGCCGGCCCGGCAGCTCAGCTTCCTGGTCATCAGCGCGATCTGCGGGGTCTATCTGACGGGCAAACAGGACGGCGTTTGCCAGGAAGGCCCTAATGCCATGGAAACCCTCCGAAAGCTGCTCTTTACGTAAAAATTGCACGCCAAAACGACCAACTGGTCGGTTTATCCAAACTTGACTTCTTAGGATTTTAGTGGATAATTAATCCCGAACACGAATCGCTCTAAAACGGCGTCTTCGTATTAGTCGAACAAAATTCGGCTGTTGAGTAAAATTATTCGATGAAGGGATTAATCCATCACTCGTTATTACATTAGAAGGAAGAGGCAAGCACCAAGAGCAATTCAGAACGGTAGGTCTGGACTAGAGTGGCACAGAGGTTGCTAAGATTTAGGGTGTAAGGAATCCCGGGTGTCGCTCGGAGGGACGGTGTCCCTGGAAACCCCTCCTCCACATCCGTCCTGACGGGCGTACACCCGGGTGACCTGAAAGTAAGTGCAAAGAAGTTTGAAATAGAGGGTGTGAGCGGCGTCCAAGAAGTGCGGAAGGATTCAGGAAAAAGAAGACATTAGAGGATCAGAGGACTGGAGAACAAGAGATTCCAGATGACGCGAGGGCGGGGTCGATGTTCGAAGCGACCAACCAAAAGTTGTACGCTTCACCACAACAGTAGACCCCCGCGATTGTAGGTCCTAAATCCGCAGTACCCATCGGCTTCGGGCATGACCCCGACTCTCGCGTTGATGGGATAGTAAAACCGCCCGGCGCTCAAGGCCGGGCGGTTTTTTTATTCCATGTTGCAACCTGCCGCATGCGGCCCGCGTTTCGCTCACGTGCACAGATCGTTTTGCATTGCCCGGCGCTTGGACTACAGTGCTCCCGGCGTCGAACCACGGACCTTTTCGGACACCGCATGAAATTCTACTACTGCGAAGGCTGCGGCAAGCGGTTGACCGAGGAAGACCTCGGCGAAGGCTTGGGCCGCGACAAGCAGGTGAAGGGCATCTACTGCTCCGACTGCGCCTACGCGGTCAGCACCGTGGCCTTCCAGAAGACGCCCGAGATGGACGAGGCGATCCTGGAAGCGGAAGAGCGCCAGCAGCAGGCGAAGGCCGACCGCGAAGAAGTCGAACGCGTTCAGAAGCCGCCCCCTTCCCCGCCCTTGAGCCCGCGCACCAAGATGATGCTGATCGCCGCCGCCGGCGTGCTGCTGCTCGTCGCGGGCATCTGCATCGGCGTGGTGCTGACCTACCGGCCGCCGCCGCCGCCCGCGCCGGCTCCCGCCGCGCGCTGACGGCTCCGCCATCTTTTTACTTTATGATTCGCTGCATGCGCCCGGGGCCGCCCGGGCCGCGTCGGATTTCGCACACGGATGCCGGAAACTGGCGGGCCGCCGGAGCGCGCTTCGGCGCGGGCGCGCGGTATATCAGACACGCGAACCCGAACGGAGAACGCCATGACGCTTACGCAGGACACGATCGAACGGTTCCGGCGGGACGGCTACCTGGAAGTCGAGGGCATGCTGGCGCCCGACCGCCTGGAGATGCTGCGCGAGGAGGCCCACGCGGTGCTGAAGGACCCGGCGGTCAAACGTAGCTCGGCCGCGGACTACCTGCAGGACCAGTACGCGACGCAATGGGGCGTCTTCTCCGAACACCTGTGGCTCGACGAGGAACGCCTGGGCGGCTCGATTCTGTTCGTGCGCGAAAACCCCGCGGCCCGCGAGGTCGCTTCCGCGCTGCTGGGCGAACCCGCCCGCGCGACCAAGGTGAGCATGCAGGTGATGTACCCGCGCTGCGGCTGCAAGCAGCCCTGGCACCAGGACCACACGCCCAACGATCCCAAGCTGTGGTGGATCAATTGCATGTACTACCTCGACGACATGAGCGCCGCGAACGGCTCGCTGATGGTGATTCCCGGCAGCCACCGCACGGTCCTGAACGCGCGCATGCAGGACTACGGGCTCGTGCCCGGCGCCGTGCGCCTGACCCCGCGGGCCGGCAGCGCCGTCTTCTTTTACGGGCAGATCCTGCACGCCGCCGACGAACACCGCGGCGAGCGCCCGCGCCTGGGCATCAAGACCCACTACAGCGTCCCGCACATCGACCCGCTGGCCGCGCGCCACGAACAGCGCTACAGCCGCGGCGTCCGCCGGGGCAACATGCCGCCGCTGGATCACGACAACGGGAAAGACAGCTACTGGTTTGCTTAACGGCAGGGATCAGGGGTCAGGATTCAGGCTTCAGGATTCAGGATTCAGGATTCAGGGGTGGTGCGGCTTCGCCGCCTTTAAAAAAAAGAGCAGCGCGAAGCGCTGCTCCTTCCCTGATCCCTGACCCCTAAATCCTGACCCCTGCCGTTCTCCCTGCCGTTACGTCAGCAACGCCTCGAAGTCGGATTCGCTGATCACCTTCACGCCCAGTTCCTTGGCCTTGTCGAGTTTCGAGCCGGCCTCTTCGCCGGCGAGGACGTAGTCGGTCTTTTTGCTCACGCTGCCCGAGGTCTTTCCGCCGCGGTCCTTGATCATCTTCTCGGCCTCGCTGCGCTTGAACTTGGTCAGCGTGCCGGTGAGCACGAAGGTCTTGCCCGCAAAGGCGCCGCCCGCGGCGACGGCGGCTTTGCGCGTCTCGGCGGTCAGGCTCCTGGTGTTCAGCCCCGAGGCGACGAGGCGGTCCACGAGCGCTTTCTCGCGCGCGTCGCGGAAGTAATCGAAGACGGCCTGCGCCATGATCGGACCGACGCCCTGCACCTGGTCGAAGTCTTCCATGGTCGCGGCGCGGAGCGCCTCGAGCGTCCCGAAGTGCTCGGAGAGCAGTTCGGCGTTGCGTTCGCCCACGTGGGGCATGTTCAGCGCGGCGAGCAGCCGCGCGAGGTCGTTCTTCTTACTCTCTTCCAAGCGCTTGAGCAGGTTGTCGGCGGTCTTTTCGCCCATGCGCTCGAGCGAGAGCAACTGCTCGCGCGTGAGGTCGTACAGATCGGCGGGGTCCTTGACCATGCCCTTCGCGATCAGTTTATCAACGAGCTTCTCGCCCAGGTCTTCGATGTCCATGCAGCCGCGCGAGGCGAAGTATATCACGCGTTCGCGGTAGCGCGCGGGGCAGTTCGGGTTCACGCACCAGCTCGTCTTGACGACGCGGGTGCGTTCCTTGTCCACCTTGCGCTCGATCTCGCGGTGCTCGATGCGCCCTTTGCAGACCGGGCATTCGTCGGGCATCTTGAAGACCTTCTCGCCACCGGAGCGCTTCGCGGCCACGACGCGCACGACCTGCGGGATGATCTCGCCGGCCTTCTCGATGATCACGTGGTCGCCGATCCGGATGTCCTTCTCTTCGATTTGGCTCTGGTTGTGCAGGCTCGCGTAGGTCACCGTCGTGCCGGACGCGAAGACGGGCTTGAAGCGCGCGCGCGGCGTCAGCACGCCGGTCTTGCCGACCTGCACCTCGATGTCCTCGACGACGGTCTCGACCTGTTCCGGCTGGTACTTGTACGCGATGCCGAAGCGGTACGACTTGCTGGTGACGCCGAGCTGGTCCTGCTGGTCGAGGCGGTCCACCTTCACCACCATGCCGTCGGTGTCGAAGTCGAAGCCGCCGCGCTTGTGTTCCCACAGCTTGATGTGCGCGATCGCTTCGTCGATGTTCGCGCAGACCTGAGTCTCGGGCACGGTCGGCAGGCCCCAGACGGCCGCGAGCTTTAAAAACTCGGAGTGGCGCTTGCAGTCCAGGCCTTCGAAGGCGCCGGTGGTGTGGACGAAGATGCGCAGGCGGCGCTTGGCGACTTCGCCGGGGTCCTTCATCTTGATCGAACCGGCCGCGGCGTTGCGCGGGTTGACGAAGCCTTCGTCGCCCTGGTCTTCCAGTTCCTTGTTCAGGCGCGCGAACTCGCTGCGCGGCATGTAGACCTCGCCGCGCAGTTCGATGAACGGCGGGGCCGCCTGGCCTTCGGGCAGGTTCAGGCGCAGCGGGATGGAGCGCATGGTCTTCAGGTTGCGGGTGATGTCCTCGCCGCGCTCCCCGTCGCCGCGCGTCAGCCCGCGGGTGAAGAGGCCCTTCTCGTACCACAGGCTCACGGCCGCGCCGTCGATCTTCAGTTCCACGTTGTACTCGGGCGCGCGCCCTTCCAGCATGCGCTTGACGCGCTCGTCGAACTTGCGGACCTCCTCTTCGTTGTAGGTATTGTCGAGCGAGAGCATGGGCTTTTTGTGCGCGACGGTCTCGAAGCCTTCGCCGCCTTTCAGTTCGTTGCCGACGCGCTGGGTCGGGCTGTCGGGCGTGCGCAGGTCCGGATGGGCGGCCTCGAGGTCCGCGAGTTCGCGGTAGAGCCTGTCGTACTCGGGATCGGCGATCTCGGGGCGCTGTTCGACGTAGTACAGGCGGTCGTGGCGCGCGATCTCGCCGCGCAGCCACGCCGCGCGGGCCTTGGGATCGGCGGCGGAAGGTCCGGCCGTTTTGCTCATGACGCGCTCTCGAAGGGTCCAGGGATCGTGGGAGGCTGTAAGCCTAGTTCCTACGTTTGGAGCGGGAGGGCGTCAACTGGGAATCTGGCGAGACGGATGAAACGGACTCAGAGGAGTTCGATCTCTTCCTGCGGGACGTGCAGAAACGCCGCGGCGTTGCGGTTCAGCACCAGCGGGCGCTCCGGGTCTTCCAGTTCGGGCTGCTGCTCGATCCATTCGCGGAACGGCTTATCGACGCCCAGCGAGACGCTCTCCCATTCCAGGCCGCTGGCGTAGATCAGGCGCCCGGCGCCGACTTCGCCGACCAGAAAATTCATCGCTTCGCTGGCCTCGCGGGCCGACCAGCGCGCGCCTTCGCCCGGAAAGAGCCCCAGCGTGGAGAGCCAGACGTTTTCGTGTTCGGCCAGGCGCACGTGCCCCTGCCAGCCGGGCGCGGGCCCGTGGATGAACGGGTCGATCCAGAAATGCGTGTAGCGGAAGCGCTTGACCACCTGCTTGAAGAGCGAGACCGCGCCGGTGCCGGCGGGCAGGCGCACGCGCAGGTAGCGCTTGGTGTTGCGGAGCGATTCGCAGAGCGGCCACCATTCGGCGGGGCTCTTGAGCCAGAGCAGCAGGTCGTCGCCGGGCATTTCCAGATCGACGAGCACGGCGGAACGCGACGGAAACGAAGCGTGGGTCTCGCCCACGATCCGGTCCATGCCCTCGGCGTGCTTCCACATGCGCGTGGGATGCCAGCGGCTGTACTCGTCGCGAATATTCTTGGCGTTGAGGCCGTGCAGCACGGCGCCTTCAAAGCCTTCCGGCAACTCCGGCGCCACCCCGTAACTCACGTCCGGCGCCACGATACATGCGTCGAAAAATGGCAGCATAGGCTCCCGCTCGCGTGTGCAGCCCTGGACCGTCCCCCCATCCTCACATAAAGGCGCGGGTATCGTACCGCCCCCGCGGGCTTTTTAAAGCATTATGCGCGCCGATTGAACCGCGAGGCCGCCCCGAAGCTATTCGTCCATCACGCGCTTGCGGCGGAGGATGTGGTGATAGTGCTGCGCGAAGCGATGCGCCTCGTCCCGCACGTATTGCAACAGCCGCAACGCGGGCGAACGGCGCGGAAGCCGAATGCCCTCCGGTTTATCGAGTGTATGCAGAATTTCCTCTTGCTTCGAGAGGCTGGCGAGGAACGGCACCTCGATTTCCGCGGCCTTCAGCGCCTCGCTGGCCGCGTGCAATTGCCCGACGCCTCCGTCGATAAGCACCATGTCGGGCAGCTCGCGGCCCTCGGTCTTCATGCGCGCGTAGCGCCGCGTGACGACCTCGCGGATCGACGCGAAATCGTCCACGCCCGCCACCGTCTTGACGCGGAAGCGCCGGTAGCGTTCGCGGCTCGGCATGCCGTCCACGAAACTGACCAGCGAGCCGACGGTCTCGGTGCCCTGCAAGTGCGCGATGTCGATGCCTTCGATCGTGCGCGGCGGGCGCGCGACGCCCAGGACTTCCTGCAACTGCGCGACGCCGGACTTCGGGTCGATGTGCAGGACGCCGGGCTCCAGGCCGTCGTCGAGCGACCCGCGGCGCGAGAGGCTTTCCAGCGCCTTGAGCGTGTCGCGCAGGGCGGCGGCGTCCTCGAAGCGGCGTTCCTTGGCGGCGAGCTTCATGTCGCGGGTCAGGTCCTTCTTCACGTCCGCGCCCTTGCCTTGCAGGAACTGGACCATGCGCCGCAGGGTCTCGCGGTAGTCCTCGCTGGCCTGCCGGTCGGCGCACGGAGCCTTGCAGCGGCCGATGTAGTATTCCAGGCACGGGCGGACGTGGCGGTTCTTCGGGTCGCCTTCCTTGATGTCCAGGTCGCAGGTGCGGTACTTGAAGACGCGCTGGAGCACCTGCAGGGCCGTGCGCAGCCACTTCGTGTTCACGAACGGACCGTAGTAGCTGCTGCCCTTCTGCCCGCGGTCGCGCGTGACGATCACGCGCGGGTAGTCCTCGTTCCAGGTGATCTGCACGACCGGGAAGTTGATGTCGCTTTTGTTGTAGAAGTTGAACGGCGGCTGGAGGTCCTTGATCAGGCGGTTCTCGAGCAGGTACGCCTCGACCTCGGATTCGCATTCGACGAAATCGATGCGCGCGATGCGTTCGACCAGGTCCAGGGTCTTGCGGTCGCGGGGGCGCTTGTCGTCGAAGTACTGGCGCACGCGCTTGGCAAGGCTCTTGGCCTTGCCCACGTACAGTTCGTGTTCTTTGCGGTCTTTGAAGATGTAGCAGCCCGGCGCGTTGGGCAGCGCGGCGTACATCTCTTTCAGTTCGTCGGGAATCGGCATCGCGGGACCCGCTCCGGTACGGGCCCGATTATACCGCGTTGCGGGCGCCCGTGCGGCTCGGCGGGGCTATTCGAGGCCCGGGAGGGCCTCTTCGCCGCCGTCGCCGTCTTCGCTGCCGGCCGTGGCTTCCCCGGCGGCGCGGTCGCCTTCGACCCTGGGTTCCAGGATCGTGGCGCGGTTTTCCTCGGGATCGTCGAAGGCCTTGCGGCGCGAAGGCGCGGCCAGGCGCACGGAATCGCCGGCCTTCACCTGCGCGCCCTTGTCGTTCAGGATCGTGTTGATCGTGGCGATCAGCGCGTCGGCGCTCTGCAGGCGCTGGTTGGGATCCTTGGCCATCAGTTTCAGGATCAGGTTGCGGCA
>JAHCJK010000320.1 GCA_026184295.1 Planctomycetota bacterium
AGACTACTCAACTATTTAACGGGGTTCTGGGTGAGTAATCAATAGAGTATTGGCCGACCGAGATTCTATAGTCTTGAAACAGCAGCAATGGACTTCCCTGCCCTTTTTAGTCGCACGCTTGCTCCACATGGTCATCCGCAACTCGTATCCTTCGCCCCTTTACTGATCCGCCCCATCGTTTGCCAGTCGCCAAAGTGGCGGGAGTGCATGGGAATCGAACCCACCCGACGTCCTTGCGGGCGTCACACCGGCTTTGAAGGCCGGGAGGCTCACCAGGGCCTATCCACTCCCGTCGATTGCTCCGCGCTCATCTTAGTCGATGGCGGGCATTCGGCTGAGCAGATTGCTACGGCGCCTGGGTCGCGGGCGGCGCGTGGGCTTCGCCCGCGGCCGGTTGCGCGCCTTTGCGCTGGAAGCTGCGGAAGACTTCGTACGCGTTCAGTTCGGTTCGGCAGGCGTCGGCGAGTTCCCAGCAGGCGTGCTTGAGTTCCGGCGGCGGCGGGCCGGCGCGCCATGCGTCGAGCGCCTTGCCAAAGCCGAGCAGTTGCTTCTCCACCGCCTCGTTCTCGAAGATGCTCAGCGGGCCCCAGTACAGCGCCCAGAATTTCTGGCGGTCGGCGGCGGTGGCCCCGGCGTCCGTCGCGCCTGCCAGACGCCCGGCGACTTCGGTCGCGTCCACGTAGACCTGCATTTTGTGCTCGAAGAGCCGGAAGCGGAAATTCTGCGCGTGCTGCTCGGCCAGACGGACGTTCTCTTCCTCGCGCTTCTCGAGTTCCAGTTTTCGCTGCTCGAACTCGCGCTGTTCTTTCTTGCGATAATCGAGGTACGCGAGCATCAGGCCCGGCAGCGCGACGCAGAGCGCCACGGAGCGGATGATCAGGTCCCACTTCTTGAAGGCCTGGTCGCGCACCGACGGCTTGCCCGCGCCGTGGTGGTCGTGGCTTTCGTGCGTTTCGTGGTGGACGTGGTGGTCCACGTGCAGGTTGCCCGCGTGTTCGATCATGGTGGCACTGGATCGCGCGGAGCGGCGAGAATATTCCCGCAAAGCAAAGGCGCTTCGCGATGGGACGGAACGCGGCGATGGCGCAGGCGTTACCGCAGGCGCAGCATGTGCGAACCGCGGGCTTCGACCAGTCCCACTTCGTCGGCGCCGGCGCCGCGCTTGGCCAGTTCGGCGGCCAGGCGCGCGGCGGCCTGGGGCGCGACGGCGATCAGCAGTCCGCCGGAGGTCTCCGCGTCGTAGATCACGCGGCGCTGATCTTCTTTCACGCCGGGGGCGATCTCGACGAGGCCCTGCAGGAGGCCCTCGTTCTGCTTCAGCGCGCCGCTGTTGACCTTGCGGCCGGCGTAGGCGCGCGCGCCTTCGAAGTACGGCACCTTGTCGGCGTAGAACGTCAGCGTCGCGCGGCTCGCGTCGGCCACGTTGCGCGCGTGCCCGAGCAGCCCGTAGCCGGTCACGTCGGTGGCGGCGTGCACGCCGGCGTCTTCGTTGATGCCCACGGCGCTCATGGCTTCGGCCGCGCCGCGGTTGAGCGCGCACATCACGTCCGTCGCGCGCTTCATGTGGTCGGCGGCGATGTCCTTCTTGCGGTACGCGGTGGTAATGGGACCCATGCCGAGCGGCTTGGTGAGAAACAGCTTGTCGCCGGGGCGCGCGCGCGCGTTGCTCGTCACGCGCTGCGGATGCACCGTGCCGGTGACGGAGAGTCCGAATTTGATCTCCGGGTCCTTGACGGAATGCCCGCCGACGAGCATCGCGCCCGCGGCTTTGATCCGGTCGGCGCCGCCGCGCAGAATTTCGGTCAGGTTTTCGTGGGGCAAATCGCCGAGCGGGAAACAGACGATCCCCATCGCCGTGAGCGGGGTGCCGCCCATGGCGTAGACATCGCTGAGGCTGTTGGCGGCGGCGACCTGCCCGAAGACGAACGCGTCGTCCACGACGGGCGGGAAAAAGTCCACCGTCTGCACCAGCGCCGTCTCCGGCGACAGGTACACCACGCCCGCGTCGTCGAACGTCGCGTGTCCGACGATCAGCCGGCCGTCCTCAACTTGGGGAAGCCCGCGCAGCACCTGCGCGAGGTCTTTCGACGGAAGCTTGGACGCTCACCCCGCGCAGGTCGCGAAGTCCGTCAGCTTTTTCTTGCCGAAAAGCATCGGTAAATTCCCTCGGGTTCCCCTGCCCTTCCACGCGACCGCGGAAGTCTGCGGTGTACGAAAATGCTATTCGATGACGGCGAGCGCGCGCACGATTTCCTCTTCTTCGCCGGCCTGGAGCGTGCGCGGGTCGATCAGCACGCGCTCGTCCTGGATGCGCGCAAAGATGGGCGGCGTGTGCGCGCGCAGGCGCGCTGCGAGTTCCTCCGCCGAATGGCGCGGATGGCGCAGGCGCACGACCCGCGTGGGAATGTCGCGCTCGGGCAGGCTGCCGCTGCCCAGCCGGGAACTGTCTTCGGCGGCGCCGGCGTCCAGTTCCACGTCCTGTTCGCGCAGGCGCTGCGCAAGCGCTTCGGCGACGGCGGCGATCTCGGCCAGCGGGCGGCGCAGCATGCGCAGCGTGGGCACCGTCTCGCCGCGGCGGCCGGCATCGAGGTACAGCGCGAGCGTGCTCTCGAGCGCGCGCAGGATCAGCTTGTCGAGGCGGAAGGCGCGGTAGAGCGGATGGCGGCGCAGCTTTTCGACCAGGTCGGCGCGCCCGACGGCGAAACCGGCCTGCGGCCCGCCGAGAATCTTGTCGCAGGAGAACGTGACGAGGCTCGCGCCGGCGTCGAGCGAAGCCTTGACGGCCGGTTCGTGGCGCAGTTCCTCGGCCAGATCCGGCAGGAGCGCGCCGGAGCCGATGTCATGAATGACAGGCAGGTTGTGCTTGCGGCCCAGCTCCGCGAGTTCCGCGATGCCCGGTTCGGCGGTGAAGCCGACGATGCGGAAGTTGCTGGGATGCACGGCCAGCAGCGCGGCGGTCTCGGGCGTGATCGCGCGTTCGTAGTCGCGCAGATGGGTACGATTGGTCGTGCCGACTTCGATCATCTTCGCGCCGCTCTCGGCGAGCACTTCCGGGACGCGAAAGCCGCCGCCGATCTCGACCAGTTGCCCGCGGCTGACGATGACCTCTTTGCCGCGCGCGACGGCCGCGAGCGCCAGCATCGTCGCGGCGGCGTTGTTGTTCACCACCGTGGCGGCCTCGCAGCCGAGAATCGTGCGCATCAGGTCGGCGGCGGCCAGGTCGCGCTGCCCGCGCTGGCCGGTCTCGATGTCCACTTCGACGATGGCGTAGCCGCCGAGTTCCTGGGCGATGTCGCGCAGGGCGGCCTCGGGCAGCACGGCGCGCCCCAGGCCGGTATGAAGGATCACGCCCGTGGCGTTGATCGCTTTGCGTATCCCGCCCAGGGACCGCTTGCCGGCGCGCGCCGCGGCCTGCACGGCCAGCACGGAAGTTTCGGGGGGCTGGGCGCCGCCGTTGCCGCGCAGTTTCTCGCGCAGCTCGTCGAGCACCTCGCGGGCGGCGGCGACGACGGCGTCGCGCCCGAAGCGGCTCTGCGCTTCCATCAGCGCGGGTTCGTCGAGCAGTTTCTGCACGGCGGGGACGGCGCGGAGGGCCTTCTGGCTGGCGGACGATTTGGAAGCCATATCCTTCTATTATCGAGCGCGGCGGAACGGCGTCAATTACGGAAGGTCGGCGCCATTTTCGCAGAACGGCAACCGGCGCACGGATGGCCGCTTATGACCCGCGGTG
>JAHCJK010000321.1 GCA_026184295.1 Planctomycetota bacterium
GCTTCCGCGCCGGCCTCGGCGGCCGAACGGTCCGCCAGGCGCGCGGGCAGGCTCACGTTGTCCTGCGCGTTCAGCGTCGGGACGAGGTTGAAGAACTGGAAGACGAAGCCGAGCGCCTCGCGGCGAAAGCGCGCGGCCTCCGCGTCGTTCAGCGCCGCGAGATCGCGCCCGGCGACGCGGACGCTGCCCTTGTCGGGCCGGTCCATCGCTCCGATCAGATGCAGCAGCGTGCTCTTGCCCGAGCCGCTCGCGCCGACGATCGCGACGATCTCGCCCGCGGCGACGTCCAGGTCCACGCCGGCCAGCGCGACGGTGCGCGCGGAGGCGGACCCGTACACGCGTTCGAGCCCGCGGCAGCGGATCAGGGGTTCGGCGGAGTCGGCGGGCGCGGTCATCGGGGGCAGCGTACCGCGCGGCGCGGCGTTCGTCCAAGCGCTCGGGCTACGGCTGCTGCCAGCCTTCGCCCAGAATCTCGTCGAGCAACTGGCTGAGGTCGCTCAGGTGTTCTTCGCGCTTGGGGCCGGCGGCTTCGAAATCGTAGGCGCGGCGCACGGCATCGGCGAAGGCCTTGCGCTCTTCGGGCGCGGCGGCCTGCAGGGCCGCGGCGATCTCTTCCAGCGCCTGGATGTCCTCGTCGAGGCGTTCGTCGTCGAAATCGGACGCGTGGTTGAGGTGGAGCACGGCGATGACCAGGGCGTCGGCGAGTCTGTCCATGATCGCTTCCGTCCGGACGCGCGCGGCGTCAAAAGTTGGTGCGTACCATGAAGAAGAAACTGGTCGCGTTGTCGTGGGCGCGGGTGCCGGTCTCTTCGAACAGGCGGCCCGGGTCGAAGAGGAAGACGCCGCCGCTGATCGAGAGGTTCTCGTTGAAGGCGTGCGTGGCCTGCACGTCGAACTCGCGGCCGGCCTCGCGCCCGCCGCGGCCCGTCACGCTGCGGCGCAGGGGTCGGCCGTTGGACTGATAGAACGCGTCGGTGGCCTTGTCGAGGCGGAAGAGGTGGTAGTCGATCTCCAGCGTCCCGCCCTTCCAGACCTTCGCGGTCAGGCGCGCGGCGATGTCTTCCAGGTTCTTCGGGCCCGCCGCGAGCAGCTTGCTGTGGAAGCGGAATTGGTCGCCGAAGAGCGGGTCGAAGGTGTTGCTGATCCCGTCGCGCGGGTCCTTGTCGCCGCTTTCGCGCGAATACTGCGCGGCCAGGCGCAGCGTGCGCCACCAGCCCATCTTCCAGGTGTAGCCGACCTGCGCAAAGCCGCCCCAGGCGTAGACGTTGTCGGTTCCGCGTTCGCCCGTCTGCAGCGCGAGTTCCGTCTCGTAGTCCCAGTTTTTGAAGAAGCGCCCGTCGGCGCGGCCGGCGAGGGTCCAGAGCTGCACGCCGTCGCGGATGCCGCGTTCGCCCACGTAGTTGATCTTGTCGTTCCACTTGTAGGCGATGGTGCCTTCGACGGTGTGGCCGTGGGGAATGCCGAGGGCCTTCACGTTCACGCCCGCCAGGTTGTCGTGGCTGCCAGTATGGTCCAGGTTGCGGTGGTCCTGCACGACCGGCCAGCCGGCGAAGGCGTCGATGTCGAAGCCGTCGGGACGCCAGGTGACGCGCGCGAGGTCGTAGCTCTGGCCCAGGTTCAGCCAGTCGTTTTCGCTGAAGAGGTGGCGGTGGCCGAGGACGAGTTCCTGGCGGCCGAGCTTCAGGACCAGCGAAGGCTTGTCCACGATGTCCGGGATCAGCCCGATCTCGACGTAGGCCTGGTACAGGTCCAGCGCGTTCTCGTTCGGGTTCGTGCCCGGCAGGCGGTCGCGCCAGAACTCCCAGGCGTCCTGCGCTTCGACGAAGACCTTGACCATCTTGCCGTACTTGAATTCGGCGTTCAGGCGCGTGCGCGAGAGCAGCGAGACGTCTTCGTCGTTGCGCGCTTCGTTGAAGTCGCGGCGGTTGTCGAGCTTCTGGAAGCGCTGCTGCGCCGAGCCGCCGAGCGAGAAGGTCCAGCCGCCGGCGATGGGGCGATTTTTCACGGCCTTGGCGGCGCGGCTGAGCGGCGTGTCGGGCAGTTCGTTCTTCTGCTTGTAGGACCAGTCGCCCCAGCCTTCGCCCCAGCCGCCTTCGCTGGAGGCGAACGCGCAACCCGAAGCCGCCAGCAGCCCGAGGGCGAGGCAGAGGCTGCGCGCGGAGGTCATTTCGTCTTCTCCGCTTCGGCGGGGCGCGGCAGCGCCCACAGGTTGCGGAAGAGCCCGATGCCGCCGATGACGGCGAGGCGCAGGCGCGCGGCCTCCGCGCCGGTCTTGTCGAGGGCCGCGGAGCCGAAGGGCTTGTCGTTTACGAAGCAGATGGCGTAGCCGTCCCACACCTGCACGCGGATGTCGGTCCACGCGTCGGGGTCGAAGCCATCCTGCGTGTTGATCACGGTGGCCTTGTGCGTGCCGGCGTCGCGCGTCTCGAGGTAGGCCGAAACCTTCTTCGCGTTCAACGGGAAGCGGATGCCCAGCGCCACGTAGGTTTCGCCGCTGAGGCCGATCTGCACTTCCGAATTGTCCGCGCCCTGCACGATCTTGAGCGAAGCCGTGAGCTTGTACTCGGGCGCGGGCATGCCGGTCTCGGCGAAGCACCAGCGCTTGCCCGGCGGCGATTGCAGCGAGAACGCGTCGTCCTCGGGCTCGAAGCCGAAGATGACGCCTTCCCCGGAACTCGCCCAGCCTTCGGTCGATTTGTTCGCGATCAGCGCGCGGGCCTCGAACGGCCTGGCCTTGGCCGGCGCCACCGGCCCCGGATCGGGCGTGACCGGCGCCGGAAGCACCGGCGCGGGCGTGGGCGGCGCGACCACGGGCGCGGGCGGCGTCACGGGCGTGGGCTTGGACGTTTTCACCGTCGAGCGCTGAAAGAACAGCATGCCCAGCACGAGCAGCCCCAGCAGGCCGGCGCCGGCGCCCAGCAGCACCATCTTGCCGCCGCTGGAAGGCGGGGCCTTGCCGATCCCGCCGCGTTCCCGTTCCGGGCCGCCGGCCGGGCTTTCGCCGGATTTCAGCGCCTTGAGCGTGTCCGGCAGCAGCGTCATGCTCCCGCGGTCGGGCGGCAGCACATGGCTGGCCATCGGCTTCCTGGCTTCGAGCGCCTCGATGTCGCGCAGCAGGTCGCCGTAGCTTTCGTAGCGGTCTTCCTTCTTGCGCGCGGTCATGCGCTGCAGGAGCAGGCTGACGCCGGCGGGCAGTTCGGGGCAGGACGCGCGCACGTCGGGAATCGTCTCGCTCAGCTTCTTGGCCAGGATCGCGCCGATGGTCTGCGCCTCGTACGGGGTCTTGCCCGTCAGCATGTGGTAGACGGTGATGCCGAGCGCGTAGATGTCGGTGCGGAAGTCGAGGTTCTTTTCGCCGAGGGTCTGTTCGGGCGACATGTAATAGGGGCTGCCGAGGGCGCTGCCTTCGACGGTCAGGCGGGTGTTCTGCGCGCTTTCGTCGGTGTAGGCGGCCAGGCCCAGGTCGGCGATCTTGAGCGTGCCGAAGGGATTCGAGCGGATCGTGCTGCCCTGCGGGCGCGCGGTGCTGATCAGCAGGTTCTCGGGCTTGATGTCGCGGTGGATCACGCCCACCGCGTTGGCATGGTCGAGCCCCAGGACGGCCTGCTTGAGGTAGCTCATGGCTTCCTCGAGCGGGACTTTTTTGCGTCGTTCGATCAACTGGT
>JAHCJK010000322.1 GCA_026184295.1 Planctomycetota bacterium
CGCGATGCGCGGCGGATCGTGGCGGCCTCGAACGGGCTCACGCCTTCAGCGCGGCGTTCAGTTCCTCGGCCATCTTCTCGGCGGCGGCGCGGGCGGCTTCGGCGAATCTCGATTCGCCGAACCGGCTCGCGTACGGGTCCTGCTTGTACGCGAAGATGATGCCGCGCGACGAATTCACCACCGCGCCGGCGCCGTTGCGGAAGCACAGCGCCGCGTCCTGCGCGGTGCCGCCCTGCGCGCCGTAGCCGGGCACGAGGAAGATGCTCTCGGGCATCTTCTCCCTCAGCGCGCGCGCCTGCTGCGGATACGTCGCGCCGACCACGGCGCCCACGGGCGAATAGCCGCTCGCGCCGCGGTGCTTCGCGCCCAGCGCGTTCACCATCTCGGCCACGTGTTCGTAGATCGGGCGCCCGCCGGCTTCGAGGTCCTGCAGGTCGCCGGAACCCGGGTTGCTGGTCTTCACCAGCACGAAGATGCCCTTGCCGTTGGTGACGCCGATGTCGAGGTACGGCTGGAGCGTGTCCTTGCCCATGTACGGATTCACGGTCAGCGCGTCGGCGTCGAAGCCCACGCCGCTTCCGCCGGTGATTTCCATGCCACCCAGGTGCGCGCGCGCATACGCCACCGCGGTGCTGCCGATGTCGCCGCGCTTCGCGTCGCTGATCGTGAGCACGCCTTTCGCGCGTGCGTAGCGCACGGTCTCGTCGTAGGCCCGGATGCCGTCGGCACCGAACTCTTCGTAGAACGCGATCTGCGGCTTGCAGACGGGCACCAGGTCGGCCAGCGCGTCCAGCAGCGCCTTGTTGAAGACCAGGTACGCTTCCGCGACCGCGCGCGGGCTCTTGCCGAATTTCTTCTCCGCGTCGGCCTGAATCTCCTTCGGCAGCAGATCGAAGCGCGGGTCGAGACCCACGCACACGGGGTTGCCCTTGGCCTTGACGGCCGCGGTCAGTTTGTCGGCGAAGTGATTCATGGAGACTCCCGGGTGAACGAGGGGTCAGGAAACAGGGTTCAGGGGTCAGGATTCAGGATACAGGATTCAGGATACAGGGGTGGAGCAGCTTCGCCGCACTTCCTTTTAAGAACTTGCTGCGACTCGCGCTGTTCCCTGAATCCTAAATCCTGATTCCTGATTCCTGTGGTGCGTTCGTCGTACCTCGCCCGGCAAACTTCCGCAATTCCCAATCGCGGCGGAGAGGCTATCCTACGGCGATGCGCTCCGTGCTGCCCGCGCTCCTCTTTATGGCGACGCTCCCGGCCTTCGCCGCGGACGACGCGTGGTGGAATCCGCAGTGGGCGGCGCGGCGGCCGATCGAGATCGCGCCCTCGGGGTCGGGCGAGAGCGGCGCCGAGACCGGCGTCGTGGAAATCCAGACGCTGAATCGCGCGGCCGGCGGCGGCAAGGACGTGCGCGTCGTTGCCAACGGGCAGCCGGTCCCGTTCAAGGTGCTCTACTTCGGCGCGGACGGCGCGTGCGTCGTCGCGTTCAAGATGGACCGCGAGGCCCGCCGCTATTTCGCGTACTTCGGCAACGAGCAGGCCGAGAAGCCGACGGCCGAATGGGAGCCCGAGCGCGGGCTGTGGCTCGAGACGCGCGGCTTCAACGGCGGCGATTGCCAGAACTGGGAACAGATGAAGGACCTGCTCGCCAAGAGCGGCCCCGTGCACGGCGCGGACGCGGTGAAGAACGTCTTCGTCGGCTGGGATGCGTTCGGCGCGCAGGATCGCTGGGTCAGCGTCTACAAGGGCTTTCTCGTCTGCAAGGAAGAAGGCGAATACGTCTTCGCCACTTCGAGCGACGATGCGTCGTTCATGTTCGTGGACGGCAAGCCGGCCGCGCAGTTTCCGGGCTGGCACGGAGCCGAAGGACACGCGCGGCACACGGCCAAGGTGCGCCTGACAGGCGGCGTGAAGCGCTTCGAGTACTACCACGTCAACGGCGGCGGCGACGGGCTCTGCGCGGCCTACTGGCAGCCGCCGTCGGCGAAGAAACTCGAGCCGATCCCGGCGGACGCCTTTTCGCCCGTGGCGCGCGGCAAGGCCGGCGCGTTGGAAGCGAAGGACGATCCCGCCGCGCTGGATCTCGAGGCCGCGTGGGCGGGCGAAGCTTACGCCGGCGAGCGCCCGCTCATCCGCTACCGTTACCGCCTGCGCGCGCCCAAGGACGCGAAGGACGTCGCCTGGGCATTCGGCGATGGCTTGAAGTCGCAGGGCGCGGAGGTGGAGCACATCTTCTTCCGTCCGGGCCTGTTTGACGTAAAGGTTTCGGCGAACGTGAACGGCAAACCGGCCGAGGCGTCCGCGAAGGTGGACGTCCACGTCGATTTCGACCGCCGCGCCGAACGCCAAAAGGACTCGCCCGAGAAATACCTCGAACGCCTGCGCGCCTACGCGTACGGAACGCTGGACATGGCCTCGCTCCAGGCGGCGGCGGGCACCTTTATGGTGCTCGAAGATCCCGACGGGTAGCTCGCCGCGGCCCGCGCGTTGGTCGATCGAGGCGCGCAATTGGCCGAGGACTACTATTACGACCAGGCGATGCTGCTCCAGAGCCTCCTGCGCGACCACAAGAAGGATCCGGACGAGGCGCTGAAGGTGCTCGACGCGGCCGAGGAGCGCGTCAAGAACAACAAGAATCTGCGCGCGAAGACCCTGCGCGAGCGCGGCGACGTTTACTATTTTTACAAGCACGACCTCGACCGCGCGCTGCTCGAATACGACAAGGTCGTCGGGCGCTACTTCGGGCTCGAAGACAACATCGTCCGCGTCACCAAGCTGCGCATCGGAGACATTCAGCGCGAACGCGGCAACTACGAGAAGGCCGCCGCGAATTACACCGACGCCGACCGCCTGCGCCTGACCACGTACACGCTGGAACAGGCCCCCGTGCGCCAGGGCGTCATCATCCACGCGGCCGAAGACTTTCTGCGCCGAGGGCTGGCCGACGAGGCGCGCAAGTGGGTCGAGATCTGGGAGTGGGAATTCCCGCTCGAACGGCTGCGCGGGCAATCGACGGTGATGCGCGCGCGCATCGCGCTGCTCGACAAGAATCCCGAGGAAGCGCGCAAGCAGCTCGAGGCCCTGGCGAAGGTGAACCCCGAGAGCCAGTACGCGGGCGAGGCGCTGTTCATGCTCGCCGAGTTGGCCGGGCAGGCGAAGGACGCCGAGAAGGCCCGCGCGCTTTTGCAGGAGATCGTCGAGAAGCACCCGGACTCGGAATTCGCGCCGAAGGCCGAGGAAAAATTGAAGGGCGGGACGCCCGGCGAATCGAAGGAATCGAAGACGCCCGACAAGAAGGAATTGCGCAAGGAAATCCGTGAAAAAAAGAAGGACGCCAAGGACGCGAACAAGTAGTACCGCGCACGTATGGCCACGCCGAACATTGAACGCCTTTGCCTGAAGGGCGACCTTGCCCTGCTGGACCTGCCGCGCCGCGCGCTGCTGGTCTCGCGCACGCCGCGCCGGCCCGCCCCCGGCACGCCGTGGGTGCGGGCCGTGGCCGCCGCGGCCGAAGCCGCCGCGCGCGCGAACGAGGTGCTCGTGACCGGCCTCGACCGCGAGCCGTTCCAGATCGCGCTGGCCGTCTG
>JAHCJK010000323.1 GCA_026184295.1 Planctomycetota bacterium
CCGCAAGGGCCATATCTTCTGCCTCGATGCCGCCAAAGGCGCGGTGGTCTGGCAGGCGGACGCGAAGCAACTGGGCGTGCGCAATCCGACCTGGGACCTCTCGGGTTCGCCGCTGCTCTATGGCAACCTGGTGATCTACAACCTCAACGCGAGCGGCGTGGCGCTCGAGAAGACGACCGGCAAGGTGGCCTGGAAGTCCGCCGCCGGCGCGCCGGGATACGCGACGCCGGTGCCGTTCGACATCAACGGGATGAAGGGCGTCTGCATCTTCGGCGCCAATCAGGTCTGCGGCATCAATCCCGCGGACGGCAAGGTCGGCTGGTCGTTCCCGTGGCAGAGCAGCCACAACGTGGCGGCGGTCGATCCCGTGTTTTTCGGCGACAAGGTGTTTATCTCGACGGGGTACGGCGTCGGCTGCGCGGGACTGCAGATCGCCGGCGGGCAGGCCAAGAAGCTCTGGCAGAACAAAGAGATTTCGGCGCACATCAGCAACGGCATCGGGCAGAACGGCGTGGTCTACGGCATCGACGGGCAGACGGGCGGGAACAGCCTGAAGTGCCTCGAGATCGCGACGGGCGCGGTCAAGTGGACCCAGAACGGCGTCGGCGGCACGATGATCATGGTGGACGGCAAGCTGGTGATCCTCTCGACGGGCGGGAACCTGACCGTCGCGGAGGCGACGCCGGCCGGCTACAAGCAACTGGCCAGCGCGAAGGTGATGGGCGGGACCTGCTGGACCCAGCCGACGTTCGTGAACGGGAAGCTCTTCGCCCGCAACAAGGAAGGCGACCTGGTCTGCCTGAATCTCTCGGGCAAGTGATCCGCGCTGGATAAAAAATAGCGCCGTCGGCAGGAAACGCCCGGGCTTCGGTCCGGGCGTTCTATTTGGGCTTGGGGACGATCTGCGTCTGGCCCTTCTGGCGCGCGATCTGGTTGGCGGCCTCGGCGATGGTTTCCAGATCGGCCAGGAACTGCTCGCGGCGCTCCGGCTCGATCGCGTTCATGAGCTGCGTCTGGAGGTCCAGGGCGACCTCGCGGAGTTCCTTGAAGAGCTTCTCGCCGTCGGAGGTAATGCGCACGCGCAGGGCGCGGCGGTCGCGCTCGTGGCGCTTGCGGTCCACGAGCCCGCTCTTGGTCATGCGCTTGAGCAGGGACGAGATCGTGTTGGGGTCGCTGGCCAGAAGTTCGGCGAGTTCGAACTGCGTCAGGCCGTCGGGCTCGTGCTCGTTCAGCGTGCGCAGAATGGTGAACTGATCGGGCGTGGCGCCGCTGGAGGCGATGCGCCGCCGGAAGGCCTGGTTCATGCTGTACCAGGTTTTCCGCAAGAGCGGCGGGAGGCGGCGTTTGGGCGGATCGTCCGAGCCGCGGTGCAAGTTTTTGGTTGCCATCCTATCTTTCCCGGTGTATACCGCCCCAGTAGATCATACGTATGAGTATGATTTAGCCGGGCTGACCCAGAACTCCATCGATTTACACGTGTTAGATGTTTTTCGCCAGGCCTTTTGACTCCTGATTGGGGGCCGCCCATGAGACTTGCCGCTTTTTCCGTCCTTGCCGTCCTGCTTTTCCTGTGCGCAGGCTGCAACGACAAGGACAAGAAAGAGAAAGATAAGGAAGAGCCTCCGCCAACCAAGGAGAAAAAGAGAGAAGCCGAACCCATTCGCGGCTGGCTGGAATGGCGCGGCCCGCAGCAGAACGGGACCTCGCTCGAGACCAACCTGCCTTCGGAGTGGGTCATCGGCGGCAAGAACGACCTGTGGTCCTACGACCTGTGCGGGCGCGGGACGCCGGTGGTCGCCAACGGCAAGGTGTATGCCTTCGGCTATCGCGGCGAGGGCTCCGACCAGCACGAGGTCCTGGCCTGCATCGACGCCGAGACGGGCAAGAAGATCTGGGAGAAGGAATTCACCGACTTCCTGAGCGACATCATTTACAGCCGCTACAGCATCGGGGAACCCGCGATCGACCGCGAGACCGGCAACGTGTACGTACTGACCTCGCCGGGCCTCTTCTGCTGCTTCACGCCGGACGGCAAGAAGGTCTTCGAGCATTCGATGATGGAAGTGTACGGGCGCCTGACCTTCCCCAACGGGCGCACGGGCGCGCCTTCGATCGACGGGGATCTGGTCTTCGCGCACGGCATCACCAGCAACTGGGGCGGGCAGGGCCCGGCCGGGCACCGCCTGTACGCCTTCGACAAGAAGACGGGCGTGCCGGTGTACGCGGCGGGCACGAACCTGCGCCCGAAGGACAGTTGCTTCTCGACGCCCTTCTTCGGCTGGCTGGACGGCAAGCGCGTCTTCTACGTCGGGACGGGCGACGGCCACGTGGCCTGCTTCAACGCGCGCACGGGCGAAGGCATCTGGCGCTACAAGGTGACGCAGGGCGGCGTCAACTCTTCGCTGGTCGTGCAGGACGGCATCCTGGTGGCGATCCACAACCAGGAAAACGTGGACAGCAGCGAGAGCGGCCGGTTCCTGGCGCTGAAGGTGGACGCGAAGCCCGAGAAGGACCCCGAAAACCCCACCGCGCCGCCGGTGCTCCCGCGTTCGGCGGAACTGTGGCGGCAGAGCATGGGGGCGTTCAGCAGCTCGCCCACGGTCGTGAACGGCGTGATCTACCAGACGCTGGAGACCGGCGAACTGGTCGCCGCGGACCTGAAGACCGGCAAGATCATGTGGGAGATGAAGCTCGGCATCGAGCAGCAGCACGCGTCCCCGCTGTACGCCGACGGCAAGCTGTACATGCCGATCAAGGCCGGCGACTTCTACATCATCCAGCCCGGCGCGGCCGAAGGGAAGATTCTGAGCCAGGTGAAGGTCGAAGGCGACCTGGTGGGCGCGCCCTCGGTCTGGAACGGCAAGATCTACCTCTTCTCGACCAAAAAGCTGTACTGCTTCGGCAGCAAGGGCAACAACAAGGGCCTGCCGGCGGACCCGAAGCCCGAGGTCTTCCCCGCGGGGACTTCGCGCGTCGCGCTCCAGATCATCCCCAACGAAATCCTGCTGCGCCCGGAACAGAAGCAGACGTTCACCGTGCGGTCGATCGACGCCAACGGCTTCCCCGTCGGCGACGAAACGAACGTGGCCTGGGCGGCGTACGTCCCGCCGACGGCGAAGGTGAAGGCGTACCTCAACGCGACCTTCAACCCGCAGGGGGAACTGGTGGCGTCGGAGAAGCGCGAACCGTCCGCCGGGGCCTTTCAGGCCACGGCCAACGGCGTCACCGGGACGACGCGCGGGCGCGTGATGCCGGGGATTCCGGTCGCGGAGAACTTCGACGGGTTCCAGGTGACGGTGGAACACGCGACGGAGGCGGGCGTGAAGTTCGCGTACCCGCCGCTGCCGTGGATCGGGGCGCGCTTCAAGTGGGAGATTCGCGAGAAGGACGGCAACAAGGTGCTGACGAAGACGATCGACAACAAGCTCTTCCAGCGCGCCTACACGTTCATCGGGCACTCGGACCTGAAGAACTACACGATCGAGGCCGACGTGATGAGCGACGGGAACAAGCGCAAGATGTCCGAGGTGGGCCTGCTGAACCAGCGCTACTGCAT
>JAHCJK010000324.1 GCA_026184295.1 Planctomycetota bacterium
CGTCGCCGTGCTGGCCGCGCGCCGAGATGGTCGAACGCCGAAATGTCCGCATGCCGAGGTGGCCGCATGCCGCATGGATCGCGGGCGAACGGCTTGCGCTCGAAACAGCCATGCGGTCTGTGGGATTGGCCGTCCCGCTCTGCCGTCCCTACGGGACTGCATCGATTGCGCGCATTCACTCCCAGGGCTTACGCCCTGGGCCACAAAATGACGCCGCTCCGCGGCTCAACAGAAACGCAGTCAGCCCGTCTCGGATGCGCGGGCGAACGGAATCGCCGGGATGCTGCGGCGAGGCGGGTGTATGGCGAGGTGGACGTACGGCGAGGCGGACGTACGGCGAAGCGGATGCATGGCGAGGCGGAAGCGCCGGGCGGTGGGGACGAGGCGGGCTCGGCGCGGGTCAGCTTGCGACGCGGTTGCGGCCGGACTGTTTGGCTTCGTAGAGTTTCTGGTCGGCGCGGTCGTAGAGGGATTCCGGGGAGAGCGCGTCTTCGCCGGCGGTGTAGGCGACGCCGAGGCTGACGGTGACGGGAATCTCGCGGTCTTCGGCCAGGACGGTCTTGGATTCGGCGAGCGCGCGGATGCGTTCGGCGAAGAGCGCGGCCTGTTCGAGCGTCGCTTCGGGGAGGATGACGGCGAATTCTTCGCCGCCGACGCGCGCGAAGACTTCGTCGCGGCGCACGGTCGCGCGGATGCGGTCGGTCAGTTCGCGCAGCACGAGGTCGCCCGAAAGATGCCCGCAGGTGTCGTTGATCTTCTTGAAGTGGTCGATGTCGAAGAGCACGAGGGAGAGCGGGCGCTTGTGGCGCTGCGAGCGCGTCAGTTCGCGCTGCAGGGCGTCCTGGAAGTAGCGCCGGTTGGGAATGCCGGTCAGGCCGTCGTTGAGCATCATCGAGTAGACGGTCTCGTGGTACTGCCGCTCGATGTCGTCGCCGCGCAGGAATTTAAGGATCGATTTTCCGACGTGGAGGAAGTCGCCCGACTTCAGGATCGTGGATTTGACCTTCTTCTGGTTGACCATCGTGCCGTTGGTGCTGCCGAGGTCGGTGAGGATGTAGGCGCCGATCTTGAATTCGATGGAAGCATGCGCGCGCGAGACGTCGTGGTCGGCCAGGACGATGTCGCAGTCGTCGTCGCGCCCGACGACCACGCGGCTCTTCGGCAGCGCGATCACGCCGTCGCCGAGCGCGATGGGGTGGATGCGCACCAGGTACCCGCTCTGGCCGCCGAGGCGCTTGAGGAACGTGCTCTGCAGCCGCGTCTGGGTGGGATCGTCGAGGCGTTCGGTCGGCTTGGGTCCGTCCACGGGCGCTTCCTCATCGTGCGGGGCCGGCTCGCCATGCTAGTGCAACGCGGCGGGTTTTTCACCGGGAAATGCCCGGGCAGCGAACGCTCCCGCGGGCGCGGCAGTCAGGTCTTGGGCCGCGGCTTCGGGTGGAACTTCTCGTAGAAGTCCTTTCCGGCGTTCGCGGGGATGATGTGCGTGTTGAGCTTGAACTGCGTGCCTTCGACCGCGGGCGCTTCGACCGCGCCGGAGACTTCGCCCGCGCGCACGTCGCTGGGCCGCACGCCCAGGTAGCGCTTGAACGCGCGCGTGAACGAATAGCTGTCTTCGAAGCCGAGGTCGAAGGCGAGCGTCTTGATCGAGCAAGCGCCGGCGCGCAGCATCTGCGCGGCGTGGCGCAGCTTGGCCTGTGTGCGGCAGGCCTTGGGGCTGACTCCGAAGCGCTGCTTGAAGCGGCGGATGAAGTGGTCGGGCGAGAGGCCCATCTCGCGCGCGAGATCCTGAATCTCCAGCTTGCGCGTCAGGTCCGAACCGAGCACCAGGCGCGCGCGCTGCCACTGGTCGAGCCGCAGGGCCTCGGGGCGTTCGGCCGCGGGCAGGCGCGCGGCGCATTCGGCCACGATCGCGAGCATCTCCCAGACCGCGGAGCTGATGCGCGCGCGCGAGGCCGCGTTCGTTTGCGCCAGATGCAGGCAGTAGGTGTCGAAGACCTGGCGCATGCGGTCGAAGGACGCGCCGAGCGCCACGAGTTCGGGCAGTGGGCCGATTTCGTCCAGCCAGACGGTGTAACCGTTGCGCGGCGGCTTCGCGAAGGTGATGTGCGCTTCGTAAAAGTACGTCCGCCCGTGCGTGCCGTACTGGTTCAGATCCGTGGCGCGAAAGCAGAGCAGGTCGCCGGCGCGCGCGTGGAAGTGCCCGCCGGGCGTGACGATGTAATGATCCCAGAGCAGAAAGTGCGCGCTGGGCACGGCTCTCTTCCTCTTTCTACCTCGCTCGATCTCTCTGTACTCTTCAATCCGGGGGGGGGGGGGGGGGGGGCGCCGCGGGGGGGGGGGTGGCGCTCATGTCGATTTTGGCGGGTCGCTTGCCCGAAAGCGTGGGCCGATGGCCGTGGCGCGTCTCGTCCGCAAAGGGTAAAGAGAATGTAGCGCATGCAACACGCGAAAGAAAGGGCGGCCAAGGCCATGTAATTTTCCCGGCGTCCGCCGGAAAAAGCCCAGAGACCCACGGAGGATGGAACGATGTCCACGACCCTCGAGGCCGCGGAAGGCGTCGCGTTGTCTCTCGAACCCCAGGAAGGCTACTGGGCCGGCCGCCAGGCCTCGCCCGAACAGATCGCCGCGTGGGTGGAACGGTTCCACCGCGACGGCTACCTGCTGATCAAGCACGTCCTCCCGCCCAAGCTGGTCGCGCAACTGAAGGGCGACCTCGACGCCGCGCTGGGACCGAATCCGAAGACGTCCGGCGGCATCGCGCTCCAGACGCGCATGTTCGAACGCAGCCCCGCCAACCTGAGCCTCTTCGACCTCGAACCGATCGTCTCCTTCGCCGAAGCGCTCGTCGCGCCCGACTGCCACGTCGTCCACAACAACTCGTTCATCTCGCCGCCGGGCGGCGGGATTTCCACCTGGCACCAGGACGACGCGCCGCACTACCTCGTCACGCACGGCGAACCGCCCACGAACGTGCGCCTGCCCGTGCTGCTCTTCACCGCCAACTATTATCTGACCGACGTCGAACGCGTGGAGCACGGCGGCACCGAGGCGATCCCGGGTTCCCATCTGTTCGGCGCGCGCAGCCCCGGCAAGATGGAAGGCACAAAGTGGCACGAGAAGATCGACCACAACCTCGCGCCCGCCGGCAGCGTGGTGCTCTTCAACAACCAGACCTGGCACCGCGGCGGCCCCAACACCAGCGACCGCGTGCGCTACATGACGCAGGTGAGCTACGGCCGCCGCATCATCGGCCACAAATATTTCCCGTTCATGAACTACCAGATGCCCGAACACATCTACGCCCACGCCGACGCCCGCCGCAAACGCCTGCTGGGCTTCCTGCCGAGCGGGGCGTACGGCTGATCCGGGTTGCCAAGGAAGCCGATGCTGCCGGGTCGAATTGCACGCCCGGAACGTGATGCTCCGCATGGCCGTGGCGCACGGCGCGACGCCCTTGAATACCAGTTCTCTGGCCAAGATCTCTGACCCTCGAGCCATTGAAGACAGGGCGCAGAGGGACCTCTCGGTTCCGAATCCCTCGCCCCCGCGAAGT
>JAHCJK010000325.1 GCA_026184295.1 Planctomycetota bacterium
CGTACCACGGCCTCCTGCCTACGCGCGTCCTCTTTGCGTGGCCGCGCGAACGCGCTTCCGCCGAGGCCTCGGAAGCCGGCATGCCCGCGCGCGACCGGCTGCTGGGGGAACTCGCCGACCGAGCGTTCGCCATCTACGTGCGCAAGCAGGGCCACATGACGGCGCTCGCGGAGGCCCTCGTGTCTCGCGGCGGCGCGGTGGACGAACGCTTTGCGGTCAAGACGCCGAAGGCGGCCAAGGCGCCTGCGCCTCCGAAGCAGCTCTTCGCGAACGGCGGCGGCCCGTGGCCTTTCCTGACGCACTACACGCGCGAACCCGACGGCGCATGGCCGGACGAATCCATTTCCGATTACGCGCGCTGGCTGGCCTTCGGCGCGCCGGACGAGTCCCGCGGCGCGCTGCAAGCGCTCGCGCGCGTGCTCGCTTCGCGCCGCATTCGCGGCTCGGGCCGATTGATGCCGGAAAAGTCGCCGATGGCCAGTTTCACCGAGCGCGCGCCGTGGCAGCTCCCGCTGCTGATGCGCTGGCGCAAGGGCCTGCGCCGCTGGACCGTGCGGCCCTACGGCCTCGCGATCCGGCGCGACGTGCTTGAAGCGCTCGGCGCGCGCCCCGTCGAATACCTGCCTCCGGTCCTGCTCGAAGATCTTTCGCGCGCGCAGCGTCTCTTCGCGCAGCACCGCGCGTGGCAGCACGAAGGCGAATGGCGGCTCGCGGGCGATCTCGACCTGGCGGCGGTCGAAGCCGACGCGATGCGCGTGATCGCGCCGGACCCGCAGGAAGCGCGCGCGCTGAGCCGCGAATTCGGGATTGCCGCGTACGCGCCGGAAGAGTAGGAGAGGGGAAGGGAAGCGTTCACGATCTCTGGGAGGACACGGCATGCGCGCGGCGTACATCAGCGAATTCGGCGGCAACGAGAAGGTCACGCTCGGCGAACTCCCCGAGCCCGAACCGGGCCCGGGCGAAGTGCGCCTCGCGGTCAAGGCCGGCGCGCTGAACCACCTCGACATCTGGGTGCGCAAGGGCCGCCCGGGGCTGGAACTGAAAAAGCCGCATGTGCTCGGCAGCGACGCCAGCGGCATCGTGGACAAAGCCGGCGCGGGCGTGACCTCGGTGAAGCCCGGCGACGAAGTGGTCGTCAACCCCGGCGTGAGTTGCATGGCGTGCGAATTCTGCCTGCGCGGCGACCAGAGCGAATGCCCGTCGTTCAAGCTGCTCGGCTTCCAGCTCGAAGGGATGTACGCCGAAAAAGTCCTCGTGCCCGCCTGCAACCTCGCGCCCAAGCCGCCGCACCTTTCGTGGGAAGAAGCCGCCGCGCTGAACCTCGCGCACCTCACCGCGTGGCGCATGCTCTTCACGCGCGCGCGCTTCAAGGCCGGCGAGACCGTCTTGATCCACGGGATCGGCGGCGGCGTGGCGCTCGCCGCGCTTCAGATCGTGACGATGTTCGGAGGCCGGGCGGTCGTGACCAGTTCCTCCGACGAGAAACTCGCGCGCGCGAAGGCACTCGGCGCGGCCCACGGCATCAATTACCGGACTTCGGCCGATCCCGGCGCGGAAGCCAAGGCCTGGAGCGGCGGGCGCGGCGTGGACCTCTGCGTCGATACCGCGGGCGCGGCGACGGTGCCGGTCAGCTTCGCGGCGCTGCGGCGCGGCGGGCGCATCGTCACCTGCGGCGTCACCAGCGGCCCGAAGGCCGAGGTGAATCTTCAGATGCTCTACTGGAACCACATCGGCTTTCTGGGTTCGACGATGGGCAGCCACGAAGACTTCCGCTCGATGCTCGCCGCCGTCACCCACGCGAAGCTCAAGCCCGTCATGGACCGCGTCTACCCGCTCGCCGAAGCCGCGCAGGCCCTCGCGCGCATGGAAGCCGGGGCACAGTTCGGAAAGATCGCGTTGACGGTCTAGCGGCCGGCTTCCGGTCCGGTTTCGTATGCAGGCGCAGCGCGCGACGTATGGCATATCCGCGCTGTCGCATAAGGAGGTCCTATGGCGGAACGCGGCGGCGGCATGACGATGGTACTCCTGCTGGGCGGTGCGCTGGTCCTGGTGGCGGGCGCGGGCTACGTATGGATCAAGATCGGCTCCGATCTGGACAACACCAAGGCGATGACCGCGCGCTTCGAAGAGCTCTCGACGGTCCCCGCGTCCAAGGCCCCCGACGGGCCCTACCTGCGCGGCAAGGCGGTCGTCTACGACCTGGAGCGCAGGGACCTGGACGGCGTGATGTGGTCGATCGACCCGGCCATCCGCGCGGGAAGCGTGGACGAGATCGGTTCCGTGATTCTGCTCGACCGCAAGCAGGTGAAGGTGGGCAAGTACGTCCGGGTGGACCGTGAAGGCAAGACGGTGAAGGACGAGGGCCCGAAGGAAGACGCCCTGATCGAGGTCTGCGTGATGACCGTGGTGGACCGGCAGGCGTCCGTGGTCTCCGCCGTGCATGCCTTCCGCGGCAAGGAGCCCGACGAGGTCAAGCGCGCGCAGCCGGGCGGCAACATCGGCTACCTGCAGCCGCACGAAATCATCGCCGTCATCGACCAGCTTCCGCGGAAGTAGCGCATGCCCGAATTTCCTTCTCCATGAAAAAAATGGATCGCGTTAGGCGAGCGAGGAGATTGCATTGGGTGAACCAGCGTTGCCGGGAAAGCGTGTCTATGCGGGAAGGGCGGCATGCAAGCAGTTGAGCTTAATCGCACACGACAGCATCATGACGAGCCTGCACCACTCCCTGGCTTACCGCACCGTGGTCATTCAACTTCAAAACGGTTGCTCGCGGCACGAAATCCTGACGAAGAGGAGCGACCTAAGGAAGGGCAAGCAGGAGATTCTTGTAAGGTACACGTTGACCTTGAAAGCGGTTCGAAGCCTGAACGCAAGCTTTGGCACGCGGAAAAATTTCGCCATTCGTGAAAATGGGGACGAAGTCTATGAGGCAAGAACCAAACGAAGCGGCCGGCACTGGGTTGTCGAGTTCTGCTTTTTTTGCCAATCTAGGATAACGCTCAGGGCCTCAAGTATTGAGCTTGTTCGGCATCCCGTCCAAGTAGTGCCGCGCTCCGTACGAAGGTAAGCAAGCGCGCTTATCGCCTGCCTGCATCGTCATTATGATTCCACGCCGCCCCGCGAGCCAGCACCATCCGGACCGGCGGGCAATGCGGTGGCCTTCGCCGCCGGGGGTGGCTAGACTGCGTCAGGACTCGACGCGTTCACCCTGGGCTCGACGCTGCGCATGCCTGCCGCTCCTCCTTATTATCTGCTCGGTCTGGCGGTCATGGGCGGCATCGCGCTGAGCGGCGCGGCGTGGTTCGGGTTTTACAGCCTCGAATCGCCCCGGCGGCGGGTGGCGGCGAGTTTCTGCGCGGTGAACGCGGCGTACGCGCTGTACGTGCTCTTTCAGGCGCTGGTCTGTTCGGCGGCTTCGCTTGAGTCCGCGGCGCTGCTGCTGAAAGGCCAGGCCGCCGCGGCCGGCGGGCTCTTTGTCGGCCTGGTCTGGCTCGACGCCGCCTTTCCCGAACGGCGCTGGGGCGGCATCGACTGGGCG
>JAHCJK010000326.1 GCA_026184295.1 Planctomycetota bacterium
CAGCGAAGCGAAGTGTTGTGCCGCGGGATGCGGAGCAGCGGGCGCAGCATGCCGGCCATAGAATCAAATCGGACATGTTTGGAGTAGGCTCCATTATTCCGATTCTAGCAAGCCTCGGATGCGTTCCTCGAACCCGCGGAGGATGTTTCCCAGCGTGGTGGCTGGAATTTCATAAGCGGCTAGATTGCTGTTGTTTTCAAGCGCGGCATCGTCCGGCAATTCGTAAATTTTTATCGTGCCGCATGCTTCTGGAATGGTCTTGATAAGGCTGCGCAGTTGCGCGGTGATCTCCGGCATGTTGTTACCGAAAAGCGTAACTTCAATCATGGGGATGCGGCGGGCCAGTCGATGCAGAATTTCGTTCAGTGGCATTCCCGTTATTTCTCGAATGGCCTGAACGACCTTCGTTTTTGCGGCCGGATGTTTAAGTCCAATGACTAGACAGATCTTGGGCATGCGAGAATTCCAGGTTTGAAATAAACGCTAAATCTTCGGCGGCGGAATCTCCATCGGCGGCTTGGCGTCGCGGGCTTCGATCACGGGCACTTTGATGCCCATCGGTTCGCCCTTGGCGGACTGTTCCAGCAGCGTCTGGATGTCGGGTTGGCAGCAACCGCAGCCGCACCCGGCGCTGGTGGCGGTCTGGACTTCGCGCACGGTCTTGAGTTTCTTCGTCTGGATGGCCGCGACGACGGCCTGCTCTTTCACGTTGAAGCAGTAGCAGAGCGGCAGGTCGGTGGTCTGGCGGATGGTGTAGTCGCCGGGCTTCGCGGGCGTGTCGCTCATGAAGGGGCCTCGGGTGCGAGGTACGTCGAGGCCGGCATTATAGCGCGAGGAGGCGCGCGTGTCACCGGGGGAGGGACGAGCGCCGGGCCGGGCTTACGGCCGATGGCTTATGCCGGCCTTTCAGGCCTCCGCCTGGGTGGGCGCCGACGGTCCAGGGCCTTACGGCCCTGGCTATGACAGGCCGGCCCTGCGGGCCTCGCGCGGGGAGGGTTGTGGGTCCGGAGTCGAAGTGCGCCCAGGGTGAACCACCTATCCACGTTGGAATTGCTCCGGGATACGCGCAGCGGGATCCGATTAAGGCGGTTGGGTGGAAGAGCGGCTCCGCCGCCTGCTGTGCGGAAGGGCTATGCCCTTCCGGCTGCGGATGCCCATGATCTCGGAGGCTGCGCCTCCGGGGGAGGTCGAGGCGCAGCCTCTCCCTATTTTAAGCTTTGGCGTGTGCCGGAAAGGCGGAGCCTTTCCGCACAGCAGGCGGCGGAGCCGCAAGCCGTACCGAAGTCTTCGAAGGGCACCACGGCCGGGCGGGAAGAGATCGGGAGACATTTTTCACCGCGGAGCACGCAGAGGTCGCAGAGAACGGCTTTTAAGAATCAGCAGATGCCGTTCTCCGCGCGCTCTGCGATCTCTGCGGTGAAATAAGGACCTTCGCGCGCCCTCTTGACATCCGCTCCGCCTTCGCATAATACCATGTGCTCACACGAGTGAGCCAAACGGGGATTACGGGGACCTGCTTATGCCACGCGTCGCCTTGGGGCTCGATTTCGGCACCGAATCCGTACGCGCGATCCTGGTCGATACGGCCAACGGGCGCGAACTCGGCACGGGCGTCGTGGCGTTTGCACACGGCGTGATGAGTGCCTCGCTGGCGGGGAAGAAGCTGCCGCCGGAGTTCGCGTTGCAGCATCCGCAGGATTACCTCGACGGGCTGGCGCAGGCGACGAAGAAGGCCTTTGCATCGGCGCGCGTGAAGCCCGACGCGGTCGTCGGCATCGGCGTCGATTTCACCGCGTGCACGGTGCTTCCGGCGGATGCCCGCGGCGAGCCGCTCTGTTTCCAGAAGAACTTTGCGAAGAACCCGCACGCGTACGTGAAGCTGTGGAAGCATCACGCGGCGCAGGAACAGGCCGACCGCGTGAACGCGCTCGCGCGGCAGCGCGGCGAAGGGTTTCTCAAACGCTACGGCGCGGGCGTAAGCTGCGAGTGGCTCCAGCCGAAGCTCCTGGAGACGCTGGAACGCGCGCCGGAGGTCTACGCGGCGGCGGAGCGCGTCGTCGAGGCCGGCGACTGGGTGATCTGGCAACTGACGGGCACGGAGACGCGCAACGCCTGCGCGGCGGGTTACAAGGCCTGCTGGGCCGAAGGCGAAGGCTTTCCCTCCGAGGATTTTCTCGCGGCGCTGAATCCGGGGCTGCGCGGGCTGAACGCGAAGCTGACGGGCTCCGAGGTACAAGCGGCAGGCGCGCGCGTGGGCGGGCTGACGGCGGCGTGGGCCAAGCGGCTCGGTCTGCGCGAAGGCACGCCGGTGGGCGCGGCGATCATCGATGCGCACGCGGCGGTGCCGGCCTGTTCGCTGGCGCAACCGGGCGAACTCGCGATCATCCTCGGCACGAGCTTCTGCCACATGTTGCTCGGCGCGCCCGACGCCCCGGCGGTCTCGGGCGTGGCCGGGTCGGTGAAGGAAGGCATCCTGCCGGGGCTGATGGGCTACGAGGCCGGGCAGGCCGGCGGCGGCGACCTGTGGGCCTGGTGCGTCCGCGAACTCAGCGGCGACGCGATTCGTTCCGAAGCGAAGAAGAAAAAGTCCAGCGAGCACGCGGTGATGGCTTCGCGCGCGGCGAAGTACGCGCCCGGCGGCACGGGCCTGATCGCGCTCGACTGGCTGAACGGAAACCGCAGCCCGCTCAATCGCCCGGATCTCAGCGGCGCGCTCGTCGGCCTGACGCTTTCGACGCCGCCCGAAGCGATCTACCGAGCCCTCCAGGAGGCGCTGGCCTTCGGCACGCGCGTGATCGTGGAAAACTTCGAGGCCCAGGGCCTGCCGGTGACGCGCATCGTCACCAGCGGCGGCATCGCCGAAAAGGATCCCGCGTTCCTGCAGATTCTGGCCGACGTCTGCGCGCGCGAGATCGAGGTCGCGCGTTCGGGCCAGGCCTGCGCGGTCGGCGCCGCGATTCTCGGGGCCGTCGCCGCCGGCGCGAAGGGCGGGGGCCACGACGGCTTCGCCTCCGCGGCCAAGGCCATGGGCGGCGTGCGCAAGAAGACCTTCACGCCGCTCAAGGAGGCCGCGCGCGCCTACTCGGATCTCTTCTCGGAATACAAGACGTTGGCGGATTACTTTGGCAAGGGCGGCAACGAAGTGATGAGGCGGTTGCGGAAAACGTAAAGCGTAGAACGTAAAACGTAAAACGTAAGACGTAACTCGTAACGCGCGTAACGTGGGATGTAGGCGAATCGGAAGTAAACGTATACGTAAACGCGCCGTGGCCGGAATTGGTTGGGCTTCGTCGTTGAGCAGGTTCGCGTGGCGCGATTTTTTTCAATGCATTGCAGGCATCCTCGTCGGTCTTCGAACACGCCCAAGGAAGAGGCCCGAAGGGCCGGACTGACATAGCCAGGGCCGTAAGGCCCTGGTGGACGGAGCGCGGACGTGCAGGCCTGAAAGGCCGACATACCAGGCGCGCATTTCCACCGATCAT
>JAHCJK010000327.1 GCA_026184295.1 Planctomycetota bacterium
TTCTGGCTGATCTCGGCCCTCGGCGCGAAGGGCGTGGTGATGTTCGTCTCGCTGGGCCTGGGGCTGATGGGCCTGGTGCTGGGCCCGAAGCGGATCGTGCACGGCGTCTGGGTCGCGGTGGTGCTGGCCGCGATCTACCTCTCGGTCTCCGCCCAGCCGGCGCTGAAGGCCGCGGCGAACCGCCTGGGCCTGCGCGAGGCCTACAAAGTCCGGCGCTGGTCCGAGGCGGAAAAGAACTACGTCTGGACCGGCGACTGGGAGGAGTACCTCTTCGCGCGCGACGGCGACTACCAGTTCGTGAAGGTGGACTCGGACAAGAGCGACGCGGACAAGACCCGCACCATCCGCGTGCTGAGCCTGGACTACCTGATCCACGGGTACGTGGACGTGAACGACCCCGCGCATCTGGAGTACGACTACGAGCTCGTCTACGCCGACGTGGCCCGCAAGTTCGTCGGCACGAAGGAAAAGGTGAGCGTCTTTTTCCTGGGCGGGGGCGCGTACACGTTTCCGCGCTGGATTCAGTACGAATGGCCGGGTTCCGCGTGCGACGTGGCCGAGATCGATCCGCTGGTGCTGGAGGCCAACCACGCCGCGCTGGGCCTGCCGCGGGACACGCCCATCCGCACGTTCATCAACGACGCGCGCAACACCGTGGACGACCTGCCCGCCGGCGCGCAGTACGACCTGATCTTCGGCGACGCCTTCAGCGACCTCTCGGTGCCCTGGCACCTGACCACGTACGAGTTCTCCGAGAAGCTGCACGCGCATGTGAAGCCCGGCGGCGCGCTGATGGTGAACGTGATCGACGACTGGGACTTCGCCCTGCTCCTCGGCGCGTACGTGAACACGCTCAAGCCGGTCTTCAAGCACGTCTACGTCTTCACCACCGAGAAACTGGGCGTGAAGAACGGGCGCGACACCTTCGTCGTCGCGGCCAGCGACACCGAGATGGACTTTTCGGCCTGGCTGCCCGGGCACGAGACCGAGTTTCCCGGCGCGCTGCTGACCGCCAACGAGATGAAGATTCTGAAGGAGAAGAGCGGCGGGCGCGTGCTCACCGACGACAACGCGCCCGTGGAGAACCTGCTGGAACCGGTGGTGCGTACGAGGAAGTAGCGCCGGGCCGCTTTACATCCCGCCGACGTGGACGAAATCGCTCGCCTTGGTGCCCTCGGGGCTTCCGCCCCCTTCGATCAGATCGTAGTTGCAGCAGACGCAGGCCGGGGGCAGCCCGAGCATCCCGACCAGGTCGCGGTGGCGCTTGCTCGCCGCTTCGTAACCGTCGGCTTCCTGGTGCGGCTTGCGCAGCAGCTTCTCGATGCGCTTGATCGTCGTCTGCGCGCCGAAGGTCTGCCAGAGCAGTCGCGCGTCGCCGCCGCGGGGCTCCGGCGCGATGAACTGGTTCTCGTCCATGATCATGGCGTTGGAGACGTACTTGTCGATCATGCGCCCGCCCTGGTACAGCTCGTAGTACAGGTACGCGTCCTCGAAGACGACGGAGGCGATGCCGAAGCAATCGAAGTGGCCGGTCGTGTCGCGCGCCGCGCTCTGGTAGTACTCGAACATCCCCGGATAGACGACGTGATAGCGGTCGTGCGAAGGGGAAACGTACGCGGTCCAGCCGGACTCCTTCAAATACTTGACGATGTCGGCCTGGCCGGGCCCCTTCAGCGTGACGTTCGAGTACGTGGCTCCCATGGCACCGCCCCTTGCATCGATGGTTCACGGAAAAGACCAGTGTACGCCCTGGAGGCCCCTGCGTCCAACCTTTCATGCGCCCGGCATGCCCGAAAAATGGCGCGCCCGCGCAATCTTCTCTTAAAGGAGGCCCGCCCTGCGTGTAGGATGCGCGCGTCCCCGGCGATCCAGGAGCAACGTCATGCCCAAGTGGAAGATCGTTTTTCTCGACGCGATGACCTTCGACCGCGAAGACGTCTCGTTCAAGCAGTTCACCGACTCGTGGGAGTGCGTCTTCCACCGTTTCACGAAGCCCGGCGAGACCGCCGGCCGCCTGCTCGGCGCCGACGTGGTCGTCTCGAACAAGATTCCGATCGACGAGAAGGTCCTCGCGAGCCCCGAGGCGAAGTCGCTCAAGCTCATCGCCGTCGCCGCGACGGGCTTCAACAACGTCGAGATCGAGGCCGCCAAGAGGCGCGGGATTCCCGTCTGCAACGTGCGCGGCTACTCGAGCGCCTCCGTCGCGCAGCATACCTTCGGGCTGATTCTGGAACTCGCCAACCACTGCGGGCGCTACACGCAGGATGTCGCGGCCGGCGCGTGGTCCAAGAGCCCGATCTTTACGCTGCTCACGTATCCCTGCGTGGAACTGGAAGGCAAGACGCTTGGCATCGTCGGCCACGGCGACATCGGCAAGAGCGTCGCGAAGATCGCCGAAGGCTTCGGCATGAAGGTGCTCGCCGCCGGTCGCAAGGGCCAGGCGAACGTTCCCGAGGGGCGCACGCCCTTCGACGTGCTGCTCCAGCAGTCCGACGTCGTGACGCTGCACTGCCCGCTCACGCCCGAGACCAAGAACATCATCGGCAAGGACGAATTCGGCCTGATGAAGAAGAGCGCCTTCCTCATCAACGCCTCGCGCGGCGGCCTGGTGGACGAAGCCGCGTTGATCGAAGCGCTGAAAGGGAAGTGGATCGCCGGCGCCGGCTTCGACGTCGCCACCAGAGAGCCCGCGCCCGCCGACCACCCGCTGGTGCTCGCCGCGAAGGAACTCGACAACCTGGTCGTCACGCCGCACAGCGCCTGGAGCACGCTCGAATCCCGCCAGCGCCTGCTGGACGAGATCGGCGCGAACATCCGCGCGTTCGAGAGCGGCAAGGAACGCAACCGCGTCGGCTGACCCCGCGCGCGAAAGGCTGCCATGGACCGTCTGGACGTGAAGGCGGACAAGCTCCAGTTCATCCTGGTGATGCTGCTCGGCCTTTTCTTCGTCCCGATGGGACTGCTGGTGGCGATCGGCGGCCTGTCCAAGGGCCGCGGGCTCGCGCCGGTCGCCATCGGCGTCATGTGCCTGCTCTGTTTCGGCGCGGTCTTCTGGCTCGTGCGCCGCGGGCACGCGCGCTCGGTGCGCGCCTTTACGGAAGAAGGCCTCGTCCGCCGCGACGGCAAGACCTTCGCCTGGGCCGACCTCAGCCGCGTCGTTCGCCAGATGCACTTCAATCCGCGCACCAGCACGACCGGCGTGTGGCGCATCGAGATTCAGTTCAAGAACGGCGAGGCCGCCTGGATCATTCCCATGAAGGTGAACAACTACCGCGAAGTCGCCGAATACATCCGCAAACTGCCGTGCGAGCAGGCGGAAGTGAAGGTGTGACGGCCGTGAACAGTGAGCAGTGAACAGTGGGCAGTGAACAGTGAACTGCAAACGGCCGAGTGAACAGTGGACAGTGAACAGTGAACAGTGGACAGTGAACTGCAAACGGCCCAGTCCACCCTGCGGCGAAGCCGGCGTC
>JAHCJK010000328.1 GCA_026184295.1 Planctomycetota bacterium
GGCACCGCGGCCGCGCCGAGCGCCGTCTTGCCGAAGTAGACCTGGTCCATCGTCTCCCACGTCAGGAGCACGCCGTCGCCCGCGTCCCAGAAGCGCGAGGTGCTCATCACGCAGTTGCCCACGCGCCACTGCGCGATGTCCGTGCCCTGAAAGGTCGCGCCCTTGTCCTTGCTGACGAGCAGGAACATGTCTCGGTCCATGCGGTTCATCGCCGAACGGTACAGGATGTACAGGTTGCCCTTGGCGTCGGCCATCGCGCTGATGCCGCAGCACGCGCAGGCGCCGGTCGGCTGCGCGAAGGCCTGCGTCTCGCGCGCGAACGTCTTGCCCTCGTCGCTCGAACGCGCCACGAAGACGGCGCGGCTGTCTTCGCCCTTGGCCTGCCCGGCGGTGCCGTGCCAGACGACGTAGACCATGCCGTTCGCGTCGGCGGCCACGGTGCCGCCGCCGTCGAGCGTCCCGGTGGCCTGCATGACGTTGCGTTGCGCTTCGAAGGCGTCGCCGGCGTCGTTCAGGCGCGCGTACAGCATGGGCGACTGGTTGCCGGGGGCCTTCGGCTGCGCGGCGCCCGAGCCCATCCAGGCCACGTGCACGCGGCCGTTCTTGCCCACGGCCAGATGCGGCCCGCGCACGTTGCCGATGGCCACGGCGCTGCCGGCCTGGCTGTTCACCTGCAGCGGATTCGACCACGCCGCGCCGCCTTTGGACTTCACGTAAAAGATGTCGCCGCCCTTGGCGTCGCCTTTGTAGTAGATCATGTGCACCGTGCCCGAGGCGTCGGCTTCCACCTGAGGCTGGATGCCGCCCTGCGGCACGCGCAGCGCGGCCACCTTGCCGCCGTCCGCCGCGCCCAGCGTTCCCGCCGAGAGAAGAACCGCCAGTGCCAGATTTCGCAGATGCATGTCGCGCTCCTTGAGTCCTACGTTGAACCGGGTGCTTCGCTATAGATCAATCGCAGGTATGACGAGAAAGGTTGATGGACGATTGCCGCGAATATATGGACGATTTTGACTAATTCACGGTTCTCTCGTACCATAGGTCCTTATGAAAACAGGGACGATCTATACCCTCGAAGGCCCCGCGGGCGGCGGCCCCTTCCAGATCAGCCGGCTGCTCCTGCTGCAAGGCACGCCGCCGGGCCTGCGGCCCCGGCGCAGCGGGGAGTTCGAGTTCCACTACGTGGCCGAGGGCGCGATGACGTTCCTGAGCGACGCGGGGGAGGCCGAGGTCGGCGCGGGCGGCTGGATCTTCTTCACGCCGGAAGACGCCTACGGGATCCGGCGGTCCGAGCGGCCCGTGCGCGCGTACCACGCGCACTTTTCGGCCGGGTGTTCCGGGGAGAACGTCCACGGGGACCTGCGCGCGTGGGCGCACCTGCGCCGGCAGCTCGACCGGCACGCCCCCGGCTTCGCGCGGCTGATCGTGCTGCCCGGGCGGCATCAGGCCCGCGATCCCGCGCGGGTCGAACGCGACTTCGGCGAACTCCATGCGATCCAGCGCGAAGCGCAGCCGGGGCACGCGCTGGCGGCGGAGGCGTTATTTCTGGGCATGCTCGCGCGGCTGACGGCGGAAGTGCTGGAGACGCTGGCGGCGGGCGCGAAGCCGGGGCTGTCGCAGGCGCAGGTGCTGGTCGGCCGCGCGCTCGGCTACATACGCCGGAATCTGGCGCGCCCGGTCACGCTGCGAGACCTCGCGGAACACGTCCACGTCAACGAGGCGTATTTGGCGCGGGTTTTTAAAGCGCACACGGGCGAAACGGTCGGGGCGGCGGTGCTGCGCTGCAAGCTGGAGCGCGCCAAGGAACGCCTGCTGGCGGAACGCGCCAGCGTGAAGGAGGTCGCGGCGAGTCTCGGGTTCTCCGACGCGCTCTATTTCAGCCGCCGCTTCCGGCAGCGCGAGGGCCTGAGCCCCCGCGCGTTCGTGCAGCGGCGCGGCTGAACCGGTTCAGCGCGTCGAGTGGTGGTCGGACGTCCACATGGTGTGGTACGAGCCGGCCTTGTCGGTGCGTTCGAAGGTATGCGCGCCGAAGAAGTCGCGCTGCGCCTGGATCAGGTTGGCCGGCAGGCGTTCGCGGCGCAGGGCGTCGAAGTAGGCGAGCGAGGCCGAGATCGCGGGCGAGAGAATCCCGAGCTGCAGGCTGTAGCCGACGACGGTGCGCCAATCCTGAATCTTTTCGCCGATCTGCGCGCGGAAGCCTTCGTCCAGGAGCAGGTTCGGCAGCTCCGGCGACTTCTCGAAGGCCTGGCGGATTTTGTCGAGGAAGACGGCGCGGATGATGCAGCCGCCCTTCCAGATGCGCGCAATCTCGCCCAGGTTGAGCCCCCACGACTTTGTCTCACCGGCCGCGCGGATCAGGTTCATGCCCTGCGCGTAGGAGCAGATCTTGGCGGCGTACATGGCCTGGCGGACGAGGTCGACCAGCTCGTCGCGCGCGACCGCCGCCGCCGCCGCCGACGGCCGCGCCTCCCACGTGAACAGGGGCGCGGCCGCCACGCGCTCGTCCTTCAGGCCGCTGTGCGCGAGCCGACCGGCTGTCAGAGCGCGCGTGCGCTAGGACGGGCAGCGACGGCTGCCGCCCGCAGACCTGAGGAAGCGCGCGTCGAGCGCAGAGGCGATGACGGGGCAGGCGACGGACTGCTCGGCGGCCTCCTGCACGGTCCACTTGCCCGTCCCCTTCATGCCGGTCTTGTCGAGCACCTTGTCCACGAGCTCGCCCGTGCCCAGCGGGTCCTTGACGGTGAAGATCTTGCCGGTGATCTCGACCAGGAAGGACTGCATCTCGCCCTTGTCCCACGCCTTGAACGTGGCCGCCAGCTCGGCGTTGCTGAGCTGGCCGACGCTGCGGAGGATGCTGTACGCCTCGCTGATGATCTGCATGTCGCCGTACTCGATGCCGTTGTGGACCATCTTGACGTAGTTGCCCGCGCCGCCCGGCCCGATGTACGTGACGCACGGGCCCGAGTCGACCTGCGCGGCGCATTTCTCGAGGATGGGCTTCATGAGCTGCCAGCCCTCGGCGGGTCCGCCGGGCATGAGCGAGGGCCCGTGGCGGGCGCCGCTCTCGCCGCCGCTGACGCCCATGCCCATGTAGAGCAGGCCCGCGGCGGCGGCGGCCGCCTGCCGCCGCTCCGTGTTCTCGTACCACTCGTTGCCGCCGTCGACGATGAGGTCGCCGGGCTGCAGGTACTGCTTCAGCTGCTCGATCGTCTCGTCGACGGGCTTGCCGGCCTTGACGAGGATGACCACGCGGCGCGGCCGCTTGAGCGAGGCGACGAAAGACTTCATGTCCGCGTGGCCGACGAGAGGCAGCCCGCCCTCGGCGCGCGCCCGGGCCACCGTCTCCTCCGTCTTGCTGGCCGTGCGGTTGTACACGC
>JAHCJK010000329.1 GCA_026184295.1 Planctomycetota bacterium
CGCGCCGGGCGAGCCGGTCGAGTTGGACGTGCCGGTAGCTCCTGCGGAGGTCGCGCGCGCTGCGCCGCCCGGAGCCGCGGCGTCGCCGGACCGCGCGCCCGATGCACCCGATGCGCCCGGCACACCCGCCGCTCCCGCCGCTCCCGCCGCTCCCGCCGCTCCCGCCGCTCCTGCCGCTCCTGCCGCTCCTGCGTCCGTGCGCAGAAAGGTCCCGCGCCCGGGGATGCGTTCGAAGTAACCTTCCTGGGTGAGTTCCACGAGCGCGCGCCGCACGGTCATGCGGCTGAGCCCCAGGTCACTGGCGAGGGTGCGTTCGTCGGGAATCGGCTGATCGACGCGGAACCGCCCCGCCGCAATCTCGTCGCGGAGGCTCTCCTTTACTTGGAGGTAGAGCGGTCGGGGATCGTTCTTCTTGAGGCCAATCATACTTTGGTATACACCAGATTATACCAGAGTGATGGAGAATATAATTTCTGCAATGTATTTCAGTTAAACAAGTTAAATATATCTCATAGCAATTGGCAGTGGAAAGCAGGCGTAAACGGCTCGTGATCTAAGCCATTGACGGCCGGCGCCGAGCGCGGCCAGCGCCGTAGCGCCGGCATCTTGCCGGCCATGTCCTCGCCGGCCTTCGAAGGGCTTCGCGCTTCGCGCGACTTGGGCCGGCGGGACGCCGGCGATACTGCCGGCCGGAGGCCGGCGCTACAAACGGCACGCTGGCTTGGATGCGCAGAGCAAACGCGCGGGCTTGGGCGCGCGGGGCAAGTAACAGATAGGCGGGACGCCTGTCCCACAAACAGCGCATCCCTTAGCGTTCGCGATCTCCGCCCATGGCTCGAGGTTCACCGTTCTCTGCCCACTGTTCACTTTTCACTGATCTCTGATCACTGCGGTTCACTGTGCGCCGATTTTCTTGATCGCGGCTTTCGCGCGGTTGCTCAGGCTGCGGTTGGGGCTCTTGGCGAGTTCTTCCAGCACGGGTAGCGCGGGGCGGGCGTCGGGGCCGAGGCGTTCGAGGGCAGCGATCAGGCCGGGGGCGGCGGTCTCGTCGGTCTTGGCGGCGGCCAGGGCCTCCTTTAATGGTTCGGCGGCGGGCGCACCGATCTTGGCGAGAACTTCGACGGCGGCGTCGCGGCGCATGGGATCGCGCAGCTTGGCCTGTTCGATCAGCGCCGGGACGGCGGGCGCGGCGTCCTTGCCCAGGGCGGCGAGCGCGCGCGTGACTTCGACGTAGGTGCTCCAGTCTTGGTGAGCGACGGCGCTGGCCAGCGCGGGCGCGGCGGGCGCGCCGAATTCCTTGAGCTGCTTCGCGGCGAGCGCGGGTGCCCCGCGTTCGGGCGAAGCGAGCATCCGTTCCAGCGCGGCAACGGCGGGCGCACCGGCCTTGGTCAGCGCGGCCTGCGCGGCGTTGCTCACCACGCGATTGGTGTCCATCTTCACCGCCGTGGGCACGCAGGCGTACTGTGCGAGCTTTTCGAAGACCTCCGCGGGCGGTTCGGGCACCTGCCCCAGCGCCGCGGCGGCGTGCGCGCGCAGGCGCACGGGAGCCTTCTCGTCGTTCAGCGTGCTCAGCAGCGTGGGGAGAAAGTCCGTCTTCGCGTCGGGATGCCCAGCCATCAGGATCAGCGCCGCGTCGCCGGCCAGTTCATGGATTGCGACGGATTCGGCTTCGAGAAAGGCCTTCTCCTGCGGCGACTGCCCTTTGGTCCAGACGACCGAAGGCAGCGCCTGCGTGGCGTCCTTGGCATAAAGCGGCGCGCCGCCGGCGGCGTCCGCGACGTTCAGCGTCAGCGTCACCGAGCCGGGCAGAAAACCGCCGCCTTGGGCCTGCCCCGGTAGCTTCTCGGTTTTGCGCGCCATCGCGGCCTTGAAGGCCACCAGCGGCGTCTTTGCGCCCGGCTGCGCCAGGCGGTGCGCGAAGTACGTCTTCCAGAGCGGCGATTCGGCGACGACCGCGGTCAGGCGCGCGCGCAGCGAGGCCTCCGCGTCCACGGAGAATTCCTTGGGCGCGGCGGCGTCCGCGGCAGGCGCAGGACTTGGGGCAGGTCCGGGCGCAGGGGCCGGCTGCGCAGGTCCCGGCGCGGGCGCTCGCGGCACGGCCGAGGGCGCGGGCGCGTTCGGGGTCGCGGGCGGCTTGCCGCCGCCACACCCGGCGACGAACAGGAACGTTCCTGCGCCGATTGCTTCGAGCCACGCGCGCTTTCGCATGGGTGGATGTTTACGTTTCCAGAGCGGGAAGGCAACGATGAAAATATCGGATGAGCCTCGCGGCTTGGCGAAGATTTTTTCTTCTGCCCGAAGGCCAGGATTGACATTCGCCGTCCGGCCCGTAGGGTCTACGCGGCTTCGATTCGAAAACCGAACGCGGGATCAGAAAGGACCGGCATGTCCGAGCAGCAGGGCGCGCAGCGTTCGCAGTCGCAGGGCGAAGAGATCGCGAACAGCATCAGCCACGGCGTGGCGCTGCTCTCGGCCATCGTCGCCGCGCCGTTCCTGATCCTGGCCGCGGTGCAGAAGGGCAGCGCCGCCGGGATCGTGGGCGTGAGCATCTTCGCGGCGGCGATGGTGGTGCTTTATCTCATGTCCACGCTGTACCACGCGATGCCGCGCGGGGGGGCCAAAGACACCTTTCAGGTGCTCGACCACATGGCGATCTACCTGCTGATCGCGGCCACCTACACGCCGTTTGCGCTGGGCGTGCTGCAAGGGACGTGGGGCTGGATGCTCTTCGGGCTCGTGTGGGGCATGGCCTTCGCGGGCATTCTGCTCAAGGCGATCGTCGGCGTGCGGCACATGCTGCTTTCGACGGGCCTGTACGTCGTGATGGGCTGGATGGGCATCGTGGTGATCCGGCCGCTCTGGTCCACCATGCCGGGCGCGGGGTTCTGGTGGCTGATCGCCGGCGGGATCGTCTACACGGCGGGCGTGGCGTTTTTCCTGATCGATCACAAGGTCCGCTACGGCCATTTTATCTGGCACCTCTTCGTGACCGGCGGGTCGGCGTGCCACTTCGTGGCGGTGCTGATCTGCACGCGGTGAGCCAGCGCGGCGGGCGCGGGGCGATTCCACAGGGTGTTGTGCGCCGAACGCGCTTCCTAATGCAGCCAGGGGTGAAGCGCAGCGGAGCCCCTGGTTGTGCGTCCACCCATTCGCCAGGGCGGAATCGATCGCCTCGTATCACGCTCTTTCAGAGCTACGCATCGGGGCGGCACCGGTTCCAGGGGCTTCGCTGCGCTTCACCCCTGGCTACATTATTTGGCGCTTTCAGCGCCGACGAACGGCTTGCGCCGCGACCTTCGATTCCCACCGCAGCCGCGCCTCGACCTTCGATCCCCAACGCGGCCAGCGCTGCGACGCTCGATCCCGGGC